>NZ_JAATEP010000037.1:0-114765 GCF_012034275.1 Nonomuraea composti | reverse complement strand
CCTAGACCAGGCCCCGGCGGCTGGCCTGGGCGCCCGCCTGGAAGCGGGTCTCCGCGTTCAGCTCGTCGAGCAGGTGCCGCAGCCGGCGGCGCAGGCTGCGCGGGCTGGTGCCGAGCTGCCGGGCGATGGCGTCGTCCTTGAGCCCGGCCGCCAGCAGCGCCAGCAGCCGGCGGTCCTCGACGCTCAGCCCCGCGCCCGGGTCCGGCGCCACCTGGGGCTCGGGCACGCCGTGCGACCACAGCTCGGGCCGCACGGGCAGCGCCTCCCGCCACAGCCGCTCGAACAGCTCCACCAGGGCCACGACCACGGTGGAGCCCCTGATCAGCACGCCACGCGTCAGCGGCGGCTCCATGTGCAGCGGCATGACGGCCCGCGACCGGTCCACGAGCGCCATCTTGAACGGCAGCCACGGCAGGATCCGCGCCTCCTCGCCCGCCCTGATCAGGCTGCCCACCTCGTCGAGCGCCCCGGGGTGGTCGAACGCCTCGGGCACGTAGAGGGTGCGGTAGCGCACGCCGTTGCGCAGCAGGTCGGTCTGCAGCGGGTTGTGGTAGTCCAGCACGTACGGGGGCCGGTCGAAGGTCAGCACCTCCTCCTTGGCCTCCTGCTGCAGCCGGACGTACCAGCGGGCCTGCTCCTCGGGCCCGGCCAGCACCTCGATCTGGTCGCCTCCGGCGGGGTCGGTGCCGACGTCGCGGAAGGCCGCTTCGAGCTCGTCGGCGGTGTCGGTGAGCAGGTCCAGCTCGCTCTGCATGTCGCGCACGAGCGCGCGGATGGCGGTGCCCGGGTTGGTGGCCGTCCAGCGGGGTGAGCGCCCCCACAGGCGGCTGACCAGGCCCTTGACGCGCAGCCTGCTCAGCGACGACTGGATGCGCCCCGAGCTCTCGCCGCTCCTCCTGACCAGCTCCTGGACGGTGATGCCCGGGCAGGCCAGGACGCTGCGGTAGATCCGCTCGTCGAAGGCGGAGATGCCGACGATCTCCAGCGCCCTGCCGTCTTCCTGCACGCGCTCGATCTTGGCCGTTTCCGGCAGTTGCCGCAATAGGCCACCGACGCCACCTTGTCACCAAATTTCACTGACAATTAGAAAGCGGAATGTGCAACAGAGAACGGCCCTTCTGGGCGTCGTGTTACTGGCCGCCACGGCGATCGCCGCACCGGCCCAGGCAGCACCCGCCCCGCCCGCCCCGCCCGCGCCCAAGCTCGGCCCGGCGAAGACGATCACCCTCATCACCGGGGACAAGGTCACCCTCCGCGAGCTCCCGGACAAGCAGACCCAGCTCGACGTGGCCGCCGGCCCCGGCCGCGAGAAGATCGACTTCGTGCGCCGCAGGTCCGCGGACGGGCTCAGCATCGTGCCCGTCGACGCCCTGCCGCTGCTGGCCGCGGGCACCCTCGACCCCAGGCTCTTCAACGTCACCCGGCTGGCCGCCCTCGGCTACGACGACGCCGCCAGCCCGCGGCTCCCGCTCATCCTGACCTACTCGGATTCGGACCCGGACTCGGGCCAGGCCGCGCTCCGCGCCGCCGGCGGGCGCCCCCTGCCCGCCATCAACGGCGTCGCCAGGAAGGAGCCGCGCACCGGCGCGCTCTGGCAGACGCTCACGGCCCAGGCCCGCACCGCCGCCGCCCCCGTCAAGATCTGGCTCGACGGCAAGGCCAAGGTCTCCCTCGACGTCAGCGTCCCGCACATCGGCGCGCCCGCCGCCTGGGCGGCCGGCCACACCGGCCAGGACGTGCCCGTCGCCGTGCTCGACACCGGCTACGACCCCGCCCACCCGGACCTGAAGGGCCAGGTCGTCAAGACGGAGAACTTCACCGCCGAGCCCGACACGACCGACCTGAACGGCCACGGCACCCACGTCGCCTCCACGATCGCCGGCACCGGCGCCGCGTCCGGCGGGACGCGCAAGGGCGTCGCCCCCGGCGCCAAGCTCATGATCGGCAAGGTCTGCGGCCAGGACGGCTACTGCGCCGACTCCGCCATCGTCGAGGGCATGACCTGGGCGGCGCAGAACGGCGCCCGCGTCGCCAACCTCAGCCTCGGCGGCCCCGACGCCCCCGGCGTCGACCCGCTGGAGCAGGCCGTCAACACCCTCACGGCCAAGTACGGCACGCTGTTCGTGATCGCGTCGGGCAACGACGGGCCCCAGGCGCTCGGCTCGCCGAGCAGCGCCGACGCCGCGCTGTCCGTCGGCGCCTCCTACCGCGACGCCGACACGGTCGCCCAGTTCAGCAGCACCGGCCCGCGCCCCGGCGACGCGGCGGTCAAGCCCGACCTCATCGCCCCCGGCGTCGGCATCGTCGCCGCCAGGGCGGGCGCCCCGGAGGGAGCCTCGGGCGACGAGCTGTACGCGGAGATGAGCGGCACGTCCATGGCCACGCCGCACGTGGCGGGCGCGGCGGCCGTCGTGGCCGGCCTGCACCCCGACTGGACGGCCGCCCGCATCAAGGCGGCGCTCATGGCCGCCACCGCCCCCGGCGAGGAGCTGGGCGCCTACATCCAGGGCTCCGGCCGGGTGGACGTCGCCCGCGCCGTCGGCCAGCGCATCACCACCGAGCCCGCCTCCCTCACCATGGGGGACGTCGAGCTGCCCGACACCGCGCCCAAGGAGCGCACGCTCACCTACCGCAACGACGGCGACGCCGCCGTCCGGCTGGAGCTGAGCGTCGTCGCCAAGGACGGGCATGGTGAGAGCGCCGCCCCGTTCACCCTCGGCGCCGGCGCGGTGGAGGTGCCCGCGCACGGCACCGCCGACGTCAAGGTGACCGCGAAGCCCGGCGCGACCGGCCTGTTCAGCGGCACGGTCATCGCCAAGGGCGGCGACGTCACCGTACGGACCGGCATCGGCATGCGGGTCGAGCCGGAGAAGAAGGCGCTCGGCCTGCGCTTCACCGGCAGCGACGGGCGGCCCGCGCAGACCGCGTTCGCCGGCGTGATCGACATCGAGGCGGGCGAGCAGACCAACTACGACATCTCCGGCGGCAGCCTCGACCTGCGGCTGCTCAAGGGCCGCCGCTACACCGTCGTCACCCTGCTGGCCGACCACGACGGCACCATCGTGATGGCGGCAGAGCCGGAGTTCACCCTCGACGGCGACCGCACGGTCACCGCCGACGCCCGCCGCGCCAAGCCGGTGAACGTGCGTACGGAGGAGCCGACCGCGCGCCTGGCGATCGGCATGCTGGGCCTGCTCCAGCTCGTCGAGGGCGCGCAGCCGCTCGGCGTGGACGTGGACCTGGCCGGCCGGTGGGGCGCCGATCGCGTCGAAGGCGTCAAGGCCATCCCGACGACCCGCACGGCCAGCAAGAAGTTCGCCTACTACCGCTGGACCCAGTGGGCCAGGCCGCAGGCCGACGGCAGCTACCACGCCAGCCCGTACTTCTACCACCTGATGAAGGCCGAGCCGCGCATCCCCGCCGACCCCGGCTACCGCCCGCGCCGCCGCGACCTGGCCGAGGTCACCTCCACCTACGCCGCCCAGCGGGACGGCAAGACCGGCGAGCACATGGCGCTGCCCGTCCTGTACGGGACGGAGCTGGCCTGGATGCCGTACGTCCACGTGGCGCACGTGCCGCTGCCGTTCACGAGGACCGAGTACTACACGCCCGGCGACACCGGCTGGTACCCGTCCTTCGCCCAGTACAAGCTGCCGCCGGACGGGTTCGACGACCTCGACCAGTTCTTCTTCGGCCGCACCACCGTCTACCGGGCCGGCCAGAAGAGCACCGAGCGCTGGAACGGCGCCGTCCTCGGGGCCGCGCTCGACCCCGGCGGCGACCACAACTGGCGCGAGGAGAACATGATGCAGTTCGCGACCTCGCTGTTCGACGACGGCAGGCCCGACCGCTACTCCGTCGGCTCCTACACCGCCCCGCGGGCCGCGCTGTACCGCGACGGCAAGGAGGTCCACAGCACCTCCGACTACCTGCCGGGCTGGATCGACGTGCCCGCCGACCGGAAGGAGAGCGAGTACCGCCTCACCATGACGGCCGGGCGCGACCCGGCCATGACGGCGCTGTCCACCCGGGTCAGCGCGGAGTGGCGGTTCCGGTCGAAGACGCCGGCGGCGGGGGAGCGGCAGGTGCTGCCGCTGCTGGCCGTCAAGATCGACCCTGAGCTGGACGCGCGCAACCAGGCGGCGTGCAGCGCCAGGCCGGCTCGCCCGACCTGCCGCTGCGCACGCTCACCGTCGACATCTCCTACGACGACGGCCGCACCTGGCTGCCCACGCTGGTGCACCCGTCGGGCAAGGACACCTGGGCCGCCGAGACCTGGCACCCGTCCGGGGCGCGTGGCAGGTTCGCCTCGCTGCGGGTCAAGGCCGCCGACGCCGGGGGCAACGCCTTCACCGAGACCGTCACGCGGGCGTACCTGATCAAGTGATCCCGCCGGAAGGCCCCACGGGACGGCGGGGCCTTCCGCGTCCGGTCAGGTGGCGCGTTCGAGCACGACGACCGGGATCTCCCGGTCGGTCTTCTTCTGGTACTCGTCGTAGTCCGGCCACGTGCGGGCCATGACCCGCCACATCTCGGGCTTCTCCTCCGGCGTGGCCGTGCGGGCGCGGGCCTTGAACCTGTCGCCCTTCACCTGCACCTCCACTTCCGGGCTGGCCTGGAGGTTCTTGAACCAGCCCGGATGGTCGGGGTCGCCGCCCTTGGACGCCACCACGAGGTAGTCGTCGCCGAACCGCTGGTAGATGAGCGGGGTGGTGAAGGGCCGGCCGGACTTCCGCCCCTTGGTGGTCAGCAGGAGGACGGTGGTGTTGTTCCAGTCGTGTCCCTCCGCGCCGTCGGTCTCCCGGTAGCGCCGGACATGTTCTTCGCCGTAGAGCATGCAGGCGCACTACCCATCCCGGCCGTGACCTCACCGTTACTCGACGCGCTCTGGACGAGAAGTTAACGTGGTTGGCACGCGCATGTCTGTAAGCGCTTTCACCCGGCGGCGGGTGTAAGCGCTTACAGGAGGAGATGAGCACCATGGACGTGACCATCTACGAAGTGGCCAGGCGGGCGGGCGTGTCGATCGCCACCGTGTCCAGGACGCTGCGCGGCACCGGCCCCGTCGCCGCCAAGACGCGGGAGAAGGTGCTCAAGGCCGTCGAGGAGCTCAACTTCACGCCCAGCCGCCTCGGCGTCAGCCTCGCCGAGGGCCGCCACGCCGCCAACGGCGTCGTCTTCCCCGACCTGGCCGGCCCGTACTACGCCGAGGTGCTGCTCGGCTACGAGGAGGTCGCCTCCGAGCTGGGCCGCTCGGTGATCATCCTGTCCACGAAGGGCCGCACCCGGGTCGGCGACCTCATCAAGGACCTGGCCGGCCGGGTCGACGGCATGCTGATCTTCGGCCACACCGTGCCGGAGCCGCTGGTCGCCGAGCTCGTCCGGCTCGGCGTGCGGCTGGTGTTCGTCTCCCGCGACCCGCTGCCCGGCGCCGACACGCTGCGCAGCGAGAACACCGCCTCGGCCCGCGCCCTGGCCGCCCACCTCGCCGATCACGGCTACGAGCGCTTCGCCTTCCTCGGCGCCCCGCTGACCAGCCACGACGACGTGGACGAGCGCTGGCGCGGCGTGCGGTCCGTGCTCGGCGGCGCCATCGAGGCCGTCGACACCGGCCACTACACCGTGGAGTGCGGCCACGAGGCCGCCACGAAGCTGCTCAAGGGCCGCGACCGGCCCCGGGCGATCGTCTGCTCCGACGACGAGGTGGCGCTGGGGGCGCTGCTCGCCGCCGAGGAGCTCGGCCTCGACGTGCCCGGCGACGTGGCCGTGACCGGCTGGGACGACATCATGGCCGCCCGCCACGCCCGCCCGGCGCTGACCACCGTCCGGCAGCCCATGCGCGAGCTCGGCGCCCGCGCCGCCCGCGCGCTCGACGAGCTGATCACCGGTGTCCGCGACACCCCGAGCCACCACACCCTGGCCACCGCGCCGGTCATCCGCGCGAGCTGCGGCCACCACCCCCAGGAGGTAAGGACATGACCACCACCACCCGGCGCGCCGCCGCGGGCGCGCTGGCGATCGCGATGCTGGCCGCCGGCTGCGGGCGCGGCACCGGCACGGCGCAGGAACGGGCACGGGACGTCACGACCGCCAACGCCACCGGGGAGGTCACGGTCTGGGCGATGGGCGAGGAGGGCAAGGCGCTCGGCGCGTTCGTCAAGGGCTTCGAGAGCGCCCACCCGGGCGTCAAGGTCACCGTGACGGCCATCGGCTGGGACGTCGCCCACGACAAGATCACCTCAGCCATCGCGGGCGGCGCCACCCCCGACGTGAGCATGATCGGCTCCACCTGGTCGGGCGAGCTGGCCAAGACCGGCGCCCTGGAGCCCACGCCCGGCAACCTGGTCGACAAGGCGGCGTTCTTCCCCGGCGCCTGGCAGACCGTGGACATCAACGGCACCGCGTACGGCGTGCCCTGGTACGTCGAGACCCGCGTCCTGTACTACCGCACCGACCAGGCACGGCGGGCCGGCGTGAAACCGCCGCGCACGTGGGAGGAGTTCACCGCGTTCGTCCGCGCGCTCAAGGACAAGGGCGGCGCCCGCCGCGGCTTCAACCAGAGCTACCAGCTCGGCGCCTCCTGGCAGGAGGTGCTGCCGCTGATCTGGCAGGCCGGCGGCGAGATCGTCAAGGACGGGAAGTACACCTTCGACACCCCCGAGGCGGTCACCGCGCTCAAGCAGTACGCGTCGCTGTTCCAGCAGAAGCTGGCCCCCACCGACACCCCCGCGAACGCCTTCCCGCAGACGTTCATCAAGGGCGAGGTCGGCGCCTTCTACTCCGGCCCGTGGATGATCGGCGTGCTCAACGACGACGGCGGCCCCGGCTTCGCCGGCAAGTTCGGCGTCGCCCCCTACCCCAAGGGCCCGGTCTCGGCGACGAGCTTCGTCGGCGGCGCGGACCTGGCGGTCTTCAAGAAGGCCAGGAACCGCGACGCCGCCTGGGCGCTCATCAAGTGGCTGAGCGAGCCGAAGGTGCAGGCCCAGTGGTACACCACGGTCAAGGCGCTGCCGGCCGTGCAGGCCGCCTGGCAGGAGCCGGAGCTGAAGGCCGACGAGCAGCTCGCGGTCTTCGGCGAGCAGCTCAAGGACGCCAGGACACCGCCGCCGTTCCCCACCTGGGAGCAGGTGGCCAGGGTGCTGGAGGCGGAGCTGGAGAAGCTGGCGCGCGGCCGCTCCACCCCCGAGCGGACCGCCAAGGCGATCCAGGTGCAGGCCGACACCATCGGCACCGGCCTGTAGCGCGCCATGGCCGTGCTGACGAGACAGGCGCCGCCCGCGCCCGCGCCCGTCAAGGTCAGGGGCGTCCTGCGCCGGTCGGGCCTCGGCTGGGTCTTCATCGCGCCGTTCGTGGTGCTGTTCGCGGTGTTCTACCTCGGGCCGCTGCTGGTCGGCATCGGCATGAGCTTCACCGACCTGCGCAGCACCGACGTGGCCGACCCGCTCGCCGTGGACGTGGTCGGCGTCGAGAACTACCTGCGCCTCATGAACGACGGCGCCATGCGCAGGGCCGCGCTCAACACCGTCGTGTTCGTGCTCACGGCGCTGCCGCTGACCATCGGGCTCGGCCTGGCCGCCGCCGTGCTGCTCAACTCCGGCATCGCCCGCCTGCCCGCCGCGTTCTTCCGGCTCGGCTACTACCTGCCGAACGTCACCAGCATCATCGGCGTCGCCGTGGCCTGGAAGTTCCTGCTGGAGCCCGAGGCCGGGCTGGTCAACCGGCTGCTCGGCCTGGTGGGCGTCGAGGGCCCCAACTGGCTGGACGACGAGGCCACCGCGCTGCCCTCGATCATCGTGATGACGGCCTGGCGCAGCTTCGGCTTCGACATGGTCGTGCTGCTGGCCGCGCTCCAGAGCATCCCGAAGGAGCTGTACGAGGCCGCGGCGGTGGACGGCGCCGGCCGCTGGGCCCGCTTCCACGCCGTCACTCTGCCCTCGCTGCGGCCCGTCCTGCTGTTCTGCACCGTCTACAGCTCGGTCGGCTTCATGCAGTTCCTGGAGGAGCCGCTGGTCATGACGAGGGGCGGGCCGCTGAACGCCACCCTGTCGGCCTCGCTGGCCATCTTCGGCCAGTTCGGCGTCGGCAACTACGGCTACGCCGGGGCCGCCTCGACCGTGCTGTTCACGGTGATCGTGGCGCTGGCCGTCCTGCAGCTCAGGCTGGGGAGGAGACGATGACCAGAACCACCCGCCGCCAGCGCCTCGTCGTCCACCTCGGCCTGTCGCTGGGCCTGGTGCTGGTCGCCGGGCCGTTCCTGTGGACGGCGCTCAGCTCGCTCAAGCCGGAGCGGGAGATCCGGCGCGACCCGCCGACGTTCTGGCCCGAGACGTGGACGCTCGGCAACTTCGCCGAGCTGTTCGGCCGGGTGGACCTCGGCACCGCGTTCGCCAACAGCATGATCATCGCGCTCGTGCTGGTCGCCACCAACCTGCTGTTCTGCTCCATGACCGGATACGCCTTCGCCAAGCTCTCCTTCCGCGGCAAGAACCTCGCCTTCGGCCTCGTGCTCGTGCAGCTCGCCATCCCCGCGATCGTCGTGATGATGCCGCAGTTCGTGCTGATCGCCCGGCTCGGGATGGTCAACACGTTCATCGGGATCATCCTGCCGACCCTGGTGACGCCGCTCGGCGTGTTCATGATGCGGCAGTTCATCGCCGACCTGCCGGACGAGCTGATCGACGCGGCCCGCGTGGACGGCGCCAGGGAGTTCCGCGTCTTCTTCACCATCATCCTGCCGCTGTGCGGGCCCGCGCTGGCCACGCTCGGGCTCATCACGTTCCTCGGCTCGTGGAACAACTTCCTCTGGCCGGCCGTCGTCGCCCAGAGCGAGGACATGTACACCCTGCCCGTCGCGCTCAACATCCTCAACGGCAACGAGGGCACCCACTACAACCTGCTGGTCGCCGGGTCGGTCGTGGTCATCGCGCCGATCCTGTTCCTGTTCGTCTTCCTGCAGCGCTTCTTCATCCAGGGCATCGCCACCACCGGCCTCAAGTAGAGGAGCACCCATGCGCGTCCTGTCCTGCCTGCTCGTGCTCTCCCTGACCACTCCCATGAACGCGGACGACACCTTATGGCGCTACGCCAAGGACACCTGGCGCTCCATGACCGCCATGGTCGAGCCCGCCACCGGCCTGCCCGCCGACAAGGTCACCGGCGACCTGAAGACCAGGGCCCGCATCACCTCGCCCACCAACATCGCCACGTACGTGTGGAGCACCCTCACCGCCCGCGACCTGCGCCTGATCACCCCACGCGACGCCACCACCAGGATCGGCAAGGTGCTCGACGCGCTGGCCCGCCTCGAACGCAACACCCCCACCGGCCAGTTCTACAACTGGTACGACCCCGCCACCCTCCAGCTCGCCCGCAGCTTCCCCGACTCCGGCGATCCCATCCACCCGTTCGCCTCCAGCGTCGACAACGGCTGGCTGGCCACCGCCCTCATGATGGTCCGCAACGCGATCCCCGCCCACGCCAAGGCCGCCAACGCCCTGCTGGCCTCCATGGACTTCACCGCCTACTACGACCCGGCCGCCCGCCCCGACGCCGGCACCGGCCTGCTGCGCGGCGGCTTCTGGCCCGAACCGCCGCCCCAGGACTGCAACCTGCCCACCGACTACGCCGGCACCGGCGTCACCGTCTACTCCACCTGCCACCACTACGGCGCCCCCGCCGAGACCCGCATCGGCCAGTACGTCGGCATCGCCCTCGGCCAGCTCCCGCCCGAGAGCTACTTCGGCCCCTACCGCACCTTCCCCGACAACGGCTGCGACTACGGCTGGCAGGAGCAACGGCCCACCGGATCCTGGAAGCGGTACATGGGGGTCAACGTCTGGGAGGGCACCTACGAATACCGCGGCCTGCGTTACGTCCCCAACTGGGGCGGCTCCATGTTCGAGGCCCTCATGCCCGACCTCGTCGTCCCCGAGGCCAGGTGGGCGCCCAGGAGCTGGGGCCGCAACCACCCGGTGTTCGTCCGCGCCCAGATCGAGCACGGCCTGAACGAGGCGAAGTACGGCTACTGGGGCTTCTCCCCGTCCAACGACCCCCACGGCGGCTACAACGTCTACGGCGTGGACCAGCTCGGCATGGACGAGCCCGGCTACCCCTCCGACCGCGAACGCACCAGCGTCGACCCCGGCTACGAGGGCTGCCGGCCCGCCAAGCCGCTGCCCCAGGCGTACGGGGACGGCGTCGTCACCCCGCACGCCAGCTTCCTCGCCCTGCCGTACGCCAGGCAGGCCGCCCTCGACAACCTCGCCAAGCTGCGCCGCGACTTCGACGCCTACGGGCCCGGCGGCTTCTACGACGCCATCGCCGTCCGCACCGGCGTCGTGTCCAAGTGGTACCTGGCGCTCGACCAGGGCATGGCCATGGCCGCGCTCGGCAACGTCCTCGCCGGCGGCGCCCTGCACCGCTACTTCGCCGGCTCCGGCGTCGAAGGCAAGCTGCGGCCGGTGCTGCGGCTCGAGGATTGGCAGGCCGGATGATCGCGACACCCACCGGCCTGCGCGCCGTCCCCGGCGCCGGGCACGTCACCCTCACCTGGGACCCCGTGCCCGGCGCCATCGGCTACCTCGTCCACCGCGACGGCGCGCCCGCCGTCCCCGCCGAGGTGGACGTGCCCGCCGTGCCCGCCTGCCGGTTCGTGGACACCGGCCACGGGTTCGCCACCTACACGGTCGCCGCCCTCTGCCCCCGCCAGGGCCCCTTCAGCGCGCCCGTCGAGGCCGCGCCGCTGCCCGCCCGCGCCGGGACCACCGTCCCCGTGCGGATGGACGCGGGCCGGGTCACCCGCGAGCTGCCGCGGCCCTGGACGCCCATGATCGGCTCCGAGCACCTGTCCCACCTGCTCAGCACCGACCGGACCGGCGGCCGGCCCATCGGCGAGGAGCTGGCCGCGGCGCTGCGCCTCGCCCGCGAGCAGCTGGGCGTCAAGGCCGTGCGCGCGCACGCCGTCCTCGGCGACGACCTCGGCGTCTACCGGCACGGCGAGCCCTACGACTTCACCCGCCTCGACGCCGTCTACGACCGCGTCGTCGCGCTCGGCCTGCGGCCCGTCGTCGAGCTCGGCTTCATGCCCCGCGACCTGGCCGCCGACCCGTCCAGGACCGTCTTCCAGTACGAGGCGATCATCTCGCCGCCCAAGGACTTCGAGGCGTGGGGCGACCTCGTCCGCGCCCTCGTCGAGCACCTCGCCGCCCGCTACGGCCTGCGCGACCTGATCGACCGCTGGGCCTTCGAGGTCTGGAACGAGCCCAACCTCGACGTCTTCTGGTCCGGCACCCGCGAGGAGTACTTCCTGCTCTACGACGTCACCGCCGCCGCCGTCCGCGACGTGCACCCCGATCTGCGCGTCGGCGGGCCCGCCTCCGCCGCCAACGGCTGGGTCGAGGACCTGCTCGCCCACGTCGCCCGGTCCGGCGCCGCGCTCGACTTCGTCTCCACCCACACCTACGGCAACGCGCCGCTCGACTGGCGTCCCGTCCTGTCCGCGTACGGGCGGGACGTGCCCATCTGGTGGACCGAATGGGGCCCCACCCCCACCCACTTCCACGGCATCGGCGACGGGCCCTTCGGGGCGGCGTTCGTGCTGCACGGCATGAAGTCCGCGGCGGGCAGGATCGACGCGCTGTCGCACTGGGTGGTGTCCGACCACTTCGAGGAGCTGGGCCGGCCGCCCCGGCTCTTCCACGGCGGCTTCGGCCTGCTCACCGTCGGCAACCTGCGCAAACCCCGCTTCCACGCCCTCTCGCTGGCCCAGCGGCTGGGGGAGGCGGAGGTGGTCAGCGACGTGAGTGGGGACCTCGCCGGAGTTGAGGCATGGGCGGCCAAGCACGGTGACGGCCGGGTCGGCATCCTCATCTGGAACGGCACCCTCAACAGCGCCCAGGCCGCCGGGGCTCCCGAGCTGGCGCGCGTGATCGACCTCACCGTCGAAGGGCTGGACCGCGGCACGTACACGCTCACCCACCACCGCATCGACGCCACCCACACCAACGTGGAGGCGGTCTGGCAGGCGATGGGCGGCGGCGACTGGCCGACCGGCGACCAGTGGGAGACACTGCGGCGAGCCGACGGCCTCGACCGCCTCACCCCACCCACCACCGTCACGGGACCGACCCTCACCCTGACGTTCGACCTCCCCATGCCGGCCGTGTCCTTCCTGGAACTGACCCCCTGACCCCCTGATCCCTCCGCGGAACTGACCTCTCCGCGGAACCGACCCCCTGACCCCTCCGCGGAGCCGACGCCTTGACCGGTCCCGGGGGCCGACACCCTCAGTGACGGTCCTGTACGCGGGCGCACGCCGGTGAGAGCCTGAGCCTGTGCCCATGACCGAACCGGCCGCGGCGCTGGCCGCCCGCATCGCGCGGTTCGAGCAGGCCGCCGATCCCGAGCTGATCTGGGATCCGGCGGCGCTGTCCGAAGCCGAGCAGGCGATGCGGGCGTGCGCGGGCGACCGGTCCGACGCGGCCACCTGGCGGCAGATCGGCATCCTGCACCTGGCCCGCTACCGTCTCGACCCGCGCACCGCCCGGGACGCCGCCGTGGCGGGCGCCTTCTTCGCCGCCGTCGCCGTGCTCGACCCGGGCCGGCTGCCCGAGAAGCTGCGCGGCTCCCGCGTCCCGCCCGGCGACTCGGCCGGCACCTGGGCCGGGCTGCTCGAAGAGGTGCTGGGGCACGTGGACCCGGCCGCGTACCGGCACGTCGGGCTGCTCGTCCACGCCCTCGTCCGCCGCGCCGTCACACCCCCCGACCCGGACGTCTGCGAACGGCTGACCCGGCTGCTCCTCCAGGAATCCATGCGCTCCACCGACCCTTCTTGGGCACCCGGCGCCCTCGCCCCCGTCGGCAACGCACTGGTGCGCCTGCACACCGCGACAGGCGAACGCGGCACGGCCCTCGACGCGGTACACGTCCTGCTCCGAGCCGCCCTCGGCGACCCGGCCCACACGGGCGACCTGGCAGCAGCCCTCGCCGCCGCGTCCCCCGGCGACGAGGACCTGATACGGGCCTACCTGTCGGCCGCGGAGACCCCACCAGCGAGCCACGAAAGATCACAGGCACTCCTGACCCTCGTGGACCTCACCCAGACCCGGGCCGCCACCACGTACGCGGACGACGACCTTCTGGCGTTCATCAGGGCCGGCCAGTGTGCCCTGGACTTCTGGCACGAGCAGTGGGCCCACCCGGGCGTCGTGGCACCGTACGCGTCCGGCCTCATCGACTGGTACGTCGTGACGGGCGACGACCGCTCACTCGACGCCGCCACCGAAATGCTCGAAGCCCTGCACGTGGCCCCCGACGAGACCACTCGCGGCCTCGCCACCGACCCCGCCGTCCGCCTCGGCCTGCTCGCCGACCGCCGCTGGCACCGCTACCTCACCACCGGCGCCCTCGCGGACCTCGACGACGCCATACAAGCCCTCCACCAGGCCACCCGCCCCACCCTCACCCTCACCCGAGACCACCCACCCTCCACCACCCACCCGGCCCGAACGGGGTCCGCGCCCGACCTGGCCGGGGACGCTTCCGCCGGTCCCCCCGATCGCGCCAGCCTCCTGACCACCCTGGCCCACGCCCTGCTCAGGAGAGCCGTCATCACCGGCGGCGACCCCGCCGAACCCATCGCCGCCGCCCGCACCGCCCTGGCCGCCCACGACCCCGAACACCCGGGCCGACCCGGCACACTCCTGCTGCTCGCCAGGGCACTACGGCTCGCCCTCACCCCGGAGACGACCGACGAGGCCGTCACCGCGTTACGCGAGGCCCTGACATCCGACCAGCCCCCCAGCTTCCGCATCGAGGCATACGGCCTGATGTCGGAACTCCTGTGCCGCCGCGCAAGCGAACTGACGCACACCGACCAGCGCACGGAGGACCTGCGCACGGAGGACCTGCGCACGGAGGACCTGCGCGAGGCCGTCCTGGCCGCCCGCCAGGCAGTCGAGCTGGCCCTCAAGTCCGCCCCACCCCAGACGGCACCCGCCCAACGAAAGCTGTGCGAAGCACTACTGACCCGCTACGCCGCACAACACGACCCCCGCGACCTGACCGAGGCCCTGACCCTGGCCGGGGACGGCGACGCGGCCCTGCTGTCCGCCCTCGACCCCCCGCCCACCGTGGACGAGCACCTGTCCCGGGCCGCGACCGCCCTGGCACTGCGCCTGCCGGACGAGCAGACGACCCTCAACCTGCTGGAACTCGCCGAACGCGGCACGGAGAACCCCGCCGAGTCCCTCCTGGAGGCAGCGCGACGACTGGCCACCTCGGGCCGCCCCCGCACCGCCGTTCGGGTCCTGGACCGCGCGGTACGCGCCTTCGAGTCATCAGGCTCCTTGCCCAGAGCCGCCTTCGCCCTGTCCACCCAGGCAGCCATCCACGAAGACCTCGCCACCACCCCCGCCTCCACCACCCCCGCCGCCCTGGACGAGTACCAGCGTGCCCTCTCCGCCTACGAACGCGCGGCCACCCTGTACCGCTCCCTCGCCGACACCCGCTCGGAGGCGCTCCAGCTCGGCAACATGGCCCGCATCCACCTCCACACCGGCAACCCGGAAGGAGCCGTCGAGCTGTACCTGCGTGCCGCCGCCCAGTGCGAGGCCGCCGGACTGCCGGCCGAGGAGGCAGCCCAGCAGGTGCACGCGGCCGAGGCGTACCTGGCACTGAACGACCCACAGGCCGCCGTCACGTGCGCGTCCAGGGCCCGGGAGCTGTACCGGGCCGCAGGCGACAGGCGGGCCGCCGCGCTGGCCCTCGTACCGGCAGCCAAGGCCGCCATCGACGAGGACGACCTCACCGCGGCGAACGAACGCATGGCCGCGTGCGCCATCGAGCTGGAGGCGGCGGGGGAGTGGGAGGAGGCGTGCCGGGCGCTCGACCAGCACGCCGTCACGCTGGCCACCCGAGGCCATCACGGCCACGCGGCCGCCTGCGAGACCAGGCTCGTCGAGATCGTCCGGCGAAGGGGCCGGCGCCGTGAGCCCGCCGACGAGTGGTACCGCATAGGCCAGCGCCGCCGCACCCGTGGCGACACCGACGGGGCGAGGATGGCGTTCGAGCTGGCCGGCCGCGAATACGAGTCGCTGGGCCACCACGACGGTGCCGCGTCGGTGCGCTACAACCTGGGCGTGCTGGCGTACACGGAGGGTGAGCCGGAGCGCGCGCTGGAGGCGTTCGCGGCGGCGGCGGAGGCGTTCGCGGGCCTGCGGGCACCGTCCAAGGAGGCGATGGCGCTGGTCATGGGCGCCTCCTGCCTGACCGCGCTGGACCGCGCCGACGACGCCCTGGCCGACCTGGACCGCGCCTCCGACCTGGCCGCCGCGGAAGGCGACCTAGACGCCCTCTTCACGGCCACCCTCGGCCGCGCCGCGGCCCACGTCCGGCTGGGCGAGCCCCGGCAGGCCCGGGACCGGCTCTCCTCCGCCCTCGGCCTCGCCGCCGCCGACCCCCTGAAGCAAGCCGTCACCCACGACCGCCTCGCCGCCCTCGCCGCCCGCGAAGGAGACGTCCGCACGCAGGTGACCGCCCTGGAATCGGCACTGACCTGCTTCCGCACGAGCGGCCACGCCCACCTGACAGCCCTCGCCGCGATCAAACTGGGCCTCGCCCTGGAGTCCAGCGGAGAACTCCGCCAAGCCCGCGCCCACCTGGAGTCCGGCCTCTCCACCCTCACCCCACCCCCCGCCCCCACTCCGATCACCACCCCGCCCTCGACTCCGGCCCCCGCCGTCGCCTCGGACCTCCGCCGTCCTGAGGCGCCGTTCGAGGTCGTCGCCGCCATGGCGGACGGCCTGGACGCCGAGACCCTGTCCCGTCTGGCCGCCATCCAGCTCACGCTCGGCGACCTCACCCACGGGCGCGCCACCCTCGCCCAGGCGGTCACCACCCTCCGCGCCGGGGGACGCCAGGCCGGCGCGGCTCTGGAGCGCCTGGAACTCCGGCTACGCCTGGAGCAGGCCGAAGCTTCCGGCGACCTCCCCACCGCCCGGGCGCTGGCCGAGGAATCCCTCGCCCCGGACCCGGCCGGTCCCCTCGGCCAGGAGCCCGAAGGCTCGCGGCCGCTCGAGCCGCAGTCCCTCGGCTCGGTGTCCGGAAGCCCGCAGTCCCTCGCCCCGCAGCCCCTCAACCCGGAGGTGGGGAGCCGGCAGACCGCCGACCCCCAGTCCCTTGAGCCTTCCGGCCCCGATGCCCAAGAGCGGTCCTACCTCCTGGGGAAGCTTTCCCGCTACTGTCGCGAACTCGGCGACCTGACCGCCGCCCACCACTACGCCACACGCGGGTGTGAGCTCCAAGACGAGCGCGTCGCCGAGCATCTGGGCAATCTCGGCGCGGCGACCACCGCCATGGGACGGGCCGAGGAAGCGGCCGGGCACCTGACCGAGGCGGTGGAGCTGGCCCGTGACGCGGACTCCGCGCTGCCCGCCCCACTCGTCCAGTCCCTCGCCCTGCTGGGAGCCGCCCTGACGGACCTCGGCCGCTGCGAGGAGGCCGCGCGGGCGTACGAGGAGGGGCTGGCCCTCGTCGAGGCTCCGGTCTGGCGGGCGCTCCGGGTTCCGCTCCTGTCCGGCCGCGCCGACCTCCACCTCAAGCTGGGCGAGCTGAACGAGGCCGCCGCCCGCTTCCGCAAGGCCATCGCGCTCGGCGAGGAGCTGGGCCCGCGCACCGGCCTCGCCCCCGCCTACGCCGGCCTCAGCCTGGTCCACGAGCTACGCGGCGAGCCCGCCACAGCCATCCCCCTGGCCGAACGCGCCCTGGAGCTCGAACGCGCCAACGGCCACGGTCGCGGCACCGTCCTGGCCCTGCTGTCCCTCGCCCGCCTCGGAGCCCCGCAACGGCTGGAGGAAGCCCTCGCCCTGGCCCAGCACATCGGCTTCCCAGCGGCAGAGGCCATCGCCCTGCGCCACCTCGCCTCCCTCGACCTCCCCGCACCCGCCACGCCCGCCCCCGGCGTCACCGACCGCACTGCGCCCGACCTCGCCACGCCCGCCCCTGCCACGCCTCACCCGGGCGCGCCCGACCTCGCCCTCGCGACCATCTCCTACGAACGAGCCCGCCGGCGCCTCACCAGAGCCATCGACCTGCTGTCCGACCTGGGCCACGATCAGGAGCTCGCCACCGCCTACCACCACCGCTCGATCGCCGAGGAAGGGCTGGGCGACCTGCCCGCCGCCCTCGCCGACGCGGAACGCGCCTGCGCCCTGGGCCGCGAGGCCGCTCGCGACCGCGCCATCCGGCTGGCGGTACGCCTGAACCTGGCCATGACGGCCTGGGCCCACGCCGAACAGGCCAAACTCGCCGCCCTGACCCCCGAGCCCCCCGCCCAGCGACCTTCACCCGCGCCCCAGCGAAGGCACCGCAGCGAGCTCGCCGACGGTGACATGCCTGAGCACCGTAGCGGGCCCGCCGATCGTGACAAGCCCGAGCATCGCAGCGAGCCTGCTCACGGTGACAAGCCCGAGGACCTCACCCTGGCCGCCCACGTCACGGACCTCGATGACCTCGTGGAGGCCGAGCGGCGCGCCCTGGAGACGGTCCGGACCCTTCTGATGATCGCCCGTAACACCCCTGACCCCGACCGAGCCGCGTCCATCATCCGCCGGGCCCGTGCCGCCCAAACGGACCTGGAGGCCCTCTGGCATCGCCTGGAGCCGCACGCCGCCGCCCTCGTGGCCCTGCGCAGGCGCAAGCCACCCACCAGGGCGCAGCTCGACGCCCTGGTCAGCGTCCCCGACGACCGCTCCGACGACCGCTTCGACGACCGTGCCGCACGAGGGGCGCGGGCGCTGATCGGGTTTCACCTGGGAGAGGGCACCGCGCCGGGCGAAGGCACGGTGACGGTGCTGGCGCATCGCACCGGCTGGCCCGAGCCGCGTGCCTTCCCCACCCTCGTCGAGCGCGTCCTCCTGGAGGAGTTCCGCCGCACGTTGCACGGCCGCAGGCCCGGCCTGCTCGACATCGAGGCCCGCCGCCATCGCGCGGACGTGTGGCGCCGCCTGGCCGACCTGCTCCTCTCCGAAGTGCTGGATGTCTTGGGCAACGGCATCGAGCTGCTGCACCTGATCCCGCACCCGGCACTTCGCGGGCTGCCCCTCCACGCCCTGTCCCCGTCAGGGCACCTGCTGATCGAGCGGTTCCCAGTGGCCTACGCCCCCTTCGCCACCGCCCTGGCCCACGCCATCCACCGCCCGGCCAGGCCGGGTGTGGGCTCGCTGGTGCTCGGCCACACGACCGATCCGGCCGCGCGCCCTGCGGTGGAGGCCGAGGCCCGCGAGGCGGCCACCCTGCTCAGCGGCGGCACCACAGACACCGCAGGCACCATAGGCAGCACAGGCGGCGCCGCACTTCACCTGGCGCACGAGGCCACCTCAGCCCGGCTTCAGGGCTTCTGGGACGTGCTCCACCTGGCCTGCCCGGCCGTGTACGACCACGCCGACCCGTTCGCCTCCGGACTGCGCCTGGCCGACGGCCTGCTCACGGCCCGCCGCCTCATGACCATGAACGTGACCGCGAACCTGGCCCTCATCACCGCCCAAGACCCCGCCCCGACGCCCCCCGAAGCGTCCTCCGACGGCATGGCCGCGCTCTCGTACGCGCTGCTGCACGCGGGCGTCCGCGCCGCCCTGCTCACCCTCTGGCCGGTCTCGCCCGAGATCACCCGGGCCCTCGTCCACGACCTGCACACCCGCCTCAGCGCAGGCGCCACCCCGGCGACCGCCTTGCGTGCCGCCGTGCTCGCCCTGCGCGACCTCTACGGCTCCGCCGAGCCGGACCTGTGGGCCTCGTACGTCCCGATCGGCCTCCTGGAAGGGCCGGGCCGGGGCTAGAGGTAGGACCTGGTCGCGCTCACCAGCTCGGCCGCCGCATCACGCGTGTCCACGTAGAGGGCGTTCTCGGGGGTGCGCTCGCGTACGTCCTGGTCGCGGATGGCGAACACGGCGGGCGCCACCCCCACGTCGCCGTACCGTGACGTGATGGCGGCCCCGATCGCCCGCCGCACGTCGCCGACCACCTCGCGCGTCGTGTGCCCGGCGCCGGAGGCGGCGAGGTAGCCGAGCATGCCGGCGAAGCGCAGCTCGCCCTCGGCCGGAGGGAGCTGCTCGGGCAGCACGGGACGGTCGAGCCAGAACACCTTGCCCGCAAGGAACGCCTCGTAGCCGGGCTCGTCGCGGCCGAGCACGCGGGTCGTCTCGGCGAGCAACTCCCCGAACTCGGCCAGCTCCGCCTCCGGCGGCAGGTCCGTGGTGACGAACAAGGGCACGATCAGCGAGTCGAGCATGTGACTATCCCTCCGTGAGGAGCCTCATCGTAGGATGCCGCACCGACAATCCCCGCGCGGCGACTCACGCGCGACCGGTGTGATCGCGGAAAAGGGCGATCCCAAAAAGGGCGATCACGAAAAGGGCGATCACGAAAAGGGCGGTCGCGAAAAGGGCGGTCGCGAGAAGTATGATCGCGAAAATGCCGAAAGCTCTCCTGATCACAGGCACGGTGGGGTCGGGCAAGACGTCCGTGGCGGACGCCGTGGGCGACCTGCTGGCCGGACGCCAGGTGCCGAACGCGGTCATCGACGTCGACTGGCTCCGCCGAGCCTGGCCGTCGCCCCCGTCCGACCCGTTCCACGGCGAGCTGACCCTGCGCAACCTCCGCCCGGTGGCGGCGAACTACCGGGAGGCGGGCGCCGAGCGGCTGGTGCTGGCGGGTGTCGTCGAGAGCCGGGCCGAGCGCGACGCGTACGAGGAGGCGCTCGGCGTTCCTCTGAGAGTGTGCCGGCTGCAGGTGGAGCTGCCGGAGGTGCGGCGCCGGCTGGAGGCCCGCCACGCGTTCGACCCCGAGGGGCTGGACTGGCATCTGAAGAGGTCGGGGGAGCTGGCGTCGATCCTGGAGGTGGCGCGGGTGGAGGACTTCGTCGTGGACGGCTCCGACGGCCTTCCGTCGCAGGTCGCGACCCGCGTCCTCAAAAACTGGACGAGCTAACGCTCGGTCCACTCGCCTTCGATCGCGGAGTGCACGATCGAGTCGCGCCACCCGTTCGGCGTGTGCAGGTGGTGCCGGATGCGGCCCTCCTCGACCATCCCGGCCGTCAGCATGGCGAGCTGGGCGGGCAGGTTGGCGGGGGAGCGGGCGCCCCAGATGCGGTGCAGCCCGAGCTGCTTGAACCCGAACGACAGCAGCAGGCGTACGAGGTCGGTGCCGATGCCGCGCCCCCACTGGTCGGGGTGTAACCCGAACCCGATCTCGGCGCTGTGCGGCAGGTCGGCCTCGATGCGGAGCCTGGCCACCCCGATCACGTCGCGGCGGCCGGCGTCGACGACGGCCAGGACGTAGAGGCGGCGCGGCTCGGCGGCGGCGGCCTCCATGGCCTCCTCGACGAGGCCGGTGACCTCCTGGAGGCTGCGCGGGGCGAAGGGGGCGTGCTGGACGGCGGCGGGGTGGCTGTAGATGGTGTGCAGGGCGGTCACGTCGGCCTCCGTGACGTCACGGAGGCCGAGTCGCTCGCCATTGCAGACCACACGGCGCATGCGGAGAAGGTAACGCGAGTCCGGTGATCTTTACAAGCCCTTGTCAAGTGGCGAGTTGACTGCCGTAAGCTCGGGCGACAAGTTCGGCGACGGCGCTGTGCGCGCCGAGCGGCTGGGCGTGGCCGGCGTTGATCGCGGCGGCGGCCTGCTCGACGATGCCGGCGGGCGCCTCGTGGCCGATCAGGCAGGGTGCGATGGCCAGCCGTTCGGCGCCCGCGGCGCGCAGCCGCTGGGCGGCGATGGGCACGCCTGGCTCGCTGTCCAGCGACGCGGCGACGACCGGCAGCGTGAGCCGGGAGGCGAGCAGCACCGCGGTGGCCTGAAGCGCGTGCACCGCGCGCTCGCCGCCGACGGTGGCGAGGATGACGGCGTCCACGGGGCTGGAGACGTTCAGCAGGCGGACGCGGTCGGCCCTGGCCAGGCCGCGCTCGGCCAGCCGGATGTGCAGGGCCTCGGCCAGCAGCGGGTGCGGCCCGAGCGCCTCGGTCACGACGGCGCCGGAGCCGGCGGCCGCGACGGCCTTGCCGATCTCCGCCATGACGGCGGGATCTTCCCACGTGAGCAGGGGGACGACGACGGCGTCGCGGCCGGCGGGCAGGGAGTCTGCCAGGTCGGTGACGCTCGTCAGACGCACCTCGATCTGCGGGTTGTCGACGCGTACCACAGCGGCGATCTCCTCGGCCACGCCGGCGGTGCCGCCGGGGGTGGCGAGCACGAGCACGGGGGCGTCGGGCGGCAAGGACGTGGGCACGGGACGGCGGTGGCGACCGCCGCCCGGCCGAGGGGAACGTTCACGTACAGGCAGGCTCACAGGCGCGCAGTTTATGCCGTTTCGCGGCTGCTTGTTCTGGGAATCGATGGCGATTCCGTCACGAACCCCTACCTGGCCCCTACCTGGCCTCTACCTGGCCGGTATGACCACCGACTGGGGGTTGCCGGGGGCGTACACGGTGATGCCCTGCGGCAGTGACCTCAGCTTCTCGATCTCCGCGCAGGCGGGGCATTTGTCGTAGCCGTCCTGTCGGGCCCGGTTCGCCTCCGCCTCGGCCTTGGCCTGCGCCACCTTCGCCTCGGCCTCCGAGACCGCGGCGGCGGCCGACAGCGAGCGGTCCACGGCCTTCTGCACGTCGGCGGGCAACGTCACCTTCGCCAGCGTGAACCGCAGGCCGGTCAGGAAGCTGCCGCCGAGCGTGGCGGGCAGGTCCCGGGCCAGCGAGGCGTTCACCGCGTCCTGCACCTTGGCGATGTTGGCGTTGCTGTCCTGCGGCTTGAGCGCGGAGCTCTCCAGCAGCGAGCAGGAGGGCACCAGCTCCGCGCAGCGCATGGCGCCGATCTGGCCGCGCAGCGCGTTGTCGATCACGGGGCGGACGGCCTGGCCGAAGAACGCGGCCCAGCCCTCGTCGCCGTCCCACGGGTAGAGCGCGGTGTCGGCCTGGGTGCGGAAGGTGCGGGTGCCGTACCGGTCGTCGAACGTCTTCAGCGTCTCGTGGTCCAGGTTGAGCGTGAAGTAGAGGGTGCCCTCGATGCCCAGGTTCACGCCGTCGCTGCTGGGCACCGTCACCACGTCCACGCCGAGGTTCGTGGCGCGCTTGGCGTCGGCGGTGATCGTGTAGAAGCGCTGCTGCGCCGGATAGAGGTGGACGGAGGACCACATACCGGTCCACGTCAGGCCCGAACCGGGATCGATCACCTGGCGGACCTTGTTGTCGTCGAGCGGCCCGCCGTCGCGTACGACGGCCACCTCGCCGCCGCCCGTGCTCTCCATGCCCCCGACGACCCCGATGACCAGCGGGATCGCGAGGAGCGCGGCGATGACGGCCAGTGCTGTTCTCATGCGGACCCTTTCCGCGCGGGCGGCGGTGGCAGCCGCCGCCCGCGCCTTTCGCGGCGTTCCCTCGCGCCGGGCAGGGCTCAGGCGAACGGCCCCACCTGCGGCGCCTTGGACCTGGGCGGCTCGGCCAGGTCGAGGTCCCTGGTCTCCGGCGCGATGGCCAGGCCCAGGGCGGTGACCGCCAGCGCGACCACGACGTAGATCGACACGGCGAGCGTGGACTGGAACGACTCGAAGAGCTGCAGCGCGATGACCGGCGCCAGCGCGCCGCCGACGATGCCGGCGACCTGGTAGCCCATCGAGGCGCCGCTGTAGCGCAGCCGCGTGCTGAACAGCTCGGCGATGAACGCGGCCTGCGGCCCGTACATGGCGGCGTGGGTGACCAGCGCCACCACGGCGGCCAGCGCGATCAGCGGGAACGACTTGGTGTCGAGCAGCGGGAAGAACGCGAACACCCACACCGCCGCGCCGACCACGCCGACGAGGTAGACGGGGCGCCGCCCGTACCGGTCGGACAGCGCGCCGGCCAGGGGGATCAGCGCGAGCTGCAGCGCCGAGCCGATGAGCACGGCGTTCAGCGCGTACGAGCGCGGCAGCCCCAGCTCGCCGGTGATGTAGACGATGATGTACGCGGTGAAGGTGTAGAAGGCGACGTCCACCCCGATGCGGGCGGTGAAGGCCGACAGCAGGGCCCGCGGATGCGTGCGCAGCACCTCCACCAGCGGCATCTTCGCCTTGGCGCCCTGCTGCTCGACCTCGGCGAACAGCGGCGACTCGGTGATCCGCAGCCGCACCCAGAGGCCCACGAACACCAGCGCCCCGGACAGCAGGAACGGTATCCGCCAGCCCCACGACAGGAACGCCGCGTCGGACATGGTGACGTTCATGATCGTCAGCAGGCCGGTGGCGAGCACGTAGCCGGCGGGCACGCCGACCTGCGGCCAGCTCGCGTTGAAGCCGCGCCGGCGCCCGTCGCCGTGCTCCAGCGACATGATCACCGCGCCGCCCCACTCGCCGCCGAGCCCGAGCCCCTGCACGAACCGCAGCAGCGCGAGCAGGATCGGGGCCAGCACGCCCACGGCGGCGTAGCCGGGCAGCACGCCGATGAGGAACGTCGAGACGCCCATCACCAGCAGCGTCACGACCAGCACGGTCTTGCGGCCCACCCGGTCGCCGAAGTGCCCGAACACCACGCCGCCGAGCGGCCTGGCCACGAACGCCACGGCGTTGGTGGTCAGCGAGGCCAGGGTCGCGCTGAACGGGTCGAGTGACGGGAAGAACAGCTTGGGGAAGACCAGGGTCGCCGCGGTGGTGTAGAGGAAGAAGTCGTACCACTCCAGCGAGGTGCCGATCAGGCTGGCGAGGATCACCCGCCGCGTCTGTTGCGTGGGGCCTGACATCCGATCGCTCCTTGAGTTTCGAGGGGGGCTGTTATCAACGTAAGGATCGTTGAACAATTCGACAAGAGGTTTGCTCCATGATTCGCTGTCAAATGTGGATAACGTGGTCGCTGATCTCTCCCAGGACCGCCCCCGACTGGGACGCAGCAGCACCGCCGAGCGGGTGGCCGACATCCTGCGCGACCGCATCAGCGAAGGCTTCTTCCAGCCCGGCCAGCGGCTGTCGGAGGAGTCCATCTCCGAGGCGCTCGGCGTGTCCCGCAACACGCTGCGCGAGGCGTTCCGGCTGCTCGGGCACGAGCGGCTGCTCGACCACCGGCTCAACCGCGGGGTGTTCGTGCGGCTGCCGTCCGTCGAGGACGTCCTCGACCTCTACCGCGTACGGCGGGTGCTGGAAGGCGCGGCCGTGCGGCGCAAGCCGTCCGAAGAGGCGCTGGCCGTGATCAAGGAGGCGGTGGCCGACGCCCGGCGGGCCGCCGCCGGCGACGACTGGCAGGCCGTCGGCACCGCCAACATCCGCTTCCACCAGGCGCTCGTCTCCCTCAACGAGAGCCCCAGGATCGACGAGACCATGCGCCAGCTCCTCGCCGAGCTGCGCCTCGTCTTCCACGTCATGGAGAACCCGCGGGCCTTCCACGAGCCGTTCCTCGAACGCAACCGCATCCTGGTCGGGCTCATCGAGTCGGGGCGGCCCGAGGAGGCCGCCGCCTACCTCGACGACTACCTCGACCACGCCGAGCGGCTGCTCATCCACGCCTACGAGCCGAACCGCTAACGTAAGCCCATGGAGCGGATCTTCACCCTCGACGAGGCCCGCGCGCTGCTCCCCGCCGTCATGCGGGACGCCGCGGAGCTCATCGCGGCCCGCGCCGACCTGGCCGAGATCGACTTCGAGCGGCGCACCGGCGGCCGGTCCGAGCTGGGCGGCCTGCCCGAGCTGAAAGGGCTGCAGGCCAGGATCGAGGAGATCCTCAGCGGGTGGAGCGAGCAGGGCATCGAGGTCAAGGGCATCGCGCCGGTGCTCGTCGACTTCCCCTCGCTGCTCGACGGCGCCTCCGTGCGGCTGTGCTGGATCGAGGGGGAGCGGGAGCTGGGCTGGTACCACCGCACCGAGCTCGGCTTCGCCGGCCGCCGTCCGCTCTGAAGCCGCGAGTCCGAGTTGTGACCAACCCGCCCCGCCTCGTCCGGGTCAAAGGAGGTGAGCGGAAAGGACCACAGCCATGAGGCACTCCTCAATGATCGCCGCGCTGCTCGCGCCCGCGGTCATCGGCACTCTCGGGCTCACCACCCCGGCGTACGCGCGCGCCGCGCCACCGGCCGCCCGGGTCGCCTGGATCAAGAGCTGCTACGACAAGAAACGCCAGGACACCGACCCCTGCGGCGCCTGGCGGCTGCGCCTGCGCGACGGCGGCCAGGCCACCGTGCCCGGCGCCGCCACCCGCGGCGTGACCGGCAAGGGGCGCGAGGCGCACCTCGCGAGCACGTTCGCCGTCAGCGGCGACGGCCGCGTCCTGCTCTACGAACGCGCCCGCGACCACCGGCTGGTCGTCCGGCCCGTCAGTGGCGGCCCCGCCAAGGTGCTGCCCGAGGACGCCCGGCCCAAGGGGATCGGTAGCGACGAGATGGCCGTCAGGCTGTCGCCGTCGGGCGAGCGCGTGCTGATCGACTACTACGACGCCGACGACCGCCTGCCGTCCAAGGTCATCACCGTCGCCACGGGCGAGACCGTCACGGTGCCGGCCGCGTACGGGGTGCTCGGCCTCAGCGCCGACGGGGACGAGGTGCTGGCGACACGGCTGGCGAGCGACAACACCACCACCCTGTACGCCCTGCGCCCCGGCGGCGGCGCCACCAGGCGCACACCGCCCCAGGTCGTCGCGAACGCCGGCGCCTGGGCCCTGGCCGCGGACGGCACCACGGTGGCCGCGCTCGTCCAGGGCGACGCGGAGCGGAAGGAACCGGCGCGGATCCGCACCTACGACCTGGCGACAGGGGAGTTGTCCGAGGGCGTGGACGTGCCGGCCGGCCCGCACTTCGAGCCGTCGAGCGCCTGGTGGGACGGCGACCTGCTCAGGGCCACCTACACCAGGACCGCGAGCACGGGGAACTCGGCGGTGGTACGGGTGCTCACCGTCGATCCCGGCACCGGCCGGATCGAGCACGACGACCAGTACAAGATCGGCGAGAACTACGCGTTCGCCGCGGCGGGGGAGTGACCGGCATGCGCACCAGGATCCTCACGGCTCTGGCCGTCGCCTCGGCCCTCGCCTGGCCGGCGCCCGCGCACGCGGCGCACGACGACTCCATCCGGTACGCCTCCATCAAGGCGTGCCCCGTCAAGGGCGGCGGCCAGCGTGCCTGCGGCGACTGGCGGCTCGTCATGCACGACGGCCGCCGCGCCACGCTGCCCGACGCGCAGGGCGTCGCCAAGGAGGCCGACGGCACCTCCAACCGCTACACCCCCGCCCCCATCGCGGTCAGCGGGAACGGGCGGCACGTCGCGTACTTCACCAAGCAGGGCCGCCTCGCCGTGCGCACGCTCGGCGGCGGCGTCCAGCGGCTCGCCGCCGGCGCGCTGCCCAAGGTGGCGCAGTACGAGGTGACGCTGCTGCTGTCCGACGACGGCGCCCGCCTCGCCGCGGTCGTCGGCGGCGAGAAACCGGCCGGGACGCGCGTCTTCGACACGCGGACCGGCGACCTGCTCGGCACCCTGCCCGCCGAGCTGACCGTGCTCGGCTTCAGCGGCGACGGCGGCGAAGTCCTCACCACGACCACCGGCGCCGAGAACGTCACCGAGCTGGTCGTCTACAGCGACACCGGCGAGGAGCTGCGGCGGGCCACCCCGCCCCAGGTCATCGTCTCCAACGTGCCGCAGGCCCTGGCCGGCGACGGCCGCACCGTCGCGAGCCTGGTGACCGGCTCCAAGGCCGAGTTGGTGACGTACGACGCGGACGGCGACCAGATCGCCGGCCGCAAGCGCGTCAAGCTGCCCGCCGGCGACCTCCAGATGCTCGACTGGACCGCCGGCGACCAGGTCACCGCCCACCTGACCAGCGACGCCTCCGGCACCACCCGGATGACGATCGTGCAGATCGACACGGAGACGGGTGCCGTGCGGGTCAGGGACCGGTACACGGTGCTACCCGACTCGTTCGTCTTCGCGGCCTGCGGCGGCTGACTCGGCATCGGCCGCGCCCCGCGTACCCGGCCAGGCACCACCCCAGCACCCGGCCAGGCCGCCGCGTCCGGTCGAGCAGCACCCCGAGCAGCGGCCCCCCGACGGCGGCCGACACGGTCAGCCCCGCCAGCACCGACGACGCCAGCAGGGGCGACCCGGTGATGGCCAGCCCCGTGACGAGCAGGGCGGGCCCGGACATCTCATCCCCGGTGCGGGCCACCACCGCTCCGGCCATGTAACGGGCTAACACGAGCATGACGTTACAGGAGGGCGGTGTGGCCCGCGCGTTAGCAGGGCGCCCTGGAGGGAATGAGTACCCGCGCCAGGCCCCTGAGCTGGGCAATCGCCTGCACGGGGAAGGGTCGGCCTGCGCGAACTGCGTGCGCGCAGGCCGACCGGCACTCTGCGAGCGGCCCTGTGGATTGGCGCCGGCCCTCCCCGCGGTGCTGCCGATCAGCGCCGACCCTTCAGACGCTGCTGGTGATCACCGCGAACCTGGCGCCGAACGGATCGGCCAGGAACGCCATCCGCCCCACCCCTTCCGTGGTCATCGCCGGAGCCTGCGTCGCCGCGCCCAGCCGCTGCGCCTGCGCCACCGTGCCGTCGCAGTCGGGCACCTCGAAGTACGGCAGCCAGTGCGGCTGGTCACCCGCCTGGAGCTGGGCGATGCCGGCCGCCGCCGACGACTCGTCGCCCTCCGCGGGCGAGATCACCGGGTACGACACGTCGCCCATCGGAAGATCCTCGATGCGCCACCCGAACACCGACCGGTAGAAGGCACGGATGCCGACGGGATCCGGCACGTACAGCTCGACCCACCCCAGCGAGCCCGCGTCGGTGACCAGCCCGAGGCCCTTCGTCGCGCCGGGCTGCCAGACCGCGAACGACGCCCCGGCCGGGTCCGCGAACACGGCCATCCGCCCCTGCCCCTCGATGTCGTACGGGGCGGCCACGACCGTGCCGCCCGCCTGCTCGATCGCCTTCGCGACGGAGTCGGCGTCGAGCACCTGGAAGTACGTGAGCCAGGACGCGGCGCCCCCGGCCGGCGTCTGCGGCCTGATGCCGGCGACCGTCCGGCCGTCGACCTGGCAGAAACGGTAGTGCCGGTGCTCGGGCCCCAGCGAGACGGAGCCCCACCCGAACAGCCGGGTGTAGAACGACGTCGACGCCTCCAGGTCGGGCGTGCTGACGTCGACCCAGCAGGGGGATCCCGGAAGGTAGTGCGTGGTGAGCATGGCCTGCTCCTTCGCGTGACGAAGCGGTGGGTGGCCTCTTCACCTCCGGTGCGGGCCGAGGGGCGACGCCACTCATATCCGGTGCCCACCAGACTGGCACGACCTGTCGATCGAAAAAGTCGCTTCCCGCAAATCGAATGCGTGTTTGAAGTATCGCATACACTCGACACCATGACAGCCGCGTTCCAAGCATCTTTGCTCGCCCTCGACGAGGAGCTCGGCCTCGGGCCGCTCGGCGGCACCGTCCGCCGCACCCACCTCGCCCACGGCGCCTGGATCGACCTGCGGCCTGGCTGGCTCACCGGCGCCGACACCCTGTTCGAGCGGCTCGCCGAGCGCGTGCCGTGGCGGGCCGAGCGGCGCCGCATGTACGACAAGGTCGTCGACGTGCCCCGCCTCCTGAAGTTCTACGACGAGGGCGAGCCGCTGCCCGACCCGCTCCTCGACGACGCCCGGCGCGCCCTCGACGCCCACTACGGCGAGGAGCTGGGCGAGCCGTTCCGCACGGCCGGCCTCTGCTTCTACCGCGACGGCCGCGACAGCGTGGCCTGGCACGGCGACACGATCGGACGCGGCAGCGCCGAAGACACCATGGTCGCCATCATCTCGGTCGGCAGCCCCCGCTCCCTCCTGCTCCGCCCCCGCGGAGGCGGCCCCTCACTCCGCCACGACCTGGGGCACGGGGATCTGATCGTGATGGGCGGCAGCTGCCAGCGCACCTGGGAACACGCCATCCCCAAGACCAGCCGCCCGTCGGGCCCCCGCATCAGCATCCAGTTCCGCCCCCACGACGTCCGCTAACCCCACCACCACCCCTCTTTCGCACCGCACCGCCGCGCCGCTCGCCCGTCGCCCTGCTCGCCCATCGCGCTGGTCGTGCCGCGCCCACGCGGTGCTGCTCGCCGGTCGCGCTGTCGCATCGCCCTCGCACGTCCACGGCGCCGGGCCCGCTCGTGCCTCGCTGTCGCCGTCCCAGCCGCTCGTCGCCCAAGCGTGGGGCTGACCGGGCCGATCCCGTCCTGGAGGGGCGGCCGCACGGCCCGTCCTGGGCCGTTCAGGTCGGGCGTGCGGGCTCCATGCCGTGAGAGGTTACTTGAGGGTGAGCCGGGCGAGGCGGCCCTGGTCGCCGGAAGCCCAGCAGGAGAGGTCGGGGGTGCAGGCGATCGTGTCGAAGGAGCCGGTGTCGAAGGTGGTCCAAGTGCGGCCGCCCGAGTACGTCACGTCGCTGCCGGACGGGCCGACGGCGACGGCGGCGTGGGGAAGATGGGGGAGCCAGGCGACGCCTGAGCGGTAGGCGGGCGGAGGAGCGGAGGAGGGGCGCCACGTGGTGCCGCCGTCGCGGGTGGTGGCGCCGGCGTTGGAGGACTGCTGGTCGGGGCGGTAGTCGCCGCCGACGGCGATCCCGTGGTGGGGGTCGCGGAAGGCGAGGCCGAAAACGCCGCGGGCCGGGTCGCCGGCGGGGATGGGCGTGTCGGTGACGGTCCACGTGCGGCCGCGGTCTCGGGAGTGGAAGACGCGGGATCGTTCGGCCCCGCCGGTGGCCAGCCAGGCGTCACGGCCGCCGGACGTCACCAGGCACTGGCCGCTCGCCGCGAACCCGGCCTCGCCCGGCAGGGCCGGCGGCATGCCGTCCGGTGGCAGCACCTGCCAGGTCCGTCCGCCGTCGTCCGTGGACAGGATGCGGAAGCGGCCGTCCACCGGGTCGCTCATCGCCAGCCCGTGGCGGCGGTCGAAGAAGGCCACGCAGTCGTAGAAGGCACGCGGCTCGTCGTTCCTGAACGTCTCCGCCCAGGTGCGGCCCCCGTCCTCGGTGCGGTAGACGCGGGAGTCGGTGCCCTCGCCGATGGACAGGGCCACGGCCCGGTACGCGTCGAACGCCTCGATGTCGCGGAACTGGAGCGCGGCCGTGTCGGGCGGGGAGACGTTCTGCCAGGTACGTCCCGCGTCGGTGGTCCTCAGCACGGTTCCGCCGGAGCCCGAGGCCCAGACCACGTTCCGGCTGACGGGGGACAGGCCGCGCAGGCGGGCCGTCACTCCCGTCTCCTTGAGGTCCCATCCGAGCTGCGGTGTTCCGGCGTGGGCGGGGAGCGGGGCGGCGGTGAGCACGAGGGCCGCTGACAGCGCACCTAACGCGATTCGAAGCTTCATGTCGGGCAAACTAGCCCAAGGGATCACCACGGTCCATGCCATGCCCTGGCGAGGGGGACGGGGTGGTCAAGGGAGTTCCACGGGCCGGGCCGGGATGGGCGCTCCACGGTGGCGGGGCTCCGGTGTGCTGGTGGCAGTCAGGCGGACTGGCGGGCGGAGCCCCATGAGAGCAGGGCCTCGGCCGTGCTGAAGCGGCGGCTGGAGACGGACTCGTCCAGGAGGATGCCGACCAGCATCCGCCCGTCCGACTCGCCGGCGAACGCCAGGCAGTACCCGGCGGCCCGCGTGAAGCCGGTCTTCAGGCCGATCGCCCCGGGCGTGCCGAGCAGGCGGTTGGTGTTGCGCCAGGAGTAGGAGCGGTGCTCGCGGGTGGCGTCCAGGTGGTGCCGCTGGGTGCCGGCCACTTCCTTGATGAGCGGTACGCGCAGCGCCTTGGCGGCGAGGACCGCCTGGTCCCGGGCGGTGGAGTAGCCGTCGCCGCCGGGAGTGGGCAGGCCGTCGGCGTTGACGTAGTGGGTGTCGTTCATGCCGAGGGCGCGCGCGGTGGCGTTCATCCTGGCGACGAAGCCGCGCACGCCCGGCCCGTACGCGCGGGCGAGCGCGTGGGCGGCGTCGGCGCCAGAGGGCAGCATCAGGCCGTACAGCAGCTCGCCGACCGTGAGGCGGTCGCCGGGGCGCAGGTCGGCGGTGGTGCCGCCGCCGTCCTCCGCGTACGCCACGTCGTCGGCCGAGATCCGCACCACGTCCGTGGGCCTGGCGGTCTGGAGGACGACGTACGCGGTCATGGTCTTGGTGAGGCTGGCGATCGGCATCCGTTCGGTGCCGTCCTTGTCGAGCAGGGTCTCGCCCGACGAGGCGTCCAGCAAATAGGCGGCCCGGCCGTGAACGGCGGGCGCGTCGGGGGCGGCGGCCGGGGCGGTGGTGACGCCGGCATGCGCGGGCGCGGTCAGCCCTGTGACCAGGGCAAGTGCGCCTGCCATGGCGGCCAGAAAAGCCTTCCGAATACGCATACGGGACAGAATGCCGCCCGACTTGGCATGCTCTTGACGAAAAGCATGAAATATCGTGCCAAAAGCCCTTACGGGGGCGAGGGAATCGGCAAGCGTAAATCTTTTCCGGAAGCGTCAGACGATCCGGCCCACGCCGCCCACCACCCGCAGGTCGATCCGGCGGCCCGAGTCGTCGTCAGGGCGCCACTCGTGCACGTCCACGAGCCCCGGCTCGATCAGCTCCGTGCCCTTGAACAGCGACTCGATCTCCGCGACGGCCCGCAGCCGCAGCGGCACGGGCGCGTTCGCGTTCACCGCCCTGATCCGCTCCAGCGTCGCCTCGCTCACCCCCTCGAACGTCGCGTGCGACAGCACCAGCAGGCTCCCCGGCACCATCCGCTCGCGGAAGGCGGCGACCACGCGGTGCGGGTCCTCCTCCTCGGAGACGAAGTGCAGCACCGCGATGAGCACCAGCGCCACCGGGCGCGACCAGTCCACGATCCCGCCGAGGTCGGCCATGACGCGCTCGGGCTCGCGTACGTCCCCGGGCACGATGTGCACGCCGCCGCCCTCTACCAGGGCCCGGCTGTGGGAGAGCACGACGGGGTCGTTGTCGACGCCGACCACGACCGCGTCCGGGTTGACCCGGGCCGCCACCTCGGCGACGTTCGGGGCGGTGGGGATGCCGGTGCCGATGTCCACGATCTGGTCCACCTGCCCGGCGCAGTGGCGTACGGACCGCCACATGAACCGCCGGTTGGCCCAGGCCAGCTCGCCTCCCTCGGGGAACACCTGCATGACCTGGTCGGCGTAGGCCCGGTCGGCGGCGAAGTTGTCCTTGCCGCCCAGGATGTAGTCGTAGATCCGGGCGGGGGAGGGCTTGGAGGTGTCGAACTCGGTCGTCACGGCGACTCCGTTACGGCGCGAAAGGGGATGCGTGGATCACCGAGCCTAGCCAGGAGCCCCAAGATCCGCGAGAGCTTCCGGTGACCGTCAACGGCCGGGCCCGAAGGTGACCTTCAGCGGCCGGGCCAGAAGTCGTCGGCGATGCGTTCGCCCGCCGCCAGCTCCGCGAACAGGTCCTCCCACAGCGGCATCACGTGCTCCGGCGCGTACGCCCGGGACGTCCGCCGCGCCGCCCGCCCCATGCGCACCCGCAGGTCCCGGTCGGCGATGATCCGGTTGAGCGCGGCGGCCAGCGCGTCCACGTCTCTGGGCGGCACCAGCACCCCGTCCACCCCGTCGGTCAGAACGTCCTTGGGCCCGGTCGGGCAGTCGAAGGCGACGACGGGCAGCGCGTGCGTCATCGCCTCGATCATCACCATGGGCAGGCCCTCGAAGCGGGAGCTGAGCGCGTACACGGAGGCGGCGGTCAGCTCCTTGTCCAGCCGGTCGGTCCGTCCGGGCAGCGACACGTGCCCGCCCAGCCCGTACTGCTCGACAAGCCCGGCGAGCTGCCCCTTGCGCGGCCCCGTACCGAAGATGCGCAGCCGCCACTCCGGATGCTCGGGCACGACCTGCGCGAACGCCTGGATCAGCAGGTCGAACCCCTTCTGCGGCACCAGCCGCCCGGCGGCGATCACGACGGGGTTCACCTGCCGGGACGGCTCCTGCTCGGCCTTGTGCACGGCGTTCGGGATCTGCACGATCGGGGTGCCGGGCAGCAGCCGCTGGTACTCCAGGCGGTTCGTGCGGGTCAGCACGGTGATCGCGTCGAAGCGGCCGTAGTGGCGGGCGATCTCCCTGCGGATGGTGTCGGGGTAGGCCGACAGGTTCATGTGCTCCTGGGCGACGCGGATGACCGTCTTGGGGGTACGGCGGGCGGAGATCAGGTTCAGCGCGGGCCGGGTGGTGACCAGGATGCCGTCCCGCAGGCCCGACACGTACTCCATGGCCGCCCATTCGACCCGCTCGGTGAAGTAGTCGGCGGCGAACTCGCCGCGCGGCACGACCTTCCCGCGCACCCGGCGCCACGCCTTGCGCGCGATCGAGTCCGGCTGCCGGCCGCCGCGCTGGTCGACCAGCGTGGTCAGGGTGATCCGGGGGTCCAGGACGAACTGGGGGTGCTCGCGCCGCCGTACCAGGCTGACCAGCTCGACGTCGTGGCCGGCGGCGGCCATCGCGTTCGCCTGGTTGACCACCGTGCGGATGGTGCCGCCCATGCCGTAGGCGTGCAGCATGAGGTAGCGGATCTTCACGGCGTGCGGCCTGGACGGCGGTCGTGACCGGCGGTGGTGCCCGGACGGCCGCGCGGGCCGGCGGGAACGGGATCGCAGGGCCAGTTCATGCCGAGGCAGACTACCTCGCGTTCCTGGCAGTTCCCTGGCAACGACCGGCCGGGCGCACCACCCCCACCACATGATCAACAACGGTAGCCTTACAGGGGACGAGGTGAGGGGTGGCGGCATGGACGGTGTACGGCCGGCGGACGAGGTGGTGCTCGGCATGGTGGCCGAGCACCTGAGCGCAGCCATGGGACAACCCTGGCAGGTCCGCGACGGCCTGGCCAAAGGCCCCGGCACGCTCGCCGTCCGGCTAGGCCCCGACCACACCGGCAGCCCCGCCCACCTCGACCTCGACTTCGTGCTGAACGTCGACCGCCCGCACGACACCACGATCTCCGACTGCGTGACCGGCTACGGCGCCACCATCGAGGAGTCCCTCGACCGGGCGATCACGATGTGGCTCGGCACGACCGGCGTCGCCCTGCTGGAGCTCCTCGTCCAGGACGGCTCGCGCGCCGCCCACTTCGCCCCCGACGACCCCGACGGCTTCCCCGGCTGGCACGCCGTCCACGGCGGCATCGTCGGCTGGGGCACCGGCGACGAGCACGACGCGGTGCAGGGGTGGGCGGTGCAGCACGTCCTGCTGCCGCACCTGGCGCCCGCGCTCAAGGGCACCCTCGAACGCGAGCACCTGGTGGGGGTCAAGGCGTTCTTCGGCGGCGGCGACGGCACCGAGACGGCCGAGATCCGCGTCAACGGCGCCCGGCACGAGGCGGGCTCGCGGGCGCTGGCGGCGCTCAGCTGGCCTCGCCCGGCCACCGGCCTGTCGTACGCCCGCACGTTCGTCCTGCTCGTCCACCAGGACTGACGCGCGCGGCGGTCACTGGCCGGCCAGCCCGGTGTGGGCCACGCCCCGCACGATCTGCCGCTGGAACATCACGAACACGACGAGCAGCGGCAGCCCGGCCAGCACCACCGACGCCATGATCTGCGCGTACCGCAGGCCGAACGTCCCCTGCACCACGTTCGCCAGCCCGACCGGCAGCGTCATCGTGTTCGGGTCGGTCGAGACGAGGAACGGCCACAGGAAGTTGTTCCAGGTCGTGATGAACGTGAAGATCGACACGGCGGCCAGCACCGGGCGCGACAAGGGCAGCACGATGGTGAAGAAGACCCGCCACCGCCCGGCGCCGTCCACGAAGGCGGCCTGCTCCAGCTCCGGCGGCACGTCCTGGAAGAACTTCACCAGGATGTAGACGATCAGCGGCGCCGCCACCTGCGGCAGGATGATCGCCCACCACGTGTCCACCAGCCCGAGCGCGACCATCTCCGCGAACAGCGGCGCGATCAGTACCTGCGGCGGCACCATGATCCCGGCCAGGATCAGCGCCAGCAGCGCCCGCTGGCCCCTGAACTGGGTGCGCGCGAACCCGTACGCCGCCATCGCCGAGAACAGCACGGTCAGGAACGTGACGATGACGGCCGTGACGGTCGAGTTGATCGCCCACTTGACGATGCCTCCGGTCCCGAGCACCAGCGCGTACGCGTCGAAGGTGATCTCGCTGCCGAACCACTGCAGCGGGATCTTGGTGGTCTCGGTCTCGGGCTTCACCGAGGTGGCCACCGCCCACAGGATCGGGGCGAGCCAGACGGCCGCCAGCGCCAGGGCGATCACCAGCAGGACGACCTGGCCCCAGCTGAACCGCTTGGTCATGACGCGACCTCCTCGCGCTTGCGGAACAGCCGGAGCTGCGCCAGGGAGACGATGACGATCAGGGCGAACAGGATGTACGACACGGCCGAGGCGTAACCGGTGCGGTAGCCGGTGAAGCCGACGTCGTAGGCGTACTCGATGATCGGGCGGGTGGCGTCCTGCGGGCCGCCGCCGGTCATCAGGTAGATCTGGTCGAACACCTTCAGCGAGGCCACCAGTTGCAGCACCACGATCAGCGCCGTGGTGCGGCCCAGCAGCGGCAGGGTGATGGAGCGCAGCTTGTCCCAGGCGGTGGCGCCGTCGATGGCGGCGGCCTCGTACAGGTGCTGCGGGATCGACTGCAGGGCGGCCAGGTAGAGCAGGAAGTTGAAGCCGACCGTCCACCAGACGGTGGTCAGCACCATCGACCACATCGCCACGGACGGGTCGCCCAGCCACAGCACGTCGGTGCCGAGCGTGCCGTTGATCAGGCCGTAGCCGGCCGGGTAGATCATCTGCAGCCACAGGATCGACACGACCGCCGACGGCAGCAGGAACGGGCCGAAGAACGACAGCCGCCACAGCCACTGCATGAACCGCAGGTTGTGCACCAGCAGCGCGAACACCAGCCCGAGGAACACCAGCGGCACCGTGCTCAGCACCGTGAAGACCAGCGTGTTCCACAGCGAGCGCCACATGCGCGGGTCGCCGAACGCCTCAAGGTAGTTGCCGAAGCCGACGAAGTGGTTGTTGCCGCCGGCGATGTTCACGCTCGACAGGCTCATCTGGAAGCCGAGCAGGGTCGGCCAGACCAGGAAGGCCACGTAGATCAGCAGGAACGGCGCCACGAACACCATCCCGTGCTGCGTCCAGCCGCGCCGGACCTTGGGCGTGGCGACGGGGGCGGCGGTCGCGGGCGCCGCGACGGTCGTTGTCATGCGCGCTCCTCGTCAGGGAAGGGGTTCGGGGCGGCGAGCAGGCGGGACAGCGCGGCCTTGGCGGCGGCCAGGCCCTCCTCGGGCGTGCGGGTGCCGCCGATGATCGGCGAGAACGCCTCACCGAACTCGATCCACATCCGCGAGGCCGAGCCGGCGAACCACACCTGCGGGTCGAGCGCCACCTCGGTGATCACCGAGCGGTACTCGGACTGCGGCTGCAACGCGAGGTACTCGGGCTCCTCCAGCGCGGGCAGGTACGCGGGCACGTGCCCGGCCACCGCCCAGTCGGCGCTGTTCTTGACGAGGTAGGCGATGAACCGGTACGTGGCCCGCTCCACCTCCGGGTCCCGGTTGCGCTGGTGGGGCAGCACGAAGGAGTGGCAGTCGGCCTGCGCCGCGCCGGTGCCGAACACGTTGGGGAAGCGGGTCATGCTGAAGGGCGTCTTGCGTTCCTTCAGCCCGGTGGTCTCCCAGTCGCCGTTCCACAGGAACGCCGCCTGGCCGTTGGTGAAGTTGGCGACGGAGGCGCCGTAGTCGGTGCGCCAGTCGCACAGCCCTTCCTGGCCGAGCCGCCGCATCAGCCGCAGCGCCTCCAGCGCCTTGGCGTCGTCGATGGTGATCCTGGTGCCGTCGTCCGACAGCAGCGTGCCGCCGCTCTGCGCGTACAGGGTCTGCCACACCCGCCACGGGCCGACGGTGCCGAGGCCGAGCGCGTCGAAGGCGAGCGGCGGCTTGCCGCCCATGGCGTCCTTGGCCTTGGTGAGCTGGGCGATGAGCTCGTCCACGCCCTTGGTGGGGACGAGCTTGCCGTCGGGGCCGAGCAGCCCGGCCTTCCGGCAGATGTCGGTGTTGTAGTAGAGCACCATCGGGTGGGCGTCGAACGGGATGGCGTACAGCACGCCGTCGAGGTGCGCCCGCTCCCAGATGGGCGGGCTGAAGTCGGCGGCCTTGAGGCCGACCTCCTCCAGCAGCTTGACGTTGATCGGGTCGAGGATGCGGCCCGCGCCGATGCCGGCCAGCCGGGCTAGGTGGAAGGTGGCCAGGTCGGGGGAGCGCCCGCCGGAGCCGGCCATGGCGATCTTGGTGTAGTACGGCTCGCCCCAGGCGAGCACGTTCTCCTCGACGAAGACGTCGGGGGTGTCCTTGGCGAACGCCTGGACCATCTTGTTCATGATGATGCCGTCGCTGGCGCCGAGGAAGTGCCAGTACCGCACGCGGGTCTGGGACGAGCCGAAGCCCACGGGGATCGCGCACCCCGTGGCGGCGGCGCCGAGCAGGGCGAGGCTGCCGCCGAGAAGGTGCCGGCGGGTGATGTCGGGGGGACCGTGCACTGGGGCCTCTTCCTTCACCAAGCCCTTTCGCTTGGCCATGTTCTCGCTAACATCCGGAGGTTCAGGACAGCCGTGAATGGGCCTCTCGCAAGCGGTGCGGAGGCAGGCGTGGGCGGGCGTCCGGGTCGCGGGGACCGCCGCGTGGACCCCGATGTTTCTGTGGGGTTACCCGAGTGTTAGCGGTAACAAGCAGCCTGTCAAGGGCCGTCCCGCAACCGGTTGCGGCGACCCCTGCCCTCTTGACCCCGTCCGGTGATAACGCTAACAATCGGGACCACGTAACGCCCGAGAAACAGGGAGTCGCCCCCGTGCACCAGGCCAAGCTCACCCTCGACCCCGCCTTCAAGGTCGCCCCCGTCAGCAGGCGCACCTTCGGCACGTTCGTCGAGCACCTCGGGCGCTGCGTCTACACCGGCATCTACGAGCCCGGCCACCCCACCGCCGACGCGGACGGCTTCCGCCGCGACGTCCTCGACCTCACCAGAGAGCTCGGCGTCTCCACCGTCCGCTACCCCGGCGGCAACTTCGTCTCCGGCTACCGCTGGGAGGACGGCATCGGCCCCGTCGCCGGCCGCCCCCGCCGCCTCGACCTGGCCTGGCACAGCACCGAGACGAACGAGGTCGGCGTCGACGAGTTCGTCCGCTGGTGCCGCAAGGCCGGCGTCGAGCCCATGATGGCCGTCAACCTCGGCACCCGCGGCATCGCCGAAGCCCTCGACCTGCTCGAATACGCCAACCACCCCTCCGGCACCACGCTGTCCGACCTGCGGATCGCCAACGGCGCCAAGGAACCGCACGACATCAGGATGTGGTGCCTGGGCAACGAGATGGACGGCCCCTGGCAGACCGGCCACAAGACCGCCCGCGAGTACGGCCGCCTCGTCGCCGAGACCGCCCGCGCCATGCGCATGGTGGACCCGAAGCTGGAGCTCGTCGCGTGCGGCAGCTCCAGCTCCAGCATGCCCACGTTCGGCTCGTGGGAGGCCGAGGTGCTGGAGGAGACCTACGACCTGGTCGACTACATCTCCTGCCACGCCTACTACGAGGAGAAGGACGGCGACCTCGGCAGCTTCCTGGCCAGCTCCACCGACATGGAGTACTTCATCTCCTCCGTCATCGCCACCGCCGACCACGTCGGGGCCCGGCTCAAGTCCCGCAAGAAGATCAACATCTCGTTCGACGAGTGGAACGTCTGGTACATCTCCCGCTTCCAGGACGCCGGCACCCCCCAGGACTGGCCGGTCGCGCCCCCGCTCCTGGAGGACCACTACCACCTCGCCGACGCCGTCACCTTCGGCGGGCTGCTGATCACGCTGCTGCGCAACAGCGACCGCGTCACCGCCGCGTCCCTCGCCCAGCTCGTCAACGTCATCGCGCCCATCATGACCGAGCCCGGCGGGCGGGCCTGGCGCCAGACCACCTTCCACCCGTTCGCTCAAGCCTCCCGGCACGCCGCCGGCGACGTGCTGCGCGTCGAACCCGACTCACCCCTGTACGAGACGAAGGTGTACGGCGAGGTGCCCCTGCTGCACGCCGTCGCCACCCACTCGGCCACCTCAGGCACGACCCTGTTCGCCGTCAACCGGTCGGCCGACGAGCCGCTGTCGCTGGAGATCGACGCCCGGGCGCTCGGCGGCGTCCGCATCGTCGAGGCCACCACCCTGACCGACCCGGACGTCTACGCCCGCAACACGGCCGACGACCCCACCCGGATCACGCCGCGCCCGAACCCGGACGTGGAACCCGACCCGCTCCGCGTCCTGCTCCCCCCGGTGTCGTGGAACGTGATCCGCCTGGGCTGACCCCCGCCTCTGGCCCGCCGCGCCCTCGGGGTGGGGGAGCGGCGAAGGCCGGGTCCGTGCCGCATGCGCACCGAAGGCAGGGCCGGTGGCACGTGCGATGGCGCGCGGCGAAGCGAGCGCCACGGCCGCGACGCGCGTGATGTGCCGAAGAGGGGCCCGGTGGAGGTGGGACATGACCCCGGACGGCGACCTCAGGGGCGGAGGCTCAGGGGGCGGTGCCGGTGCTTTCGCGGACGACGAGCTCCGGCTCGACCAGCCGCCGCGGCTCCGGCTCGGCCCCCGCCATGCGGTCCAGCAGCATGTGGAAGGCGTGCCGCCCGACCTCGCCGAAGTCCTGGCGGACGGTCGTCAACGGCGGCCAGAAGTACGCGGACTCCGGGATGTCGTCGAAGCCCGTCACGCTCACGTCCTCGGGGACCCGCCGCCCCGCCTCCCGCAGCGCGCGCAGGACGCCGAGCGCCATCTGGTCGTTGGCCACGAACACGGCGGTGACCTCGGGGTCGGCGGCGAGGTCGCGGCCGAGCCGGTAGCCGGAGCGGGCGCTCCAGTCGCCGCGCAGCACGTCGGGCACGGGCCGCCCGGCCGCCTCCAGCACGCCCCGCCACCCCTCGATGCGGCCGTTGGCGTCGAGCCAGTCGGCGGGCCCCGCCACGTGCCACACGGTGCGGTGGCCGAGGCTGAGCAGGTGGCGGGTGACGCGGGCGGCGCCGGCCCGCTGGTCGACCTTGGCGACGGGGACGGGGATGTCGTCGCCGGCGTCCACCGCGACGACGGGCATCTCGGGCGGCAGGTGCCGTAGCCCGTCGGCGGCCGACTCGTGGGGCGCGACGATGATCACGCCGTCGACCGCCTGGGTGCGCAGCCGCTGCACGCCCTCCTCCATCGACCGGCGGTTGAGCGAGCTGAGGCTGGCGATGCTGACGTTGTAGCCGGCGTGCCGGGCGGCCTGCTCGATGCAGTAGAGGGTGGAGGCGGGGCCGTACAGGGTGGTGTCGATGCTGACGACGCCGAGCACGCCGGAGCGGCCGGTGACGAGCTGGCGGGCGGCCTGGTTGGGCCGGTAGTCGAGCTCGCGGACGGCGGCCAGCACGCGGGCCCTGGTCTCGGCGCGTACGAGGTCGGGCGTGTTGAGCACGCGCGAGACGGTCATGGTGGACACGCCGGCGAGCACGGCGACGTCCATGAGCACCGCAGGTCTGCCCGGTTTGGATCGCACCGCGGCTCACCCCCTCAGCGGTAACGCTAACAGGCGGAAGCGGCGAACGCGCGACCATTAAAGGCGGGTCGCGCCCCGGACGCGCACCCCAAACGGACGCGCGCCCAAGGCGGGTGCGAGGGAGGGTGCGAGGGAGGGTGAACGCGCGCAGGCTGGGTGCCGATCAAGACGTACGCACACCGGGGCAAACCCCCGCCAAGGTGAACGCGCGCCAGAGCGGGGCAAACGCGCGCCAGAGCGGGGCAAACGCCCGCCAAAGGGGACGCTGCGGTCGCCGGGCGCGAAAAAGCCCCAGGCTCGTAAGAGCTGGGGCTGATCGCGAGATGGTGGACGATACTGGGATTGAACCAGTGACCTCTTCCGTGTCAGGGAAGCGCTCTCCCGCTGAGCTAATCGTCCTTGGAGGTGGCGACGGGATTTGAACCCGTGTGGACGGCTTTGCAGGCCGCTGCCTCGCCTCTCGGCCACGCCACCGAGTCAAACCCTCTCCGAGCGGAAGACGGGATTCGAACCCGCGACCCTCACCTTGGCAAGGTGATGCTCTACCACTGAGCCACTTCCGCGCCGCATTTGCGTTGCTGCGTGGTTAACAATAGCGCGTTTCTGGACCGGATGCTTACTCGTGGGCTCTACCGGGGCTCCTTGCGGAGCTGGCGGGCGATGCTGCGTTCGGTGGCGGGGAGGCTGAGGAAGATCTCCAGGATCCTCGTGAGGCGGTGCACCTCGATGCGGTGGAAGGCGGGGCCCTCGGAGCGGGCGAGCAGGAGGGACAGGGCCAGCGGCGGGAGCGGGGCGTGGATGAGGTGCGGGCCGTCGTGCTGGGTGAGGGCCGCGGGGCGGGCGGGCACCTCGCCGGGCAGGACGAGGTCGTGCGGGGCGCGCCAGCTCGCGTAGACGACGCGGCCCTCGGCGGCGGTGGCCGCCCAGTCGGCGCTGAACAGGACGGGCAGCGAGTCGATGAGCGTGGTCAGCGCCCGGTCGCCGGCCGTGGTGATGTACTTGAGTATCTCCAGCTCCGGGTACGTGCCCGGTGCCTCGCGCGTGGTCCAGACGCCTTCGACCGTCACGCCCTCGACGCTCTCCAGGCTCTTGCGCAGCGCCTGCCTGGGCGTGCTGTCGGGGCAGAAGACGGTGATGTCGTCGACGGCCCGGCCCGCGCCGCGGTCGAGGACCGTCACCTGCGTGATGTCGGCGCCCGCCGCGCCGAGCACCTTGGTGACCTGCGCCAGGGAGCCCGGCCGATCGGGCAGTGCCACGCGTACGCGAAGAAGCATCCATTCCCCCTCAACCCGTAGATGCCGATCACAGACTATCCGCGAATACCGGTTGCGGCCTGACCTGCGCTACAACTGGCGGAGTGAAGATTGGGCCGATTGAGGTGTGGCCGCCGGTGGTGCTGGCGCCGATGGCGGGCATCACGAACGCCCCGTTCCGGGTGCTCTGCCGCGAGCAGGGCGCCGGGCTGTTCGTGTGCGAGATGATCACGACCAGGGGCCTCGTCGAGCGCAATCCGAAGACGATGCGGATGATCAGGTTCGACGAGTCGGAGCGTCCGAGGAGCATCCAGCTCTACGGGGTGGACCCGGTCACGGTCGGCCGGGCGGCGAGGATGATCGCCGAGGAGGATCTCGCCGACCACATCGACCTCAACTTCGGCTGCCCGGTGCCCAAGGTGACCAGGCGCGGGGGCGGGTCGGCGCTGCCGTACAAGCGGAACCTGCTGCGCCGCATCCTGCGCGAGGCGGTCGCGAACGCCGGGCCGCTGCCCGTGACGATGAAGATGCGCAAGGGCATCGACGACGACCACCTGACCTATCTCGACGCCGGCCGGATCGCCGTCGAGGAGGGGGTCGCGGCGATCGCGCTGCACGCCCGCACCGCCAAGCAGCACTACGGCGGCGTGGCCGACTGGGAGGCCATCGCCCGGCTGAAGGAGGCCGTGCCCGAGATCCCCGTGCTGGGCAACGGCGACATCTGGAGCGCCGACGACGCGCTGCGGATGGTGGCGCGCACCGGCTGCGACGGGGTGGTGGTCGGGCGCGGGTGCCTGGGGCGGCCGTGGTTGTTCAAGGATCTGGAGAACGCCTTCAACGGCAGCCCCGAGCGGGCCCGGCCGACCCTCGGCGAGGTGGCCGAGGCGATGGCCAGGCACGCCGAGGGGCTGACCGCGTGCTTCGACATCGAGCGTTACGCCGTGGCCGACTTCCGCAAGCACGTCGGCTGGTACCTGAAGGGGTTCACGGTCGGCAGTGAGCTGCGGCGGGAGCTGGCCACGGCCGAGTCGCTCGACGGGCTGCGGGCCGGGCTCGCCAAGCTGGAGCACGACCAGCCGTGGCCGCCCAACACCGACACGCCGCGGGGCAAGTCGGGTGAGCGGTCCAAGGTGCTGCTTCCCGACGGGTGGCTGGACGACCCGTGGGACTGCCCCATACCGGACGGAGACGCCGAGTCCGACATCTCCGGCGGGTGAGTGCGGGCGTCTCCTAGTGCGGGCCCGTGATCTCCGTGCCGCAGGGGCCGCCGCCCACCGCAGGTTCGAGCCGCACGGGCTCGCCCGACATGGTGAGCGTGGGGTAGTACTCGGCGATGCGCTCGGCCGAGCGGCCCACGTAGTGGCAGATGAAGCTGCGGCGGAAGCGGTCGGAGGTGCTGTTCGGCTCCGAGCCGTGCACGAGGCTGCCGTTGAAGAAGAGCACGTCGCCCGGGTTCATGTCCACGGGGACCTTCTCCAGGCCGGGCGGCGGCGGCACGTACTCGCGGGTGAACGAGACGCCCTCGTCGGCCTCCTCCGGGCAGAACAGGTCCATGAGGTGGGTGCCGGGGACGACCTCCAGGCCGCCGTTGGCGCGGTCCACCCGGTCGAGCGCCACCCAGGCGGCCACGCAGGTGCCGGGCTCGACGCGGAGGTAGAAGTTGTCCTGGTGCAGCGCCTGGCCCCTGGCGCCCGGCGGCTTGAAGTAGAACATGCTCTGGGCTGCTATCGGCTCCTCGCCCAGGAGGTCGCGGAGTATCGCCCCGATGCGCTGGTCGAGCAGGTAGCGCAGGGCGACGTCGTTCACCTGGTGGGGGTGCATGATGCGGGGGTAGTCGCGCAGGATGTCGTACGGCTGCCCGGGCTCCTGCGGCTGCGGCGTGAAGTGGCCGGGGATTGGGCCCCGGGCGTGCAGCGCCATGAACTCGTCGCGCAGCTCGGCCACCTCTTCGGGGGCGAGGAGACCGGGCACGAGCACGTACCCCTGATCGTGGAAGTCGTTGAGCCTCATGTCTCCAACGCTAAGGAGCGCTTTCGTGCGACGGTATGCCTGTGACCGCTGAGGACCTGTCTGTTCCTGCTGCCGAGCTGATGATCGTGGGCCACTACGACAAGGAGGCCGGCTACGGGACGCGGCGTGCCGGGGGCTCGCCGAGCTGGCTGCTGATGTGGACGGAGGCGGGGGAGGGGCTCGTCGAGCAGGGCGGGGCCGCGTTCCGGGTGGGGGCGGGGGACCTGGCGGTGCTGGGATCGGGGGTGGCCCAGCGTTACCGGGTACGGCCGGAGGCGGGGCGGTGGCGGTTCTGGTGGGTGCACTTCCAGCCGAGGGCGTCGTGGGCGGCGTGGCTGGCGCCGTTCGCGAAGGGCGGCGGGTCCCACCTGGTGGCGGGCGTGCCGGGGGCGGTGCACGAGCGGATCGCGCAGGCGTTCCTGCGGGCGGTGCGGGACGCGCGCTGGACCCCGCACGCACCGCAGGAGGGCGGGCCGATGGAGGCGGCGCGGGTGCCGGCGGTGGTGGTCGGCGGGGCGGCGCGGGAGCTGGTGATGGGAGCGGTGGAGGAGGTGCTGGTGCTGGCCACCGCGACCGCCGGGCGTGAAGGCCGGGGTGAGGGCCAGGGCGAGGGCCGGCGGGAGGAGGGGGACGAGCGGGTCCGCCGGGCTCTGGCGCTCATCGCTGCGGAGCCGGGCGCGCCGCACTCGGTCGCCACGCTCGCCCGCGCCGTCGCGCTCTCGCCCTCCCGCTTCGCCCACCTGTTCGCGGCGGTGACCGGGCAGACGCCGATGCGGGCGGTGCGCCGGGCGCGGGTGCGGCACGCGGCGAGCCTGCTGGAGGTGACGGATCTGGACGTCGGGCAGGTGGCGGCGGCCTCGGGGTTCGTCAGCCCGTTCCACTTCAGCCGGGCCTTCAGGAAGGAGTACGGCCTGCCGCCCCGCGACTACCGCGCCCGTCTGCGGGTGACCGCCGGCGAGCCGGTGCCGCCGGTCAGCGGGTGACGGGGAGCGGGCCCCTGTCGGGGGTGAAGAGCTGCTCGTCCAGGTGCTCGACGGCGTAGTCGATGGCGCCGACGACCACGCACTCGTCGCCCAGCGTGGAGGCGCGCACCTCCGGCAGCCGCATGCAGCGCCGCTCCAGCCGTTCGCGGAGCCGGTCGAGCAGCACGTCGGCGGAGCGGGAGAAGCCGCCGCCGAGCACCACCATCTGCGGGTCCATGATGAGCACCATCGCGGCGGCGCCCACGGCGAGGTCGTCGACGTAGCGCTCGACCGCCTCGATCGCGACCGGGTCGCCGTCGCGGGCGGCGGCGAGCGTGTAGCCGGCCGCGTCATGGGGCGGCGTGCCCTCGGGGACGCACGCGCACGTGTTGAGGTGCTCGGGCGCGTCGAACCAGCGGGCTTCGGGCAGCATGGAGATCTCGCCGGCGGCGGCGCCGAAGCCGCGGTGCACCTTGCCGCCGATGATGAGGCCGGCGCCCATGCGCCTGCCGACGTGCAGGAACACCACGTCGCGCGCGCCCTTGGCGACGCCGCGCCTGGTCTCGGCCATGGCCGCCAGGCGGCTGTCGTTCTCGATGAGCACCTGGCAGGGGAACACCTCGCGCAGCGCGCCGGCGAGGTCGAGGTCGCGCCAGGCGGGGACGGCGGCGGAGTAGATGACGCGGCCCTCGACGTCGATGGTGCCGACGGTGCCGACCGAGATCAGCCACACCTGCTCGACGCTCGTCCGGCTGAGCGCCAGGCAGCCGGAGACGGCCCGTTCGATGGCGGCCAGCCGCTCGGCGAGCGGGGCGCCGGGCAGGACCGGCTGCCGGGTCTCGGCGAGGATGCGGCCGTCGAGGTCGGACAGGGCGGCGCGGATGTTGTGACCCCCTATGTCGACGCCCACCAGGTGGCCGCTGTCGGCGCGGAAGCGGTAGCGGCGGGCGGGCCGGCCCATGGTGCCCTGGCTGGGCGGGACCTCCTCCACCCAGCCCAGCGCCATGAGCTCGTCGGTGACCTCTTTCATGGACGGCCGGGACAGGCCCGTGCGCTCGGCCAGCGCCGACAGGGTGAGCGGCCCGGATCCGCGCAGCTCGCGGATGGCGGTCAGCGAGTTGAGCTGGCGCAGCCGGGACAGGTCGCCGCCGCGTAGGTCCGCCATCGCCGTCCTTAATGTAGGTGTCCTCTGTAACAAGACATTATGCCAGCGGCAGGCGGGCGGCCAGTCGCCGCCGCGAGAGTCAGCAGAGCGTAAAAAATCGGGCGTTGACCCCTCAAGAGTCCCGGTGCTACTAATGAAGCGCTCCTTCGTAAGTCAGGACAGGAAATGAGGGACTGATGCCGTTCTCGGACGTCGGCGAGGTCAGGTGCCACCCCCACGAGGCGCGGGTGTTCGAGCATGGCTGGCAGTCCTGGAGCCCTTCGGGCCGCTACCGCTGGACCGACGCCCCGCCCCGGCCGGCCACCGAGACGATCCAGGTGCTCGCCTACCGCCCCGAGACGCCCGTCCCCGACGGCGTCTTCCAGGGCGAGGGGCTGCTGGCGATCGAGCCGGGCGACGGCTCCGTCGAGCTGTGGTCCGCGCCGGACCCGCTCACGGTGCCCTCGATCCGGGTCAGGGAGGACAAGGGCCGCCTGGTCGTCTCCGCCGACGGCCCCGTGCGCCACCATCGCTCGGAGCACGGGCTCGGGCGGGCGTTGCGCGACTGGGCCGACAGCATGGCCGGCAGCACGGCCGGCAGCACGACCGGCAGCACGGCCGGCAGTACGGTCGGGCCGCGCGCCTTCCCCGCCGTCCCGCCCATGTGGTGCACCTGGTACGGCTACTGGGGCAAGGTCACCGACGCCGACGTGATCGAGAACCTGGAGCTGTCGCACAAGCACGGCCTGGGCGCCGACATGTTCCTCATCGACGACGGCTACGAGGCCGAGATCGGCGACTGGCTGGAGATCAGGCCCGAGTTCGGCTCGCTGGCGCGGGCCGTGGACGCCGTGACCGGCGCCGGGCACCGGGCGGGCATCTGGACCGCGCCGTTCCTGGTCGGGCACCGCAGCCGGATCTTCCGCGAGCACCCCGACTGGCTGGTCGGCGGCGCGTACGCGGGCCACATGTGGGACCAGGACCTGGCCGTGCTCGACGTCACCCACCCGGAGGCGGCCGAGCACCTGGTGCACGTCTTCCGGACCCTCGCCGCGATGGGCATCAGCCACTTCAAGCTCGACTTCATCTATGCCGGGGCGCTGGCGGGCCGGCGGCACGAGGACATGGACCCGATCGCCGCGTACCGGCTGGGCCTGGAGCTCATCCGGCGGGGCGCCGGCCCCGGCGCCACGCTGCACGGCTGCGGCGCGCCGATGCTGCCCAGCATCGGCCTGGTCGACATCATGCGGGTCAGCCCCGACATCGCCCCCACCCTGTATCCCAAGTCCGGCGACATCAGCCAGCCCTCCCAGCTCGGCGCCCGGCTCACCGGCGCGGCCCGCGAGTTCCTGCACGCCCGCTGGTGGGTCAACGACCCCGACTGCATCATGGCGCGGCCCGAGGTGGAGGCCCGCGAGGAGTGGGCGGCGCACATCGAGGGCACCGGCGGGCTGCGCGGGTCGAGCGACCCGATCGCGGCGCTCGACGCGTGGGGCCTGGAGACGACCAGGCGGCTCATGGTGCCGACGGCGACGGAGCCGTCATGACCAGCCACACCGCGAAGGCTCGCGCCCTGGTACGAGAGCCGGCCCGTCCGGCCAGGCGCGGGGGCGGGTTGCACGCCTACCTGTTCGTCGCGCCGAGCCTGTTCGGCGTCGTGGCGTTCCTGCTGCTGCCCATGGTCATCGTGCTGGTGCTGAGCCTGTTCGACTGGGAGCTGCTGTCGGCCCCCGAGTTCGTCGGCCTGGAGAACTACCGGCGCCTGGCCTCCGACGGGGAGACGTGGCACTCGCTGTGGGTCACCGTCGCGTACGTGCTGCTGTGCATCCCGCTGCAGACCGTGCTCGCGCTGGGCCTGGCGGTGCTGCTCGACCGGCGGATCAAGGGCGTGCGGTTCTACCGCTCGCTGTTCGTGGTGCCGTGGATGGCCACGCCGATCGTCCTCGCCCTCGTCTGGAACTGGATCTTCGACCCGCGTGACGGCGCGATCAACCGCGCGCTGGAGCTGGTCGGCGTCACGGGCCCGGACTGGCTGTCCGACCCGAGCTGGGCGCTGCCCGCCGTCGCGCTGGTCAGCGTCTGGCAGCACACGGGCTACAACATGCTGTTCTTCCTGGCGGGGCTGCAGGGCATCCCGAAGGAGCTGCACGACGCGGCCGCCATCGACGGCGCCACCCCGGCGCAGCGCTTCTGGAGGGTGACGCTGCCGCTGCTCAACCCCACGATGTTCTTCGTCACGGTGACGAACCTCATCGGCGCGTTCCAGGTGTTCGACACCGTGTACGCGATGACGAACGGCGGCCCGGGCCACAGCACGGAGGTGCTCAACTTCCGCATCTTCGAGACCGCGTTCAAGCAGTTCGACTTCGGCTACGCCGCCACCCTCTCCACGCTCCTCTTCCTGATCATCTTCCTGGTCACGGTGGCGCAGGTCAGGTTCTTCGGCAAGCGCACCACCTACGACCTGAGCTGAGGCGTCCATGACCAAGCGCATCCTGCTGTACGCCGCGCTCGCCGTGGGCGCGTTCGTCTCCGTCTTCCCCTACCTGCTGGTGCTGCTGACCGCGTTCAAGACGCAGGCGCAGCTCACCTCCACCGCGCCGTGGCTGCCGGGCTGGCCGCCGACCGGCCGCAACGTCGCCGACATGCTCGCCGGCGACTTCCCCCGCTTCGTGCTCAACACCGCCGTGATGACCGCGCTGCTGACGGCGGGGCAGCTCGTGTTCACCACGTTCGCCGCCTACGCCTTCGCGCGGCTGCGCTTCCGCGGCAGGGACGTGCTGTTCTGGCTGTTCGTGGCCACCATGATGGTGCCGAGCGCGGTCACGATGATCCCGTTGTTCCTGATCATGCGCGAGTTGGACCTGGTCAACACGTGGTGGGGCCTGCTCGCCCCGTACGTGCTCGGCACCCCCTACGGCATCTTCCTCATGCGGCAGTTCTTCAAGGGCCTGCCCGCCGGGCTGGAGGAGGCCGCCAGGATCGACGGGGCGGGGCCGCTGACGATCCTCCTGCGCGTCATGCTGCCGCTGTGCCGCCCGGCCCTCGGCACCCTGGCCATCATCACGGTGATCTCGTCGTGGAACAGCTTCCTGTGGCCGCTGATCATCACCAGCGGCGACGACACCAAGGTCATCACCGTGGCCATCGCCACGCTCAAGGACGGCATCGGGGTGGACTACCACCTCATGATGGCCGGCAGCCTGATCGCGCTGGTGCCCATGGTGGCCGTCTTCGTCTTCTTCCAGAAGTACATCGTCAGGTCGGTGGTCCTCACCGGCCTCAAGTAAATGAGGTCAGCGGATGATGAAGAACCCCCCGATTCGCTGCGCGCTGCTCACCGCCGCCCTGCTCGCCCTGACCGCCTGCGGTTCAGGTGGCGGCGGCGGCGCGGAGAAGGTCACGCTGACGTACCGGCTCTGGGACGACCAGCAGAAGGCCGGCTACGAGAAGGTGATGGCGGCCTTCGAGAAGGCCAACCCGGGCATCGACGTGGAGATCGAGCTGCTCCCGTACGACCAGTACTGGACGAAGCTCACCGCGGACGCGGTGGCGGGCACGGCGCCGGACGTGTTCTGGATGACGCCCACCCAGTTCCCCGAGTACGTGACCAAGGGCGTGCTGGCGCCCGTGCAGGTGGACACCGCGAAGTACCACCAGACCGTGGTGGGCTCGTTCACCTATGAGGGCAAGCTGTACGGCGTCCCGAAGGACTGGGGCATCGTCGGCCTGCTCTACAACAAGGACCTGTTCAAGCAGGCCGGCGTGGAGATGCCGGACAAGCTGACCTGGGCCGCCGACGGCAGCGGCACGCTGCTCGACACGGCGCGCAAGCTCACCGTGGACGAGGCCGGCAAGCACCCCGACGAGCCCGGGTTCGACGCGGCCAAGGTCAAGACGTACGGCTTCGCCTCGTGGAACCACTACCAGACCCAGTGGATGAACTGGGTCGCCTCCAACGGCGGCAAGCTGGTCGACAAGCCGTTCGGCAAGTACACCTTCAACGACCCGGCCTCCGTGCAGGCCCTGCAGTTCGGCGTGGACCTGGTTAACAAGCACCACGTGTCGCCGCCCGCCACGCAGACGAACCCGCCGACCGGCAAGGTCACCGACATGTTCAAGGCAGGCAAGATCGCGATGTTCCCCGCCAACAACGCGCTGCTGCCGTTCGTGGCCCCCGAGTCGTCGTTCGAGGTGGGGGTGGCCATGATGCCGGAGGGCCCGGCGGGCCGCGCGGTCAACCTCAACGGCCTGGCCGAGGCCGTCTACGCCAAGAGCGACCACCCCGAGGAGGCCATGAAGCTGGCGCAGTACCTCGGCACGCAGGAGCCGCAGAAGATGATGGCCGACGGCGGCTACGTCTTCCCCGCGCTCAACGGCCTGTCGCAGGGCTACGTGGACTACTGGAAGGCGAAGAACGTCGACGTGACGCCGTTCGCCGAGGAGGCGGAGGGGACGACCTTCCCGCTGCCGATCACCACGGGTTTCACCGGCTTCGAGACGAAGCTTAACCAGATCTTCAACGAGATGTATCTCGGTGAACTCTCTCCGAAAGCAGCCGCGGACCAGGCTGTCGCCGAAGGCAACGCCACCGTCAAGTAAGGACCCCCATGATCACCCGGCGTTCACTGTTCGCCGGGGGCGCCAGCCTGGGCCTGTCCGCCGCACTGGGGGCCACCCCCGTGCGCGCGGCGGCCCGGCGCGCCCCTCTGTCCGACCCCTTCCAGCTCGGCGTCGCCTCGGGTGAGCCCACGCACGACGGCGTGGTGCTCTGGACCCGCCTCGCCATGGACCCGATCGCGCTCGACGGCTTCGGCGGCATGCCGGAGCGGCCCGTCCCCGTCCAGTGGCAGCTCGCCAAGGACGAGAACTTCCGGCACGTCGTCCGGCGCGGCACGGAGGTGGCCGGCCGCGACGCGGCCCACAGCGTGCACGTCGAGCTGGAGGGCCTGGAGCCCGGCGCGGAGTACTTCTACCGGTTCAAGGCCGAGGGCGAGATCAGCCCCGTCGGCCGCACCCTCACCGCGCCCGCCCCCGGCACCCGGAGCAGGGCGCTGAACCTGTCGTTCACCTCCTGCGCCGACTACCAGACCGGCTGGTTCACCCCGTACCGCAGGATGGCCGAGGACCAGCCCGACCTGATCGCCTTCCTCGGCGACTACATCTACGAGTACGGCGACTACAAGTACCCCGTCCGCGACCAGGCCGGCGGCGAGTGCCTGGACCTGGCCGGCTACCGCCTGCGCCACGCCCAGCACAAGGCCGACCCGGAGTCGCAGCTCGCGCACGCCATCGCCCCCTGGGTCGTGGTCTGGGACGACCACGACATCGAGAACGCCTGGGCCGGGGACGTGCCCGAGCAGCCCGACCCGCCGTTCCTCGCCCGCCGGGCCGCGGCGTTCCAGGCGTACTACGAGAACATGCCGCTGCGCCGCGCGCAGAAGCCGGACGGGGCGGCGCTCAAGCTGTACCGCAGCATCCGCTGGGGCACGGTCGCCAACCTGCACCTGCTCGACACCCGCCAGTACCGCGACCTGTACGCCTGCACCGGCAAGAGCGGCACGGTCGGCCCCGACTGCGTGCAGCGCTTCGAGCCCAACCGCACCATGCTCGGCCAGGAGCAGGAGGCGTGGCTGGACGACCGGCTCAAGCGCTCCCGCGCCACCTGGGACCTGCTCGGCCAGCAGGTCTTCTTCATGGAGATGGACTGGACCAACGGCGAGGGCAAGGGCTACTCCAACGAGGGCTGGGACGGCTACGTCGCCTCCCGCGACCGCCTGACCGCCGCCATCGACACCTACAAGCGCAACGCGGTGGTGCTCACCGGCGACGTGCACTCCCACTGGGCGGGCGAGGTCAAGCGCGACTACCGCGACCCCGAGTCGAAGCCGGTCGCCGTCGAGCTGGTCACCACGTCGGTCACCAGCGCGGGCAACGGCCTGGACGAGTACCCCAACACGCAGATCCTGCTGGATGAGAACCCGCACGTGAAGTTCTTCAACGGCCGCCGCGGCTACGTGCGCACCCGGATCACCGACCAGGAGATGAAGGTCGACTTCCGCTCGCTGTCGCGCGTCACCGAGCCGTACGCGCCCGCCTACACCTCCGGCTCCTTCGTCATCGAGCCCGGCAGCCCCACGCTCAACCCCGCCTGACAGGACCCCCATGCGCACGATCAAGGCCGCCGCCGCGGCGGCCCTCCTCAGCCTGCCCTTCTTACCCCTGCCCAGCGCCGCCGAGGCGGCCACCACCCCGCCGATGGGCTGGAGCAGCCGCTCGCTCGGCTGCTCGGTCTCCGAGCAGTCGGTACGCCAGGCCGCCGACGCCCTCGCCCCCCTCGCCCCGCTCGGCTACCGCTACGTCATCATCGACGACTGCTGGCTGGCCGCGCAGCGCGCGGGCGGCGCCCTGGCCCCCGACGCCGCCCGCTTCCCCGGCGGCATCGCCGCGCTGGCCGGCTACGTGCACGGCAAGGGGCTGAAGCTCGGCCTCAGCCTCTCGGCCGGCACGAAGGCGTGCTCCGGCGGCGGGCCCGGCTCGTACAAGAGCGAGGCCGCCGACGCCGCCCAGGTCAGGGCGTGGGGCGTGGACTACGTCAAGTACGACTGGTGCTCCATCCCCACGGCCGACTTCCCCGGCAAGAACGTGCAGCAGATCGCCCAGGCCCTCTACCCGCCCATGCGGCAGGCGCTCGGCCCCGACGTCGTCTTCGCCATGAACAACGAGGACGGCAGCACCGTGCCGTGGCTGTGGGGCAAGGACGCCGGCGCCACCACCTGGCGCACCAACGTCTACAACCGGCCCATCGCCGACTCCTACGCGACCATGGTCGATCTCTGGGAGACCAACCAGCTCAGGGCCGAGTACGCCGGCCGGGGCAGCTGGGCCGACCCCGACCTGATCCAGGCCGGGCGCGGCGGCATGACCGAGACGGAGTACCGCACCCAGTTCACGCTGTGGGCGATGGGCGCGGCCCCGCTGATCCTCCAGGCCGCCCCGGCGCAGGCGCCCGCCTCGGTCGTCGCCAACCCCAAGGTGATCGCCGTGGACCAGGACCCGCTGGGCGCGCACGGCACGCTCGTCGAATCCGACGGCTGGTACCACGTGCTGGCCAAGCCGCTGGCGGGCGGCGACCGGGCCGTCGCGCTGTTCAACGAGAGCGACCGCGCGGCCGTCGTCTCCACCCGGCTCGGCGGCCGGCACCGGGTCGAGGACCTGTGGAGCGGCGCCGTCACCTCCACGACGGACGAGCTGGCCGCGCAGGTGCCCGCGCACGCCGCGCTGCTCTACCGGGTGAGCGAGAGCCGGGAGCAGGCGCCGCCCGTCGTGACGTTCGAGGCCGACCCGCCGCGCTTCCTCGGCGACGACCGCCCCTCCACGCTGGAGCCCGGCGTCACCGGCGAGCTCGTCACCCGGGTCACCAACACCGGGGCCACCGCCCGGCTGCGCGACGTCGAGGTGACGGCCCAGGCGCCCGAGGGCTGGCGGGTCGAGGCCCGCACCCCGGCCCGCACGTCCCGGCTGGACGGCGGCGAGAGCTTCACCGTCACGTGGGCCGTCACCGCGCCGGCACCGGGCACGTACGAGGTGACCTTCCGCTACGGCGACCGGACCGCGACCGCCGTCGTCCTCGTGGCCAAGGCCCCCGGATCAGGCCGCACGTACCTGAGCGACCTGGCCTGGACCCGCGCCACGAACTACTTCGGCCCCGTGGAGAAGGACACCAGCAACGGCGAGCGGGCGGCGGGCGACGGCCGGCCCCTCACGATCGAGGGCGTCACCTACGCCAAGGGCCTGGGTACGCACGCCCCCGCCGACATCGAGTTCTACGCCGGCGGGCGGTGCACGGCGGTCGAATTCCAGGCCGGGATCGACGACGAGGTCGGCGCGGCCGGGTCGGCCGGGTTCGAGGTCTGGGCCGACGGGGGCCGGGTCGCGTACTCCGGCCTGCTCACCGGCGCCATGCCGGCGCGCAAGGTGACCGCGCCCATCGAGGGTGCCCGATTCGTCCGGCTGGTCGCGACCAACGGCGGCGACAACGCCACCTCCGACCACGCCGACTTCGCCGACGCCACCATCACCTGCAAGTAAGGAGCCTTCATGATCGTTCCCAAGCCCGTCAGGCAGGAGCCCCGGCCGGGCACGTTCGTCCTCGACGAGCGGACCTCGATCGTCGCCGATCCCGCGCTGAGCGAGGTGGCGGCCTGGCTGCGCGGCGAGCTGGCCCCCGTCGCCGGCGGCGAGCTCCTCCCGGGGCCGGGCTCGGGCACGATCAGGCTCACGACCGGCGATCTGCCGCCCGAGGCGTACCGGCTGACGGTCGGGCAGGACGTCGAGATCGTCGCGGGCGGGCCCGCCGGGGCCTTCCACGGCGCGCAGACGCTCCGGCAGCTCCTGCCGCCCGCCGCCTTCAGGAAGGCCCCGGCGGGGCCGCTGACGGTGGCGGGCACGTACGTCGAGGACGAGCCGCGCTTCGCCTGGCGCGGCTGCCTGCTCGACGTCGCCCGGCACTTCCTGACCAAGCACGAGGTGCTGCGCTTCGTCGACCTGATGGCGCTGCACAAGCTGAACGTGCTGCACCTGCACCTCACCGACGACCAGGGCTGGCGCGTCGAGATCCGGCGCCACCCCCGGCTGACCGAGGTCGGCGCCTGGCGCAAGGAGAGCCAGGTCGGCTGGAACGGCGCCATGGACGGCCGCCCGCACGGCGGCTACTACACCCAGGACGACCTCAGGGAGATCGTCGCCTACGCGGCCCGGCGGCACATCACGGTCGTCCCCGAGATCGACCTGCCGGGGCACACGCAGGCCGCCATCGCCGCCTATCCCGAGCTGGGCAACCTGGACACCCCGCTGGAGGTGGGCACGACCTGGGGCATCGGCGTGAACGTGCTCAACGTCGAGGACTCCACGATCAAGTTCTTCCAGGACGTGCTGGACGAGGTGCTGGAGCTGTTCCCGAGCCCGTACATCGTGCTGGGCGGCGACGAGGTGCGCAAGGACCAGTGGCGCGACAGCCCGGCGGCGCAGCGGCGCATCGCCGAGCTGGGGCTGCGCGACGAGGAGGAGCTGCAGAGCTGGTTCATCCGCCAGTTCGACGGCTACCTGGCGGCGCGCGGCCGGCGGCTGGTCGGCTGGGACGAGATCCTGGAGGGCGGCCTGGCGCCCGGCGCGGTCGTCGCCTCGTGGCGCAGCGAGCTGGGCGCCGTGGCGGCGGCCAGGAGCGGCCACGACGTCATCAACTGCGCCAACACCTCCCTCTACTTCGACTACCGGCAGGGGCCGGGGGAGGACGAGCCGGTGCCGTTCGGGACGGTGCTGACCGTGGAGGACGTCTACGCCTTCGAGCCGATCCCGGCCGAGCTGCGCGGCGACCCGGCCGCCGCGCGGGTGCTCGGCGCGCAGTGCGGCGTCTGGACCGAGCTGATCGACTCGGGCCGGCGCGTCGACTACATGGCCTTCCCCCGCCTGGCCGCCTTCGCCGAGACGGTGTGGAGCTCCGCCGAGCGCGACCTGCCCGGCTTCCTCGACCGCCTCTCGGAGCACCTGCGGCGGCTGGACGCGATCGGCGTCGAGTACCGCCGCGCGGACGGCCCGCTGCCCTGGCAGACCAGGCCGGGGGTGCCGGGCCGCCCGGAGACGGACGAGCAGTGGCAGGCCAAGCTCGACGCCTGGACCAGCAACCTGCGCTAGACCGCGCTAGATCTCGACCGGCCCGCCGCTGCGCCAGTAGACGTTGCCCTCGCGTGACAGCAGGTCCTCGTCCACGAGGTAGCGGCGCAGCGCCGCGTAGTCGTCGTGGAAGGCCCGCAGCGCCACGTTGACGTCCTTCTCCTCGTAGCGCACGCCGGGCTCGAAGACCCGCGAGATGTAGCGCAGCACGACGAGCCGCTTGTCGCGGCGCATCGCCGTCGTGGTCAGCCGCCCGTTGACGAGGAACGTGCGCAGCACGCGCTCCTCCGGGCTCAGCGCCTGCGCGGGCTCCGCGTGCGCCCGCAGCAGGTCGCGGAAGCGCTCCGGCGTGGCCCGCCAGGCGCCGCTCTCGTCGCGGGCCGCCAGGCCGCCGTTCTCCAGCTTCCGCAGCGCCTTGGGCGACAGGTCATCGGTGGCGCCGAGCACGAGGGAGGCGAAGGTCTTCAACGTGTCGTCGTGGTAGAGCAGGCCCAGGACGCGTCTGATCTCTTCGTCGTTCACTCATACCATTTTGACCCATGATCACAGCACTGGTGCTGGCGGCCGCGGTCGCCATCCCGAACAACGTCCTCCTGTACGAGAAGGAAGCCGCCAAGAAGGACGACAACCCCGAGACGAGCTGGGCGATCTCCGGCAAGAAGAGCGCCCCGCTGGTCGTGAACCCGTGCCAGAAGGCGAAGCTCGGCCAGGCCGGGCGCACCCAGGCCAGGACGCTCACCTACACGGCCGTGCCCGACTACTCCAAGTCGGAGCAGGTCGTGCTCTACGCCTCGGCGGCGGCCGCCGGCAAGGCGCTGCGCGACCTGGAGGCCGCCGTGCGCTCCTGCGGCAGCGCCGCCTACCGCTACTCGGCCACCGCCGCCGCCCTCGGCGACCAGGGGCTGATGGTGACCGGGCAGGCGTACCAGGGCAGGAAGCCCGCCGTCGGCGGCGAGCGGGCCGTCGTGACCCGCCGCGCGAACGCCCTGATCCTCTACACGGTCGCGGGGGAGTGGGGCAAGCCCGCCAAGGCCGACTTCAAGCGCCAGACCAGCGACACCAAGCGGATGCTCGGCAGGATCTGCACCATCGCCGACTGCTGAACGCGGGGAATGTCTCGATCTTGCGACATTGTCATGACACGACCCCGACAGTTTCTGGACGAAACTGAATCGACAGGCCTGTGCCGGGACGCCCTTGCCAGTCCGTTCCGGCACACGGCTTGTTCCTTCTAGAGCCGGTTGAGCCCCTGCACGTGCAGCACGGCCCGGCCCTCCTCGTCGGAGGCGGCCAGATCCACCTGGGCGTCGATGCCCCAGTCACCGTCTCCGGCCGGATCCTTGATCGTCTGCCGCACCTTCCACAGGCCGCTCTCCTCCTCGATGCGCAGCAGCGCCGGCCCGCGCGCGTCGGCGTCGGTGAGGATCTCCTCGTGGTCGGCGTAGTACGCGTCGAGCGCCGCCCCCCAGTCGACGTCGGGGGCGAGCTCCTCCAGCTCGTCCTCCTTCTCCAGCGCGCACAGCTCCACCAGCCGGAACATCGCGTTGCGCACCAGCACCCGGAAGGCCCGCACGTTCGCCGTGACGGGGCGCACCTTGACGTCGAGCTGCTCCTGCTGCTCCAGCGCCGCCTCCGGGTTGGTCAGCTTCTCCCACTCGTCGATCAGCGAGGAGTCGACCTGGCGCACCAGCTCGCCCAGCCACTCGATGAGGTCGACCAGGTCGTCGGTCTTGAGGTGCTCCGGCACCGTGCGCGACAGCGTGCGGTAGGCGTCGGCCAGGTAGCGCAGCACCGTGCCCTCGGAGCGGGCCAGCTCGTAGAACTGGATGTACTCGCTGAACGTCATCGCCCGCTCGAACATGTCGCGCACCACCGACTTCGGGCTGACCGTGTAGTCGCCCACCCACGGGTGGCCGCGCCGGTAGGTCTCGTAAGCCCCGAGCAGCAGGTCTTCGAGCGGCATCGGGTACATGACCTCGGCGAGCTGCTCCATGCGCTCTTCGTACTCGATGCCGTCGGCCTTCATCTGCGCGACGGCCTCGCCCCTGGCCTTCTTCAGCTGCGCCGACAGGATCTGGCGCGGGTCGTCGAGGATCGACTCCACGATCGAGACCATGTCGAGCGCGTACGACGGCGACTCGCGGTCGAGCAGGTCGAAGGCCGCCAGCGCGAACGTGGACAGCGCCTGGTTGAGCGCGAAGTCCTCCTGCAGCTCGATCGTCAGCCGGGCCCTGCGACCCTGCTCGTCGGGCTCGCTGAACTGCTCGACGATGCCGCCCGCCAGCAGCGACCGGTAGATGGCGATGGCCTGGCTGATGTGCCGGCGCTGCCACTTGCGGTCTTCGTGGTTGTCGGTCAGCAGGTGCTTCATCGCCTGGAAGCAGTCGCCCGGACGGTTGATGACCGCCAGCAGCATCGCGTTGCTGACCTTGAACCGGGAGTTGAGCGGCTCGGGCTCGGCCTCCTGCAGCTTGACGAAGGTGTCCTCGCTCCAGCCGACGAAGCCCTCCGGCGGCTTCTTGCGGGCGTAGCCGCGCCGCCGCTTGGGGTCGTCGCCGATCTTCGCCAGGGCCTTGGCGTTCTCGATGTCGTGCTCGGGGGCCTGGCAGGCGACGTAGCCGATCGTGTCGAAGCCCGCGCGGCCCGCCCGGCCGGCGATCTGGTGGAACTCGCGGGCCCGCAGCCGCCGCACCTTGTTGCCGTCGTACTTCGACAGCGCCGTGAACAGCACCGTGCGGATCGGCACGTTGACGCCCACGCCCAGCGTGTCGGTGCCGCAGATGACCTTCAGCAGGCCCGCCTGCGCCAGCCGCTCCACCAGGCGGCGGTACTTCGGCAGCATGCCCGCGTGGTGCACGCCGATGCCGTGCCGCACCAGCCGCGACAGCGCCCGCCCGAACCGCGTGGTGAACCGGAACCCGCCGATCATGGTGGCGATGGCCTCTTTCTCGGCCTTGGTCGCCATGTTGATCGACATCAGCGCCTGCGCCCGCTCCATCGCCGCCGCCTGCGTGAAGTGCACGACGTAGACCGGCGCCTGGCCGGTGGACAGCATCTCCTCCAGCGTCTCGTGCAGCGGTGTCATCCGGTAGGAGTACACCAGCGGCACCGGCCGCTCGGCGTGCTTGACCACGGCGGTCTCGCGGCCGGTGCGCCGGGTCAGGTCGTCCTTGAACATCGTGACGTCGCCGAGCGTCGCCGACATCAGGATGAACTGCACCTTCGGCAGCTCCAGCAGCGGCACCTGCCACGCCCAGCCGCGGTCGGGCTCGGCGTAGAAGTGGAACTCGTCCATCACCACCTGGCCGATGTCGGCCGCCGCGCCGTCGCGCAGCGCCACGTTCGCCAGGATCTCCGCCGTGCAGCAGATGATCGGCGCCCCCGGGTTGACGCTCGCGTCGCCGGTCATCATGCCGACGTTCTCGGTGCCGAAGACGGCGCACAGGTCGAAGAACTTCTCCGACACCAGCGCCTTGATCGGGGCCGTGTAGAAGGTGCGCTGGTCACGCGTCAGCGCCGTGAAGTGCGCGCCGGCCGCCACCAGCGACTTGCCGGAGCCGGTGGGGGTGGCCAGGATCAGGTTGTTGCCGGAGACGACCTCGATGAGGGCCTCCTCCTGCGCGGGATAGAGGGTGAGCCCCCGCTCGGCGTTCCAGGCGACGAACGCGTCGAAGATGGCGTCGGGATCAGCGTCGATCTCTTCGGGCAGGCGGTCAACGAGTAGGCTCACACTCCTATCCTGCCGAAGTTTGCCGGGTGGTCGAACCGGGGGCGGGCAACTCCGTCAAGGTCGCTCGTGGCCGAGCGCCTTCAGCGCAGGTCGAGCTGCATCAGCACGGTGTCGATCCAGCGGTCGTGCTTGAAGCCGACGGACCTCAGCCGGCCCGCCGTCTCGAAGCCGAACCTCTCGTGCAGCCGGGCCGAGGACGGGTCGCCCGAGTCGGCGATCACCGCGACGAGCTGGCGCGCCGGCGTCCGCCGCGCCGCGTCGATCAGGGAGCCCAGCAGCAGCCGCCCCAGGCCCCGGCCGGTGAAGCCCGGCGCCAGGTAGATCGTGTCCTCCAGGGTGTGCCGGTAGGCGGGCTTGGGACGGTACTGGGCCACGTAGGCGTACCCGGCGACCTGCCCGTCCACCTCGGCCACCAGGAACGGCAGCTCCGCGCCCGTGATGCCGCCCGCCTTCGCGCGCCAGTCGTCCGTCGTGAGCGGGGTCTCGTCGAACGTGGCGACCGTGGTGGTCACGTAGTGGGCGTAGATATCGGCGATGACAGGAAGGTCGGTTTCGAGCAGGGCGCGCACTTTCGTCATGCGAACATTCTTCTCACGAGCGGATGACGGCCGTGTTTCCCGAACCTCACCGCGACGCCAGGCGCGGAGCCGTCAGCAGCAGCCCGCCGAGCAGCGCCAGCACCGCCAGGAACGGCCCGCCCCCGGGCGCGAACCCGCCCACTGTCAGCGTCAGCACCCCGGCGCCCACCAGCCCGGCACCCGCGAGCATGCCGCCCCAGCCCGCCGTCCCGTACGGCAGCGACGGCGGCGTCTCGAACCGCGCGAACCCCTTCAGCAGCGGCCACATGACCAGGCACAGCAGCCCGAACCAGACCGGCCAGCCGAGGAACCACAGGATGCTGCCCGGCCGCGGCGTGTCCACGCCCAGCAGCACCACGACCACCCCGGTCACCGCGAACAGGGCCGGCATGTGCCACAGGTACATCGTCATGATCCGCGGGCCCGCCCAGTCCAGCAGGCGGCGGGCGGGCAGCCGCACCAGCGCGGGGCGCAGCGTCACGGCCAGGCCGACCTGGCCCAGGCCGACCGCGAGCATGGCCAGCGTGGGCGGCGCCATGTTGGACACCTCGGCGCCCGGCAGGCCGATCATGCTGCCCGGGTAGGGGCCGTACGCGACCAGCAGCGCCGCCGCGCCGAACCCGCCGAGCGCCAGCGCCCACGCCCCGCGCAGCCTGCCCTCGGCGTAGAAGAAGCCGAGCTGGTGCACGGCCATCCAGACGAAGACCACGTTCAGGTAGCCCACGGCGTCCACGCCGGTCGAGAACCTGGCCACGTCCGTCAGCACCGCCCCGGCCGCCAGCGCCACCGGGACCCGCCAGCCGTGGCGCTGGTGCAGGCGCAGCGCGTACGGGGTGGCCGTGACGGCGATCAGGTACACGGCCAGGAACCACAGCAGCTGGCCTGTCAGCTTCGCGCCCACCTCCAGCGGCTGCGCCGGCACGCCCAGCGTGAGCAGGATGTGCGGCAGCGGGATCCAGACCGCGGCCAGCGGCAGCAGCGGCCAGGCCAGCCGCCGCAGCCGCACGGCCAGCCACGCCGGCGCGGGCCGGGAGGAGCGGGCGAACCCGATCGCGTTGGCCGCGCCGCCCGCGAAGAACACCAGCGGCATCACCTGGCTGAGCCACGTCACCACCCACACGCCCGGCGTCGACAGCGCGTTGCCGGTCGTCAGCCGGCCGCCGTCGTAGTCGAGCACCGGGATCGTCCAATGCTGGAACACGATGAGCGCCATGCCCACCACCCGCAGCAGATCGATGAACGGGTCACGCGCGGCGGCCGGCGCTTTCGGCGCGGCCGGTGCGAGCGCGGGGCGGTCCAGCAGGACGGTCATGGGGGAGCCTCGCTTCCAGGGGGACGAACGCCTCAAGGCTTTCGCCACCGGCCACCCCGGCACATTGCCGCGGGCCACCGTCCCGGGGTGACGGCCCCGTCACCCGTCGCGGTAGTGCTGGCCCTACCCCCGGACACCGGCGCACCCGCTCGTGCCCGCCGTTCCCGCGCTCTACCGTTGGGGCCATGCGCTCCCTGACGAGGCGGGTCCTCCTTGACACCCGATACACGCTGGTCGGCTTCCCCACGACGCTGATCGGCTTCGTGCTCATGATCGCGGGCTTCGCCGCCGGGCTCGGCACCGCGGTGGTCTGGATCGGCGTGCCCCTGCTGGCCGGCACGCTCATGATCGCGCGGGGTTTCGCCGACGCGGAGCGCGGCTGGCTGTCCGACGTGCTGGGGCGCCCGCCCGTACGGCCGCGTTACAAGCCCGTCCCGGAGGGCGCCGGCCGCTTCCGCCGGCTGGTGAACCCGCTGATGAGCGGGCAGTCGTGGCTCGACCTGCTGCACGGCATACTCAACCTGCCGTTCGCGATCCTCGGGTTCGTGCTCACCATCGTGTTCTGGGCGATCCCGATCGGCGGGCTGACCTACCCGCTGTACGGGATCATCACCTCCAACATCCCCGGCAACACGGAGCTGCCCCAGTTGCTCGGCCTGGGCGACGGCTACCTCGTCAACTCCGCCTTCTACGTCATGCTCGGCCTGGTCTTCGCGCTGATCATGCCGTTCGCCGTGCGCGGCGCCGCACTCGTGCGGGCCGGGCTCGGCCGGGCGCTGCTGACCGGCGTGGCCGAGCTGCAGGAGCGCATCGACGACCTGGCCGAGGGCCGCGCCGCCGCCGTCTCCGCCGAGGCCAACGCGCTGCGCAAGCTGGAGCGCGACATCCACGACGGGCCGCAGCAGCGGCTGGTCTCGCTGGCCATGGAGCTGTCGAGGGCGCAGCGGCAGCTGGCGAAGGACCCGGAGGCGGCGCAGGCCACGATCAAGTCGGCGATCACCGCCACCCGCGAGACGCTCGACGAGCTGCGCGCGCTCTCGCGCGGCATCGCCCCGCCCATCCTGTCCGACCGCGGCCTCGCGCCCGCCCTGGCCGCCCTGGCGGGCCGCTGCACCGTGCCCGTGGACCTCGACGTGCAGACCGTCGAGCGCTACCAGGCCGCCGTCGAGAACGCGATCTACTTCGTCTGCGCCGAGACCCTCACCAACGTGGCCAAACACAGCCGCGCCACCGTCTGCACCGTCCAGCTCGCCCGGGTCGGCAACTACCTGATGCTCACGATCGGGGATGATGGGGTCGGCGGCGCGCACGTCGCCAAGGGACACGGGCTCGCCGGGCTGGCCGACCGGCTCCGCGCAGTCGACGGGGAGCTGACCGTGCAGTCGCCCGACGGCGGGCCCACATTGATCGTGGCGGAGGTGCCGTGCGGGTAGTCGTGGCCGATGACGCGGTTCTGATCAGGGAGGGCCTGGTCAGATTGCTCGAGGAGTTCGGCTGCGAGGTGGTGGCGACCGTCGGCGACGGCGACGCCCTCGTGGGGGCGATCGCCGAGCACAAGCCCGATGTGTCGGTGGTGGACGTGCGTATGCCGCCGTCCTTCACCGACGAGGGGCTCAGGGCGGCCGTGGAGGCCAGGCGCAGGGTGCCGGGGGCGCCCGTGCTCATCCTGTCCCAGTACGTCGAGGTGTCCTACGCCGACGACCTGCTCGCCGACGCCAGGGGCGCGGTGGGATACCTGCTGAAGGACCGGGTCGTCGACGTCGACGAGTTCATGGAGGGCCTGCGGCGGGTGGCCGCGGGCGGCACCGTGTTCGACCCGCAGGTGGTGTCCCAGTTGATGGTGCGCAGGCGCAAGGACGACCCGCTCGCCCAGCTCACGCCGCGCGAGCGCGAGGTGCTCGGGCTGATGGCCGAAGGGAAGTCCAATCCGGCCATCGGGCGCCAGCTCGTGATCAGTGACGGGGCCGTGGAGAAGCACATCAGGAGCATCTTCAACAAGCTCGGCCTCTACGCGGAGGACAGCGACCAGCATCGCCGGGTGCTCGCCGTGCTGACCTACCTGCGTTCCTGACCGCTCATGGGGGTTTTCGACCCCTCTGGCTGGCCCGCCGTCGAGCGGGGCGGCATCCGCCCGGCGGCCCTCCTGGCCAGTGAGGGGTCGCTGGCCGGTCCGCGCGGCGTTCCGCGCGGACCTGGCCGCCCGGCCTTTTAGCCGAGCGCGTCGACCAGCTTCTTGCGCTGCTGGGCGCCCAGGCCGCCGAGGCGGCGCTTCTCGTCGACGCCCGCCTCCTCCATGAGCGCGGTGGCCTTGGCCGGGCCGACGCCCTTGACGGCGCGCAGCGCCTGCGACACCTTGATCTTCTTCGCGATGTCGTCGTCGCGCTCCAGCAGCTGAGCGAACGTCAGCTCGCCCGCCTTGACCTTGGCCAGCAGGGCCGTGCGGGCGGCACGGGCCTCGGCGGCCTTGGCCAGAGCGGCTTGACGCTGCTCGGGGGTGAGAGTGGGAAGTGCCATCTCAGTTCTCTCCTCGGGGAGTTGACATTCGGGTTCTGTTACCCGTGGTGCAGTGGCTAATCATGGCGGATACCAGCGGTTCGTGTTGCGGAAAGCGCCCGCTCAGCGTGCATCCCGCACCGAAGCGGCAGCTTCGGCGCACGCCCGGCCCCGCCTGATCGGGCCTCCGCCGGCCCCTACGGTGCCGGCCACGGGCTCTGGCTGACCGTAGCCGGGCCACAGCGGAGCGCTATCGCGGACGCCCCGAAACCCGCCTCCGCCAGGCCCGGCAGCTCCCGTCTCTCAGCGGCCGGCACGGGAGGCTCCGCGGTGGGTCCGCGCGGAGTCGCCGACGAGTGCGCCTCGCCCCGCGCGAGCACCGGCCGGGAGCCGACCGCACCCAGCCTGAGCTGCGAGGACGCCGGATTCGCGCCCTCATTCGCGACCGCGAAGGAGACCGCCGCCCCCTCCCTGAACGCCTGTTCGACGGCCGCCTCCGTCATGTCGAGCGGGAGTTCGATTCTCACGCGCTCGTCCCCTCGATCGTGAGGGTGCGGCGCCTTGGACCCTTCCATCCGTGCCACCGTCCTGCGGAGGTCCGCAAGATCACCTATGTGACCTCGGAAGGGACGTGTTATTGCGCGCTTTCCCCGTCCAGGGTGGAATGCGTCACACTTTGCCGGTCGGGCGTGTCGCGGGCCTGGTCAGGGTGGTTTTTACGCCAGAGTTCTAGGCCCTCCGTCGTGAGGAAGGCGTCGAAGACCGACTCCATGGCGCCGAGGAGCGAGCCCCGCCAGCCCAGCGCCGACCCCTCGATCCGGGGCGGGTGGTCGCGGCGGATCGCCATCAGGCCCGGCTCGCAGGCCGCCAGAAGGGCCTCACCGGCCCGCTCGCGCAGCTCCGCGCCGTGCCCGGACAGGGTGACCACCTCGGGGTCGTGCGCGTTCACCAGGGCCGCTATGCCGCGTCCCAGGGCCCGCGCGGTCGCGGTGACCGCCTCCTCGCTCGTGGCCAGCACCCGCTCGGCCTGCTCCCTGCCCCTGCCGCCGCCGTAGGCCAGGCCGACGTGGCGCAGCAGCGCGTTCGCGCCGACGTCCATGCCCCAGCAGCCGACCGCGCCGCACGGGCAGCGGCGCTGGCCGCCGCCGATCGCCATGTGGCCGAACTCGGCGCCCGTGCCGCTCGCCCCGGCGACCGCGTGCCCGTCGAGGACCAGCACACCGCCCAGGTCGAAGTCCACGTGCAGGTGGACGCCCACGCGCACGCCCCGCAGCCGGCCCCTGCGGGCCTCGGCCAGCGCCGCCAGCGCGGTGTCGTTGCCGACGAACAGCGGCGGGCCCGGCTCGCCCAGCAGGGCCGGGACGTCGACCGCGCGCCAGCCCAGATGGGCGATGTCCACCCGGCCGCCGTGGCTGATCGGGCCGGCCAGGGCCACGCCGACGCCGACCGCCCGGTGACCGAGCCTGCGGACCTGCTCCGCGACGGCCTCGCCCAGCGGGCCGAGCGTGCCCTCCGGCGTCCCGTCATGGGGCCGCACGCCGAGCACCGTGACCCGGCCGCCCAGCTCGCACGCGGCCAGCTCCCAGGCGTCCTCGCGGACGTCCACGGCGAGGGCCACGGGACCGCGCGGGTGCGGGCCCGGGATCTGCGTCGGACGGCCGCGCGTGTGCTCGGGGGCCGGCTCCTCGTGCAGCAGGTCGTCCTCGGCCAGGCCCGCGACCAGCACGGACGCGGTGCCCCTGGCCAGGCCGAGGTCCCGGGTGAGCTGGGACCTGGTGCGGGTGGCCCCGCAGTCGTGTACGGCGCGCAGCAGCCTGACCCGGTTGTGCGCGCGAAGCTGCCCGCTGGTTGTGGCTCCATTCACGGTTCACAGTTTATGCTCTAGTCGTGAACAAAAGCCTCATTCAGGCCAGACGTGCTCGTGTCGGTGTTTTCGGATTCTTCTTCCTTGCCGGTTTTGTCATGGGACTGTGGGCGGCCGGCCTGCCCTCGCTGAACGACCGCCTCGCACTCGGGCCCGCCCGGCTCGGCAGCGTCCTGCTGCTCATCTCCGGCGGCGCCCTCGTGTCGATGCTGGCCGCCGGGCCCCTGGTGGACCGGTGGTCCAGCCGGCGCGTGTGCTGGTTCGCCGGCCCGTTCTCCGGCCTGGTGCTGCTCGGGCCCGCGCTCGCACCCTCGTACTGGTCGCTGGCCGCGCTCGCCGTGCTGTTCGGAATAGGGCTGGGCGTGACCGAGGTCGCCATGAACGCCCACTCCGTCGAGGTCGAGCGGCGCTACGGGCGGCCCATCATCTCCGCCTTCCACGGCGTCTGGAGCCTCGGCGGGGCCGCCGGCGGCGGGCTCACCTCACTCGCCCTCCAGGGCGGGCTGGACGCGCAATGGCTGCTCATCGCGGCGGCCATCGTGGTGCCGTTCCTGTACCTGCCGGCCGCGTACCTGCTGCTGCCCGACCCGCCCGCCCACGAGAGCGCCACCTCCACCACCGGCGCGCCCGCCACCGGCGGCTCCTCGCTGCGCTGGGGGCTCATCGCCCTGCTCGGGCTCGCGGCCTTCGCCGGGCACCTCAGCGAGGGGGCGGCCATCGACTGGGCCGCGCTGCACGCCCGCTGGGTCCTGGAGACCGACCCCGCCGTGGCGCCCCTCGCCTACACGATCTTCTCCGTCGCCATGACCACCTTCCGCCTGCTCGGGGACCCGATTCGGGGACGGCTCGGCTCCGTCCGCACGATCCAGCTCGCCGGCGTCCTCGCCACCCTCGGGTACGTCCTGGTGCTCCTGTCACCGCTGGTGGGGGAGACGCTGCGGGTCGCGTGCGCCTGGACCGGCTGGGCCCTGGCCGGAGTGGGTCTGGCCACCGTCGTGCCCGTCCTGTTCAGCGCCGTCGGAGCCGCCGGAGGCCGGGTCGGACGCGCCCTGGCCATGGTGACCGCCTTCGGCTACAGCGGGCTGCTGCTCGGGCCCGCCGTGCTCGGATTCGTCGCGGAACACGCGTCGCTGCCGGTCGCGCTCTTCATCCCGGCCGCGCTGGCCGCCGTCGTCACCCTCGCCGGCTCCCCCGCCATCCGCGCCCTCCTCCGCCACTCCACCACCCCACCCGCCGACCCGGGCTTGCCCGGCGGCCCGGCCGCGACCCCCGTCCCCGACGGCGAGCCCCAGCCCGCCCGGGACTGACCCGACCCGGCGCGCCCGCCCGCTCGGTGGGGAGTGGGCGCGCTTCCCCCCGTGGAGGAGCGGCCCACGCGGTCGCGCTCCTCGCCCCACGCCTCACGCATCCTGCCCCGCCGTGCGCGCCCTGTCCCGCGCCATGCGCGTCCTGTCCCGCCTCGCGCCGCACTGTGTCCCCCGCGCCGCACTGTGTCCCCCGCGCCGCATGCCTCCGCGCGTCCGCGTGCGTCCGGACGTTCGCGCCCCGGTCCTTACGGCGAGGGGTTGGGGTGTGACCGAAATTTGCGTGTGTAGCCGCTGACCTGGTGTTATGTGATCGTGACTTGACCTGCAAGTTACGGCCATGTTTCATGTCCCCAATCCGTAAACGTTTACAGACGATCACGCCGTAAACGTTTACACACCATGGGAAGGACAGCCTTGGCCGACGGACCCACGATCAACACGATCGCCGAGCGTGCGGGCGTCTCGATTGCCTCCGTCTCGCGGGTGCTGAACGGCCTGCCGACCAGGCAGGAGACCGTGCGCAAGGTGATGGCCGCCGCCGACGAGCTCGGCTACGTGCGCAACGCCGTGGCCAGGTCGCTCAAGTCGCGCCGCACCCACCAGGTCGCCTTCGCCATGGCCGACGTCGGCAACCCCGCCTACCTGGCCATGCTGCGCGAGATCCAGCCCGTGCTGAAGGCCGCCGGCTACCGGCTGGTGCTGCACTCGACGGACGCCGTCGCGGCGGACGAGATCGACGTGCTGCACAGCCTCGGCGAGCGTTACGTGGACGGCCTGATCATGAGCCCCCTGCGCGTCACCGAGGCGCACCTGCGGATGCTGGCCACGGCCAGGGCGCCCGTCGTGATCATCGGTTCGGTGCCGGAGGGCACCCGCGTGGACAACGTGCGCGCCGACTCGCGCACCGGCGTGCGGCTGGCGATCGACCACCTCTACGCGCTCGGCCGCCGCCGCATCGCCATGATCAACGGCCCGCTCGACACCGTGCCCGGCGCCGCCCGCGGCGCCGCCTACCGGGAGGCGCTGCACGACCTGGGCCTGCCGTACGACGAGAGCCTGGTGCAGATCGGCGACTTCTACCGCCCCGAGGGGGCGCGGGCCGTGGCCGCGCTGCTCGACCGGGTCCCCGACGTGGACGCGCTCATGTGCGCCAACGACCTGATCGCGCTCGGCGCCCTCGACGTGCTGCGCGCGGCGGGCAAGCGGGTGCCCGAGGACGTGGCGGTGGTCGGCATGGACGACACCGACCTGGCCGCGGCCTCGTGGCCGTCGCTGACCAGCGTCTCGCTCGGGTCGGCCGAGCGTGGCAAGGCCGCCGCCGAGCTGCTGCTGGAGCGGCTGCGCGGCGACGCAGGCGAGCCGAGGGTGGTCACCGTGCCGCCGCGGCTCGCCGTACGGGCCTCCACCGCGGGCCCCGACTACGACCGGAGGCAGTCCGGCTACGACGGAGAGGGGAGCGGGAAGTGACGGCGACCGTGACGCGACCGGCGCCGCCGCGCGGGCCACGGCGGGCGCGGCGGCGCGGGATCTCGCGCCAGACCCGCGAGATGTGGGTGCTGATGCTGCCGGCCCTGGTGCCGGTGCTGCTGTTCAGCGTGGGCCCGCTCCTGTACGGCATCGGCCTGGCGTTCACCGACGCCCGCAACACCCGCGTCCACCAGACGGAGTTCGTGGGCCTGGAGAACTTCACCCGGCTGCTGACCGACGCGGAGTTCTGGTCGTCGTTCCAGATCGGCGCCATCTGGGCGGTCTCCGTGACGGTGCTGCAGTTCCTGGCCGCGCTGGGCCTGGCGCTGCTGCTGAACGAGAAGCTGCGCTTCAGCGGCCTGGCGCGGGTGCTGTCGGTGGTGCCGTGGGCGATGCCGCCGGTGGTCATCGGCCTGATGTGGAAGCTCGTCTACCACCCCGACGCGGGCATGCTGAACGACCTGCTCGGCACGCACATCAACTGGCTGGCCGACTTCTCGCTCGCGCTGCCGGCGATCATCGTGGTCGGCATCTGGGCCGGCATGCCGCAGACGACGGTCGTGCTGCTGGCCGGCCTGCAGAACGTCCCGAAGGAGCTGTACGAGGCCGGCGAGATGGACGGCGCGGGCACCTGGCGGCGCTTCTGGAGCATCACGCTGCCGCAGCTGCGCCCGGTGATCGTGGCGATCACCTCGCTCGACTTCGTGTGGAACATCAACCAGTTCGGCCTGGTCTACGTGCTCACGCAAGGCGGGCCGGGCGGCCGTACGCGGCTGCCGATGCTGTTCGCCTACGAGGAGGCGTTCAGGTACCGCATGGCCGGTTACGCCTCGATGCTCGGCCTCGCCATGGCGATCGTCGTGCTCGCGGTGCTCGGCCTGTACCTGTGGCGCCAGATGAGGGAGGCCAAGTGAGACGCGTTCTCCAGTACGTCGCGCTGGTCGCGTACGTCGTCTTCCTGGCGTTCCCGCTGCTGTGGCTGCTGTCCACGGCGCTGAAGACGCCGCAGGAGATGGCGCTGACGGAGCCGACGTGGATCCCGCGCGAGCCGACGCTGGCCAACTTCGGCGACGCGTTCGGCGAGCAGGACCTCGTCGGGGCGGCGCTGCGCAGCCTGGTGGTGGCGCTGTTCGCGAGCGTGATCACGGTGCTGATCTCGCTGCCCGCCGCCTACGCCATGGCGCGTTACCGCGGCCTGCTCAACAAGGTCGCGATCGGGTGGGTGCTGGTCAGCCAGGTGTTCCCGTTCATCCTGATCATCATCCCGCTCTTCATGATCCTGCGCGACCTCGACCTGGTCAACACGCTGCCGGGGCTGGTGGTCGTGCACGTGACGTTCACGCTGCCGTTCGCGCTGTGGATGTTGCAGGGGTACGTGCGCGCGGTGCCGCGCGAGCTGGAGGAGGCCGCGGCCGTGGACGGCGCGGGCCGGCTGCGCTCGATCGCCAGCGTGGTCGCCCCGCTGCTCGCGCCGGGCGTCGTCGCCACCCTGCTGTTCTCGTTCATCTCGTCATGGAACGAGTTCATGTTCGCGCTCGTCGTCCTGCAGAACCCCGACGTCATGACGCTCCCGCTCACGCTGGTGAGGTTCACCGGCCCCGAGGGGGTGGCCAGGCTCGGCCCGCTGGCCGCGGCGTCGCTCATGGCGACGATCCCGAGCCTGATCTTCTTCGCAATCATTCAGCGGCGACTGAAGTCCGGCCTGATGGCCGGCGCCGTCAAGGGCTAGGAGGCTCATATGCGAATCACGTCCGCTCTGGCGGCTGCGGCGATCCTCACGCTCGCCGCCGCGTGCGGCGGGGGAGGAGGCGGCGGCTCGTCGTCCGCCCCCAACGAGCCCGTCAAGATCAATTTCCTCAGCCTGGCGTGGCAGAAGGAGTCCGTCGCCGCGAACAAGCAGCTCGTGGACGAGTGGAACAAGGCCAACCCGAACATCCAGGTCACCTACGTCCAGGGCAGCTGGGACAACGTCAACGACCAGCTCGTCACCCAGTTCGCCGGCGGCACCGCGCCCGACGTCATCCACAACGACTCGCCCGCCCTGTCCGGCTTCGCCTCCGACGGCTACCTGCTCGACCTGAAGGACAAGCTGCCCTCCGAGCTCAAGAGCGACATCTCGCAGTCCGCCTGGGACACCGTCACCTTCGACGACGGCAAGGGCGGCCAGGGCGTGTACGGCGTGCCGTTCCTCCAGGAGTCGCAGGTCATCATCGCCAACAAGAAGCTGCTCGACGCCGCCAAGGTGCGCATCCCCACCGCGGACGACCCGTGGACCTGGGACGAGTTCTCCGAGGCCGCCAAGAAGATGACCAAGGACGGCTCGTACGGCGTCGCCTGGGCCATGAAGTCGCCCGTCAACAAGACCCTCAACCTGGCGCTCAACTTCGGCGGCACCTTCTTCCAGACCTCCGGCGGCAAGACCACCGTCAAGGTCGGCCCCGAGGAGCGCGAGGTGCTCCAGCGCATCCACGACCAGCTCTACAAGGACAAGTCCGCCGACCCCGACGCGCTCGGCCAGGGCACCGCCGACCCGCTGCCCGCCTTCTACAAGGGCAAGTTCGCGATGCTGCCCGCCGGCGTCTACCTGCGCCAGCAGGTCGTCGAGCAGGCGCCCGACGGGTTCGAGTGGGTCACGCTGCCCGCGCCCAAGGGCACCAGCGCGCAGCAGGGCGCCGTCTCCCAGACGCTGTCGATCGCGCAGGAGAGCGAGCACCCGGACGAGGCCATGAAGTTCATCTCGTTCTTCCTCAACGGCACCAACCAGGCCAAGCTCGCCAAGGGCGACTGGCTGCTGCCCACCTCGCAGAAGGCCGCCGCCGACCCGGCCATGACCACCGAGGAGAACGGCTGGGACGTCGCCACCGCCTCCGCCAAGAACCTCGTCGTCGCGCCGTTCCTGAAGGTGAACGGGTTCGACGAGTGGAAGAGCAAGGTCGCCACGCCGGCGCTGCAGGAGTACTTCGCCAATAAGATCACCATCGACCAGGCGGCGGCGAAGCTGGTCGAGGACGGGAACAAGGTGTTGGAGCGGTACCAGCGGTGATCACAGCGCGGGAACGGGCCCGAGGGTGCCTGCTCGGCCTCGCGGCCGGCGACGCCCTCGGCGCCCCGGCCGAGAACCTCACGCCGCAGGAGATCCGGCGGCGCTGGGGCCGGCTCACCGAGATCGAGGGCGGCGGCACCGACGACACCGAGTACGCCATCTTCGCCGCCTCCCTCCTCGTCCGCCACGGACACGCCCTCACCCCGGCCGACGTCGCCGCCGCCTACCGCACGGAGATCATCCCGCTGGTGACGGGGCCGATGCGCGGGGCCGGCTTCTCCGAGCTCGGCACCATCGAGGCGCTCCGCCGCGGCCTCCAGCCCCCGATGACGGGGCTGGTCCACTCGCACGGCTGGTCCGACGGCCTCGCCATGCGCGCCGCCCCCTACGGCATCTTCTGCCCGGGGGACCCGGCGGAGGCGGCCCGGCTGGTGGAGCAGGACGGCCTGGTCAGCGGCTCCGGCGAGGGCATCCTGGGCGGCCGCGCCGTCGCCGCCGCCGTCGCCTCGGCCATGGGCGGCGCCGCACCCCGCGAGGTGGTGCGCGCGGCCCTGTCGGTCGTCCCGGCCGACTCGTGGACGGCCAGGAACGTGGTGCGCGCCCGCGAAGCCCTCGACCGGTCCCCGGTCACCGGCGATGGGGCCGAGACGGTCGAGGCGTTGCACCGGGCCGTCGTGGTCGAGCACTACCCCTGGACGGACATCGCCCCCGAGGCGGTCGCGCTGGCCCTGGCCGCGTTCCTCGCCGGGGACGGTGACGTCGAGCGGGCGGTGACGTTCGGGGTGAGCCTGGGACGGGACGCCGACACCATCGGCGCGATCGCGGGCGCGATCGCCGGGGCGAGCCAGGGCGAGCGGGGCGTTCCCGCGCGCTGGGCCGCCAGGATCGGGCCCGTGACGGGCAAGTGCCTGCCCGTCGTGGCAGGAAGACACGTGCTGGACGTCGCCGACGAGCTGGCGGGAGGACTGTAGAACACCATGTCGGGGGACAGAATCAGGGGGGCCGTCATCGGCCTCGCCGTCGGTGACGCCGTGGGCTGGCCGGCGGGCAGGCACCGCGCCGCCCTGCACGCGCCCTGGAGCCGCCGCCTGCACCGCGAGCTGGACGCGTTCGCCGAGGAGCACCGTGTCACGACGCTCCCGGTGCCGTTCGCGCTGAACCAGCCGACCGCGCCGCTGCGGGTGGGCCCGTCCGACGACGCGGAGTGGCTGGCGTGGACGCTGCTGACCGCCGAGCGCCCGCGCGCCGAGGCGTTCAAAGAGCTCGCCGATACGGACGGCGGCGCGAGGCCCATGGGCAGCGGTGCGGCCGGCGGCGCGCAAGCCGATGCGCGGCCCCTCAAGGGACGGATCTCCGTGATGACCGCGCTGGACAACCTGGCCAAGGGGGCCGAGCCGCCCGCCTCGGGCCACGACAACCCGCACCATTTCGACGACGCCGCCGCCGTCAGGGCCGTCGCATTCGGGATCCTGGGGAGGGACCCGACGCCGGACGCCCAGGTGACGAACGCGGGCGACGGCGTGCTGGCCGCCCAGGCGATGGCCGCCGCCATCCAGGAGGCCGTGGCATCGGGGAGCGCGGGGGCGGCGGTCGAGGCGGCGCTGGCCGTCCTGCCGCCGGAGACCGCCATCGGCCACAACGCCCGCCTGGCGCTGGACGTCGCCAGGAAGGCGGGCGACCCGTTCGGCGCGATCCCCGCGCTGGACGCCGCGCTGCTCGACCACGTCTACAGCTACGGCGTGGGCGCCGCGCAGACCGTCCCGGTGGCGCTGGCGCTGGTGGAGACGGCGGGCGGGGAGCTCGCCAGGGCGGTGCCGGCGGCGGCCTGCCTGGCTCCGCTGGCCGACTCGGCGCCCGCGCTCGCCGGAGCGCTGGCGGGGGCGTGCGGCGGGTACGAGGCGATCCCGGAGGGGTGGACCGCCTCGGCCCGTACGCTGGCCGGCTGCTGCCTGCCTGACCTGGCGGGCCGTGATCTGATCGAACTACTGGAGGGAATCGCATGACGCCGCTTGAGGACAGGGCCACTGGCTGCGCGGCGGGGGCGGCGGTCGGTGACGCGCTGGGCGGCGCCACCGAGGGCTGGACTCCCGAGCAGATCGTGCAGCGGTACGGGGGCCGCGTCGAGGGCATCGTGCCGCCGTTCAACGAGGACTGGCGCAACGCGCGCCCCATCGCCCCGTACCACAAGGGCGACGGCCACATCACGGACGACACGTTGATGACGCACGCCCTGATCCGCGTGTACGAGAAGGTGGGCGGCCACCTGGACGCGTACGCGATGGCCGAGCACCTGGTGCCGGAGCTGATGGGGGAGCGGCGCTGGATCCCGGAGCTGGAGGCGGAGGCGCTGCCGTTGCAGCGCATCTTCCTGGCGGAGAAGTGGATCGTGGCGCGCCTGCACTACGGGCACGCGGACCCGCGCGAGGCGGGCGTGGGCAACATCGTGAACTGCGGCGCCGCCATGTACGTGGCGCCGGTCGGCATCGTGAACGCCGCCGACCCGGACGCCGCGTACGCCGAGGCGATCGAGCTGACGGGCGCGCACCAGTCGAGCTACGGCCGGGAGGCGGCGGGCGTGATGGCCGCCGCGGTGGCGGAGGCGATGCGGCCGGGCGCGACGGCCGACTCGGTGGTGGGGGCGTGCCTGCGCCTGGCCAAGGACGGCACGCGGGCCGCCATCGAGGCGGTCTGCGAGGCGGCGGCCGGGCTGGGGCATTGGGACGGCTCGTTCGAGGCGCTGCGGGCGGCCGTGCGGCCGTTCGACACGGTCGCCGACACCTACCGTGACCAGGGGCTGGGGGCGCGCCGGCCGAGCCGGGTGCACAGCATCGAGGAGCTGCCGCTGGCGCTCGGGTTCCTGGTGATCGCGAAGGGCGACTTCCGCGACACCGTGCTGGGCGGGGTGAACTACGGGCGCGACGCCGACTCGATCGCGTCCATGGGTGGGGCCATCGCGGGGGCGCTGGGCGGGCTGGAGTCGGTGCCGCAGGAGTGGGTGACGCAGGTGGCGGCGGCCAGCCGCACGGATTTGGTGGCGCCGGGGCTGGCCATCGCGGCGGTGGCGCGCCGCGTGCACGCCGACGATCTGGTACGCCGCCGCGCCCACGAGTCCGCCTTCGCCGCGCTCGAGCGCGCATGATCAGGCTCACCTGGGTCCAGCCGGAGGACCTCGTCGGCCACGAGCTGCGCCAGGCCACGGAGGACGGCAGGGACGGCCGGGATGTTCGAAGCATCGCGGCCCGCTGGCACGCGGCGGGCGGTCACGACGCCCCGCCCCGTGCGGGCGCCTCGGAGCCGGGCGCGGCCCGGCTGCGCGGCCTGGCGGAGGAGCTGCTGGACGAGCTGGCCGCCGTCCCGTCCCCGCTGCCGGAGCCGTCGGACCTGCCGGGCATCATCGCGGCCTGCCCCGCATGGCCGGAGAAGAGCACGGGAGTGGGAGCGGTGGATCCGGCGCGGGTGCTGGGGGCGTGGCTGGGGCGGGCGGCCGGGTGCGTGCTGGGCAAGCCCGTCGAGAAGATCCCGCGCCAGGGCATCAGGGAGATCGCCGAGGCCACCGGCAACTGGCCGATCCGCGGCTGGTTCACCGCGAAGGGCCTGCCGGACGACGTGGCCCGCCGCTGGCCGTGGAACCGCCGCAGCGCCGTCAACTCCCTGGCCGAGAACATCGACGGCATCCCCGAGGACGACGACCTCAACTACCCGCTGCTCGCCCTGTCCCTCCTGGAGCGGCACGGCCGCGGCTTCACCACCGAGGACGTGGCCCGGCTGTGGCTGGACGAGCTCCCGGCGGGCCGCACGTTCACGGCCGAGCGCGTCGCGTACCGCAACCTGCTGGACGGTGTGGAGCCGCCGGCGACGGCCACCTACCGCAACCCGTTCAGGGAGTGGATCGGCGCGCTGATCAGGGCGGACGTGTACGGCTGGGTGAACCCGGGCGACCCGGCGACCGCGGCCGGGTACGCCTGGCGCGACGCCCGGCTCACGCACACCGCGAACGGGATCTACGGGGCGATGTTCGCCGCGGCGATGTGTGCCGCCTCCATGGTGGCCACCTCGGCGGAGGAGGTCGTGCGGGCGGGCCTGTCGGTGGTGCCGGAGGGGTCGCGGCTGCACGAGGCCGTACGCCTGGCCGCCGAGGACGCGGCCGGCGAGGACGACTTCGAGCGGGTCGTGGACCGCCTGCACGAGCGGCACGGCCACCTGCACTGGGTGCACACGATCAACAACGCCGCCCTGGTGGCGGCCACGCTGATCCACGGCAAGGGTGACTTCACCGCCACCCTCGCCGGCGCGGTGGCCGGCGGCTGGGACACCGACTCGGCCGGCGCCACGGCGGGGGCCGTCGCGGGCGCGCTGGCCGGCGGCGTGCCGGAGCGGTGGCGCATGCGTGACAGCCTGGCCAGCAGCCTGACGGGTTTCGACGGGGTGGGTCTTGCCGAGCTGGCCGCCCGTACGCAGGAGATGATGAAGCCATGATCTCGGTTTTCGGCAGCGCCAACATGGACCTCGTCGCGTACGTCGCGAAAGCCCCCAAGCTGGGCGAGACGGTCACTGGTCACCGGTTCCGCACCGTGCCCGGCGGGAAGGGCGCCAACCAGGCGATCGCCGCCGCGCGCGCCGGCGGCGAGGTGGCGTTCCTGGGGGCGGTGGGCGACGACGGGTTCGGGGCGGAGATGCGCGCCACGCTCGCCGAGGCCGGGGTGGACGTGCGCGGCCTGCGCCAGGTGCCCGGCTCCAGCGGCATCGCGCACATCGTGGTCGACGACGACGGCTCCAACTCCATCATCGTCGTCCCCGGCGCGAACGGCACCGTCACCGGCCCCTCCGGCGAGGACCTGGCCGTGATCGCCGCGTCCAGCGCGCTGCTGCTCCAGCTCGAACTGCCCATGGAGGCGGTCGTGGAGGCCGCGCAGGCCGGCAAGGTGGCCGGCGTGCAGGTCTTCCTCACGCCCGCGCCCGCCCAGCCGCTGCCCGCCGAGCTGCTCGACGCCGTCTCGGTTCTCGTGCCGAACGAGCACGAGGCCGCTGCCATCACCGGCGCCGAAGGGCCCGATGCCGCCCTGGACGCGCTGCTGGAGCTGGTCGAGGAGGCCGTGATCACGCTCGGCTCCGACGGCGCCCTGTACGGGGCGCGGTCGGGGGAGCGGCTGCGGGTGCCGTCGGTGAAGGTGGACGCGGTCGACACGACGGCGGCCGGCGACACGTTCGTGGGGGCGCTGGCGGTGGCGCGCACCGAGCGGCGCGGCATGGCCGACGCGCTCGCCTTCGCCTCCATGGCGGCGGCGCTGTCGGTGCAGCGCGAGGGCGCCAGCACCTCCATGCCGACGCGCCGCCAGATCGAGGACGCCCTCGCCTGACCTGCCCCTTCACCGGATTCGGGCGGGTTCGGGCGGGTCCGTCGGGGCAGGTGAGGGCCATGAGTGAGACATCCGGCGAGCTGCCGGAAGCCGTGGGCGGGGTGAGCGGGGAGAGCGACGTGGTCGCCGAGCGCTCGGGCTGCAACACCCCGAAGTCGCGCCGCCCGATCTCGGCCGACCCGCCCGACGAGCTGGACGAGCCCGAGCCGGAGGAGGCGCCGGGCGAGGACGACGACGAGATCCGCCCGGACGTGGGCCCCACCGGCTGACCCCGGCGTGCACGCGCCACGGTCAGGGGTGCCGACGGTGGAGGAGGGCGAGGGTCTGCTCCAGCTCCGCCCGCAGGACCCCCTCGGCCGCGTCACCGTCGCCCAGCCGGATCGCCGCGACCAGCGCCGCGTGCGTGTCGTGCCCGGTGTTGGGATCGTGCGCCCGCAGCTCCAGCAGCTGCACGAGGTCGATCAGCCGCTCCCGCAGCGCGGGCGCGAACTCGGCGAACAGGTCGGTCAGCACCGGGTTGCCCGCCGCCGCCACGACGGCCGCGTGCAGCGCGATGTCGGCGTCCACGAAGGCCGCGTCGTCGCCGGCCGCCGCCCGCTCGCGCCCGCGCAGCGCCGACTCCAGCGCCGCCACGTCCTCGTCGGTACGCCGCCCGGCCGCCAGCCGCGCCGCCTGGGTCTCGACGATGACGCGCACCTCGTACACGTCGGTGATGGCGGCGCGCCGGAGCCGGGCGGGCCAGTCCTCGGCCGGCTCGGTGGCGATCACGAACACCCCGGACCCCTGCCGGGCCTGCACGAGCCCCGCTCCGGCCAGCGCCCGCAGCGCCTCCCGCACGGTCGAGCGGCCCACGCCGAGCGTCTTGGCCAGCGCGTTCTCCCCGGGCAGCCGGGTGCCGACCGGCCACTCGCCCTGCGTGATCTGCGCGCGCAGGTGCTCGGTGGCCTGCTCGACGAGAGGGCTGGGGCGGAGCGAGCCGAGCGGCATGACGGTGAACCTCTCAGGTTGTCTGAGGACCTGTGTGGTGATTAGTCTACCCCCATGACGTCGTACGGTCGCCTGCTTCTTGGCCGCCGCGGCGGGGCCTGACCGGACCGGCACCCCGCCGCGGTGGTCAGGGTGCCCGCCGGTCCCCCGTCACGACCCAGAGGGAAGTTCACCGTGTACGACTGGAACCGGCAGCGCCCCAGCGGCATGCCGTATCACCGCTACCGCCCCGTCCACGAGCGCGTCGAGGTGCCGCTGACCGGCCGCGCCTGGCCGGCGCGGCGCATCACCGAGGCCCCGCTGTGGGTGCCCGTCGACCTGCGCGACGGCAACCAGGCGCTGGCCGAGCCGATGGACCCGGAACGCAAGCGCCGCATGTTCGAGCTGCTCGTCGGCATGGGCTTCAAGGAGATCGAGGTCGGCTACCCGTCCTCCAGCCGGCTCGACTTCGACTTCATCCGCCACCTGGCCACCCCGGGCACCGTGCCCGAGGACGTGACCGTCGTGGTGTTCACGCCCGCCAGGAGCGAGCTGATCGAGCGTACCTTCGAGTCGATCGAGGGCATGTCGCGCGTGGTCGTGCACCTCTACACGGCCACCGCCCCCACCTGGCGCGAGGTGGTGCTCGGCCAGGACCGGGCCGCGCTGCACCGGATGATCAGAAGCTCCGCCGAGCAGATCGCCCGCCTGGCCGGCGACCGGGACGTGCGCTTCCAGTTCTCGCCCGAGGTCTTCAACCTCACCGAGCCGGACTACGTCCTGGAGATCTGCAACGACCTGACCGCCCTGTGGGACGCCTCGCCCGACCGGCCCGTGACCCACAACCTGCCCGCGACGGTCGAGGTGGCCACGCCCAACGTGTACGCCGACCAGATCGAGTACATGCACCGCCACCTCGACCGCAGGGACGCCGTGATCCTGTCGGTGCACCCGCACAACGACCGCGGCACCGGAGTGGCCTGCGCCGAGCTGGCCGTGCTGGCGGGGGCGCAGCGAGTGGAGGGCTGCCTGTTCGGCAACGGCGAGCGCACCGGCAACGTGGACCTGGTGACGCTCGCGCTGAACCTGCACGCCCAGGGCGTCGACCCGATGATCGACCTGTCCGACATCGACGAGGTGCGCAGGGTCGTCGAGCACTGCAACCGCCTGCCGGTGCCCGAGCGCCACCCGTACGCGGGCGACCTCGTCTACACCGCCTTCTCCGGCACCCACCAGGACGCCATCAACAAGGGCCTGGCCCACCACGCCAAGCGGGCCGCCGACCTGGGCGTGCCGCCGGAGCAGGCGCCGTGGGAGGTGCCGTACCTGCCGATCGACCCGGCCGACGTGGGCCGCGGCTACCAGGCGGTCATCCGCGTCAACAGCCAGTCGGGCAAGGGCGGCATCGCGTACCTGCTCAACACCCGCTACGGTCTGGAGCTGCCGCGGCGGCTGCAGATCGACTTCTCCGCGGTCGTGCAGCGGGCCACCGACGGCAGCGGCGAGGAGATCACCGCCGAGCAGCTCTGGGAGCTGTTCCACGCCACCTACCTGGCGCCGGGCGAGATCGGCGCGCCGGCCGGCTGGAGCACGGTGCAGACCGGGCCGGGCGTGCACGAGTTCACCGGCACGCTGCCGGGCGGCCGGCGGCTGAGCGGCACCGGCAACGGCCCGCTGTCGGCGCTCACCGCGGCCCTGGCCGGCGACGGGATCGACGTGGACATCCTGCACTACTCCGAGCACGCCCTCGGCCCCGGCAAGGGCGGCCGGGCCATCGCCTACGTCGAGGCCAAGGTGAACGGCACGACCTGCTGGGGCGCGGCCCAGGACACCTCGGTCCTGACCGCCTCCGTGCACGCGGTGCTGGCCGCCGTCCATCGGGTGATCTGATCTAGGATCGTCGTCATGTTCGAAGCGGGTGCGGTGCTCGGCGTGCTGGAGGCGTTGCGGAAGGCGGGCTGCGCCGTGTGGGTCGCCGGCGGCTGGGGCATCGACGCCCTCGTCGGCCGGGTCACCAGGGAGCACGGCGACCTCGACCTGCTGCACCGCGCCGAGCAGGAGCCGGCCGTGATCGCCGCCCTGGAGTCCCTGGGGTACGCCGAGCGCACCGAGGGCGTCGTCCCCGGGCGGCCCGCCCGCTTCGTCATGACCGGCCCCGGCGGGCGGGAGCTGGACCTGCACCCGCTGCACTTCCGGCCCGACGGCTCCGCGCTGCAGCGGCTCGACGACGAGGGCGGCGCGTTCACCTACCCGGCCGAGGTGTTCGTCACCGGCGAGATCGAGGGCGTGCGGGTGCCGTGCCTGTCAGTGGCCCAGCAGGTGCGCTTCCACCAGGGTTACCCGCCCAGGGAGCGCGACCTGCTGGACATGGCGCGCCTGCGCGAGGCGTACGGGATCGACACGCACTTCTGAGCGCCGGGCGTTACCGGGCGTCGGCGGCGAGGTGGGCGGCGCACTCGTCGCGGTAGCGCAGCGTGCGCGAGCGCACCAGCTTCGGGTCCGACAGCACGGCCCTCGACACCGACGGCAGGACCGCGTGCCGTACGGACCCGAACAGCCGCGCCACGTCGGCCGGGGTGGCTCCCTGCGCGCCCAGCCCGGGCGCCAGGATGGGCCCGTTCAGATCGTCGAGCGAGTGCTCCAGCTCGGGCAGCGTGGCGCCCATGACGACCCCGACGGGCCCGAACGGCGCGTGCCCCGCGTTCGCCGCGGCGGCGCCCGCCAGCACCTGGCCGGCCACGAGCCGCTGCAGCCCGGCCGCCTCCGGGTTCGACGTGCGGGCCAGCACGAACACGCCCGCGTCGTTGGCCATCGCCGAGGTGATCGCGCCCTCCAGCGAGCCGAAGCCCAGGTAGGGGCTGAGCGTGACGGCGTCGGCGGCCAGCGGGCTGCCCTTGTCGAGGTACGCCTCGGCGTAGGCGGCCATCGTGCTGTCGATGTCGCCGCGCTTGACGTCGAGCAGCACCAGCGTGCCCGCCTCGCGCAGGTCGGCGATCGTCCGCTCGAGGACGGCGATGCCCCGGCTGCCCCAGCGCTCGAAGAAGGCCGACTGGGGCTTGACCACGGCCGCGACGTCGGCCACCGCCTCGACCACCGTGCGGCAGAACCGCTCCAGCGCCGCGGGGGAGTCGTCGAGGCCCCAGGTGTGCAGGAGGGCGGGGCTCGGGTCGATGCCCACGCAGAGCGGCCCGCACTCGTCGAGCCTGGCTCGCAGGCGGCTCCCGAACGACTCGTTCATCTCAGCGCTCCCCAGGGCGAATGGTCCTCCGGCGACGATATGGTACGCGAGCCGCCGTTGCCTAACCGGTGCCCCTCCGAGTCTTCCGCGCGTGGCCCTGGGGGTAGATGAGCAGACATGTACGAGATCGCCCACCGGGTGCTGACGCTGCGCACCGATCCGCCACGCGAGGTCGTGGTCACGGTCGGCGTGCCGTACGAGGAACCGACGGGGGAGTGGTCGTGCCCCTACCGGATCGACGGGCTGGACGGCTGGGAGCACGAGCGGAAGGTCTCCGGGCTCGACTCGCTGGAGGCGGTCGAGCTGGCGATGGTGACGGTCAGGGCCGCGGTGGCGGGCTCGCACGAGGCCAGGGAGGGGTTGCTGGCCTGGGAGGAGGAGCCGGCCGGGCGGCGGGCGCGCACGGTGTACGTGAGCGTGGACCGGGCCAGGAACCTCGCCTACATCGCCATGAAGCACGAGATCGTGCCGGGTGAGGCGATGCGGCAGTTCGTGGCGGAGGACATCGTCCTCGACTACGGCGACGCCGGGCAGCTCCTCGGCCTGGAGCTCACGGACGCGGCCCGGCTGCTCCCCTCGGAGCTGCGCCTGTGACGGCTAGCGGTGCGACAGCAGCCACCGCCAGCGCGGGATCTCCAGCACCACCGTGACCACGGCCAGCACCGAGACCAGCGCGGCGGCGAACGCGTGCCAGGCCACCCACGCCGCCGCCACGGCCGCCACCACCTGGAGGAGGACGAGCAGGATCGTCACGAAGCCGGGCACGGCGACGATCACGTTCCGCTTGTCGCCCGGGGTGGAGAAGAGCGTGGGCAGCCCGATCAGGACGATCACCGACAGCACGGCCAGCGGCACCGAGTGCGGGGCCAGCGCCCACGGGGTCGCGACCCAGGCGACCAGCTCGGTGGCGAAGCGGAACACGGACGCCGTGCGGTCGTCCGGGCGGGGGGTCATGGGGGGAACTGTGTTGGACACGCGCGTACCCTACAGCGGATCTCTGAGGTGTTTCATCCGGATATGTCGCGATAATCGCTTCTGTGAGCAGCTTCCCCCGAATCGTGGCCACCGACCTTGACGGCACCCTCCTGTCCGACGCGGGCACCGTCACCCCCCGCACCAGGCAGGCGCTCCAGGCGGCCCGCGCGGCCGGCGCCGAGATCGTCTTCGTCACCGCCAGAGCCCCGCGCGGCGTGCGCGACATCGCCCGCCAGGCCGGCGTGTCCGGCACCGCGATCTGCAGCAACGGCGCCGTCGTGTACGACCTCGCCACCGACGAGATCACCCGCCAGTACCCCCTCGACCCGCGCACCGCCCGCCAGGTGGCCGAGGCCCTGGCCCTGGCGCTGCCCGGCGTCGGCCTGGCCGTCGAGACGGGCAGGAACATCCTGGTGGAGGCCGCCTACACCCGCCGGATCGAGCACGACCTGGCCTTCTACCGCGAGGTGGAGTCGGTCTTCGACGAGGACCGGCCCATCGTCAAGCTGCTCGCCCTGTCCCCGGCGCACACGGCGGACGAGATGTACGCGGCCGTGGCCGCCTCGATCGGCGACCTGGCCGAGGTCACGTACTCGGGCATGGAAGGGCTCCTGGAGATCAGCGCCGCCGGCGTCACCAAGGCGGTCACGCTCGGCCGGCTCTGCGCGGAGCGGGGCGTCGAGGCGGGGGACGTGGTGGCGTTCGGGGACATGCCGAACGACCTGGCGGTGCTGCTGTACGCGGGGGCCGGGTACGCGATGGCCAACGCGCACCCGATGGTGCTGTCGGCGGCCGGCCACCGCACCCTGTCGAACGACGAGGACGGCGTGGCCGTGGTGCTGGAGAACCTCCTGGCCGCCCGCTGAGACCTTGCTTGGCGAGACCTCGGTGCCCGCCCACCCCCGCGGGCGGGCACGTACGGCCTCATGCGTCGTCGTCCGACACGCGCGAGGCGCCCTCGCAGGTGGTGGGCGACTTGCTGAGCAGCGGAACCAGGCCGCCACAGGTGCTCACCGGCAGCGACACGGGCTCGATGATCTCGTCATTGAAGATGATCACGTCACCGATCAGCGACGACGAGCCCTGCTTCGCGCCGCCGCTGCCCTCCGCCTCGGCGGCCGCCCCGGTGCCGCAGAGCAGCGCCAGGACGACCGCCGGGAGCCCCGCGAACGCGGCGCCGCGTACCCTCATCCCGCGCTCCGCCCGGAACCGCGGCACGCCGGCGCACGCCCGCTCACGCGGCCATCCGCTCCGGCTGCAACTGCCCCGGCCGCTCGGCACCGCCGGTGCCGTGCTGCGGCCGGCCACCGGCCATGATGCGGTCGATGGTGGCCAGCGCCAGCGCCGAGACGACGAAGGTCAGATGGATCAGGGTTTTCCATATCAGCTCTCTGTCGGTGATGGTGGGCCGGGCCGCGTTGATGAAGATCTGCAGCAGGTGGATGGATGAGATGCCGACGATCGCCATGGCCAGCTTGACCTTGAGCACGTTGGCGTTGACGTGGGAGAGCCACTGCGGCTGGTCGGGGTGCCCCTCGATGCGCAGCCGCGAGACGAACGTCTCGTAACCCCCTATGATGACCATGATCAGCAGGTTGGAGATCATGACGACGTCCACGAGGCCGAGGACGATCAGCATGACCGCGGTCTCCGGCGGGTGACCGGTGAAGCCGAGGTGGACCAGGTGGAGCAGCTCCATCATGAACCGCCACACGTACACCACCTGGGCGACGATCAGCCCAAGGTACAGAGGCGCCTGGAACCAGCGGCTGAGGAACATGACGTAGCCGACGCGCCCGGATCTCGTCCGTGGCTCGGTCGGCGAGTCCGCCACGGACAGTCGCGCGAGTCGCACTACGACGTCAGCAGGTTGATGTGCTGGACGTAGGTGCTGATGTCGACGCGGGGCGGATCGGAGCCGAGACTGTCGAGGGTGATCGGTGGTGCGCCGCCCGCCAGTGCGAGGGCGGTCAGGGCGGTGAGGGCGGCCAGGACGCGGACCTTCAACGGAACTCCTTGCTGCTCTTCGGTTTTCTGGGACCGGGCGGCGCGGATCTGGCGCGCCGCCCGCACCGGTTGTCCCGGTCGTCGAGAGGTGACCTTCGCCGGCGGTCTGCGCCCGGCGATCAGGGGGCCAGGCAGGACACCCCGGGCATCTCGGCGGGCAGGCCGGGCGCGGCCGGGTCGACGGCCCCGGGCAGGCCCGTGGCGCCGTGCGTGAGGCACTCGGCGATCATCATCGGATCGACGACGGCGTACGAGGCGGGCGCGGCGAGCACGGTCAGGCCGCCCGCGATGACAGCGGCGCCGGCGATCCTGCGGACAGTGAAGAGCATGGAACCTCCTGGGTAACGGTAATGAACAACCCTCGACTAGCTACCCAGAGTAGTGATTCGGTAACACTGGGCTCAAGTAAAGTGTTGCGCCCACTCCATGCTCAGGCGGGCTCGTAGCGGTCCTGGGCGGCCATGACCTCGTCGCCGTGGTCGGCCGCCCACGCGCCGAACGCCTCGATCGGGCCGAGCAGCGAGCGGCCCAGGCCGGTCAGCTCGTACTCGACCCTGGGCGGGGCCTCGGCGTAGACGCGCCGCGCCACCAGGCCGTTGTACTCCAGGCGGCGCAGCGTCTCGGTCAGGACCTTCGTGCTGATGCCGCCGATCTCCGCGCGCAGCCGCCCGGGCCGGCGTGGGCCGTGGCGCAGCGCCCAGACGACGACCGCGTTCCAGGTGTTGGCCATCAGGTCGAAGGCGAGTCTGGCCTGGCAGTCGGCGAGGAACAACGCGACCCTCCATTGGGCACCGAATGGTGCGTGTCGGAACTTCTACCGTCCCAGTAAAGCCCTAACAGACGGAGGACGGACAATGCGGATCGGGATCCTGGGCGCGGGCGGCATGGCGGACGCCCTGGGCACGCAGTGGGCACGCGCCGGGCACGAGGTGACGGTGAGCGGGCGGGACCTGGGCCGGAGCGCGGCCCAGGCGGCCCGGATGACCGCTGCGGCGGGCGCTGAGGTGCGGGCCGGGAGCTACGCGGAGGCGGGCGCGTTCGGCGAGGTCGTGGTGGTGGCCGTCAGGGAGGAGGGGCTGCTGGACACGCTCCAGGCCGCCGGCGCGGCGCTGCGCGGCAAGGCGCTGATCGACGTCACCAACGCCGCCCCTCTCACGTACGACCTCACGCGCTCCCACGCCCGCCTGATCGGTGACATCACCGGCGGGCACGTGGTGAAGGCGTTCAACCTGTGTCACGTGGACGTGTGGCGGATGACGCCGCCCGTCTTCGACGGCAGGCCGCTGGCGGTGCCCCTGTGCGGTGACGACCCCGAGGCGCTGGCCGCCACCCGCACGCTCGTCGCCGACCTGGGCTGCATCCCCGTGGACGGGGGCGGGCTGGAACGGGCGGCGCTGCTGGAGGCGACGGCGGCGTTCGTGATCGGCCTGTGGTTCGGCGGCGCCGACGCCCAGGCCATCCTCCCGCCCTTGGCCTCGTCGGGCGCCCACGGATCCTCCTGAGGGGGGCTTGCGGGGCGGCGCCGCTGGGGGCGACGGGCGGCGGGCGAGGGGCGGCCGGCGGCTAGGGCGAGCGCCGGGCGAGACGGCCGGCGGTCAGGACGGGTGGCGGGCCAGGTGGTCGGCGCGGCGGACCGGCTCCGGGAGGCGGAAGCGCGGGGTCAGGCGCAGGACCTGGTCCGTGGCGACGTCCAGCGAGATGCGGTGGCCCTGTGAGACGTACACGGGTTTGACCTCCCGCTGCGTCCGCAGGGCGCGGCCCACCGTGGCGCCGTCGTGCACGATCGGCGTCCACGCCCCCCGCTCCGGCCCCGGCGGCTCGTGCGTGCCGACGAACGGCGTCTTGCCCACACCCAGCGCGGGCAGCCCCGTCAGCACGCCCAGATGGCAGGCCAGGCCGAAGCCGCGCGGGTGCGCCAGCCCGTACCCGTCGCACACCAGCAGGTCGGGCGTCACCGTGAGCCGTTCGAGCGCCGCCACCAGCGCCGGCAGCTCGCGGAAGGCGAACAGGCCCGGCACGTACGGGAAGGCCGCCTCACCGTGCGCCACCACCTCCTCCACCGGCTCCAGCGTGCCGCCGTCGAGGACGACCACCGCGGCCGTCAGCGCGTCGTCGCCGCGGTAGTGCACATCCAGCCCGGCCACCAGCGCGAACGAGCCGGGCCCCGACAGCTCGACCTCGCCACGCAGCCGGTCCTGGATGGCCTCCGCCTCGGCGACACTGCCGGGCCACGGGTGAAGCTGCTTCACATGCACCCGGCCTAAGGTATCCCCATGCGCGAGGTCCTGGTGATCGTCGGTCCAGAGGTGGTGGCGGACGCCGAACTGCTCGGCGAGATCGCCCGCCGCGAGTTCGCCGCGCTGGGGGTGGCGGGCCGGCTCGTCCACGCCCGCGACGCCGCCCACGTGCGCTCCCTCATGCGTACGGAGGACGTGGTCGTCGTCGTCCCCGCACCCGGCCCCGACGCCCGGACCCTGCTCCGGCAGCCGCCCGGCACCGGGGTGGTGGTGCCGGTCGACATCGACCGCGTCCCGGGCGCCCGGCACATCCACGGCCGCGGCCTCGCGGGCCTGGCCTGGGCCATCCGCCACGCCGTCCACCGCGCTCGCCACCCGCAGGTACGCCGGATCCCCTACGGCCCATCACCCGAGCAGTGGGGCGACCTGTACCTCCCACCGGCGCCCGAAGCGGGGGCGGCGGTCGCAGGTGCAGGCCCTGCGGAGGTGCCCGGTGCGGCGGGCGTGCCCGGTGGGGTGCCGGTCGTGGCGCTGGTGCACGGCGGGTACTGGCGGTCGGTCTGGGCGGCCGACCTCATGGAGGCGCTGTGCGCGGACCTGGCGGCGCGCGGGTTCGCGGCGTGGAACCTGGAGTACCGCCCCCCGGACCTGCACGGCTGGGCCGCGACCCGGCATGACATCACCGCCGGCCTGGCCGCCCTCCACGCCATCGCCCCCACCACCCCGGCGGGCCCGACCCTCGCCGCCCGACGTGCGGAGCCGGGGCATGGGCCAGATGCACCCGACCCCGCCGAGCCGCGCAATGGGCCAGACGCACCTGACCGCGCCGAGCCACAGCCCTCGTCAGCCGCGCCCGGTCAGGCCGTCCCGCAGCCCCCAGCACTCGACCTGGACCGGATCGTCGTGGCCGGCCACTCGGCGGGTGCGCAGCTCGCCCTGCGTGCCGTGGCCGACGGCGCCCGGGTGGCGCTGGCCGTGTCGCTGGCGGGCGTGCTCGACCTGCAACAGACGGACCGCCGCTGGCTCAGCCACGGCGCGATGGCCGCAGCCCTGAGCCAGGGTGCCCTGGACGAGGGTGAGTTGCTCGCCTCCTCACCCCTCCTCCGCCTCCCCCTGGGCGTCCCGCAGATCGTCGTCCAGGGCAGGGGCGACGACGTCGACCTGGTCGACTTCTCCCGCCGCTACGTCGCCGCGGCCCGTCAGGCGGGGGACGAGGTGACGTACCTGGAGCTGCCCGGCGACCACCAGGACGTGATCACCCCCGGCACCCCGATCTGGCAGGCGACGGCCGCCGCCATCACCAGAGCCGTCACCGCCGCCGTCACCTAGACAACCCCCGCCCCCCGCCGTACGAAGGAGAGATGGAGGTCTCGATCGTCGGCGCCGGGCTGGTCGGCTGCCTGCTCGCCTGCTACCTGGCCCGCCGCGGCCACCACGTCACCCTGTACGAGCGCCGCCCCGACCCCCGGGAGCGCGGCCCGGACCGGGGCAGGTCGATCAACCTGGCGATCTCGCGCCGGGGCATCGACGCCTTGAGCCGGATCGGGCTCGACGGCAAGGTGCTGCACGCGGCGCTGCCGATGGCGGGCCGGATGATGCACGGCATGGACGGAGCGCTCACGTTCCAGCCGTACAGCGCGGACCGGTCGCAGGCGATCAACTCGATCGGCCGCGCCGACCTGAACAGGGAGCTGCTGGAGGCGGCGAGCGCGCAGCCGGGTGTGGAGGTGCGGTTCGGGTGCCGGTTGACGGGCCTGGACGAGCGGACGGGGCGATTACGGTTCGCCTCGGGCGAGGAGGCCGAGGCCGGGGTGGTGATCGGCGCGGACGGGGCGTACAGCGCGGTGCGGGCCAGGTTGCAGCAGCTCCCGGGCGTGAGCTTCAGCCAGGAGTGCCTGGACTACGGCTACAAGGAGCTGTCGATCCCGCCGCAGGACGGGCGGTTCGCCCTGGATCCGGGTGCGTTGCACATCTGGCCGCGGGGTCGTTCCATGATGATCGCCCTGCCGAACCCGGACCGCTCGTTCACCTGCACGCTGTTCTGGCCGCACGACACGCTCGCCGCGCTCGACACCCCGCAGCGGATCAGGGCGTACTTCGCCGAGCACTACCGGGACGCGTTCGGGCTGATGCCGGACCTGGTGCCGGACTTCCGGGGCAACCCGGTGGGGCATCTGGTCACGATGCGCTGCTCGCCGTGGCACGCCGGCGGCGGGGACGCGGTGGTGGGGCTGGTCGGTGACGCCGCGCACGCGATCGTGCCGTTCTACGGGCAGGGCGCCAACTGCGGGTTCGAGGACTGCGTGGAGCTGGACCGCTGCCTGGACGAGGCGGGCGACGACTTCCCGAGGGCGCTGGAGCTGTTCGAGCGGCGCAAGGCGGACACGGACGTGATCGCCCGGCTGGCGCTGGACAACTTCGTCGAGATGCGCGACAAGGTCGGCTCGCGGGTGTTCCTGGCGGGCAAGCGGCTGGAGCACGCTCTGGAGCGGGTGCTGCCCGGTTACGTCTCGCGCTACGAGCTGATCTCGTTCTCGACGACCCCGTACTCGCAGGTGGAGCGGCGGGTGGCGCGCCAGCGGCGGTTAGCTGTGGCGGCGGGGGCGGCGCTGGTGGCGCTCGGGTTCGCGGCGCGTCGCCGCCGGGGTCTGGTGCGTACGCCCGAGGCCGACTGACACTGTGGGCATGCTGTCGTACTCCAGCGCCACCGCCGACACTCCGCTCCTGGGCGAGACCATCGGCGAGAACCTCGAACGCACCGTGGCCCGCTTCGGCGACCGGGAAGCCCTCGTGGACGTCCCGTCGGGCCGGAGATGGACCTACACGCAGCTCGACGCGGACGTCGACGACCTGGCCAGGGCCCTGCTGGCGAGGGGCATCGCGAAGGGCGACAGGGTGGGCATCTGGGCGCCCAACAGGGCCGAGTGGGTGATCGTCCAGTACGCCACCGCCAAGATCGGCGCGATCCTGGTCAACGTCAACCCGGCCTACCGCACGCACGAGCTGCGTTACGTCGTCGAGCAGTCGGGCATGCGGCTGCTCATCAGCGCCCTGTCGCACAAGGGCAGCGACTACCGGGCCATGGTGACGGAGGTCGGCTTCTCCGACGTCGTCTACCTGGACGACCCGAGCTGGGAGCGGCTGACGGAGGCCAAGGCGGACCCGGCGGCCCTGCGCGCCCGGATGGCGGAGCTGGCCTTCGACGACCCGATCAACATCCAGTACACCTCGGGCACGACCGGCTTCCCGAAGGGCGCGACGCTGTCGCACCACAACATCCTCAACAACGGCTTCTTCGTCGGCGAGTTGATCCACTACACCGAGGCGGACCGGGTGTGCCTGCCGGTGCCGTTCTACCACTGCTTCGGCATGGTGATGGGCAACCTGGGCGCCACCTCGCACGGCTCGTGCATCGTCATCCCGTCACCGGGCTTCGACGCCGAGGCCACGCTGCGCGCGGTGGAGGAGGAGCGGTGCACGTCGCTGTACGGGGTGCCGACGATGTTCATCGCCGAGCTGGCACTGGCCGCCAAGTTCGACCTGTCGTCGCTGCGCACGGGCATCATGGCGGGCTCGCCGTGCCCGGTGGAGGTGATGAAACGGGTCGTCGGCGAGATGAACATGCGCGAGGTCGCCATCTGCTACGGCATGACCGAGACGTCACCGGTGTCCACGATGACCAGGTCCGACGACGACCTGGCCCGCAGGACGGAGACGGTGGGCCGGGTGATGCCGCACGTCGAGGTCAAGATCGTGGACCCGGAGACGCGGCTGACGGTGCCCAGGGGCGAGCCGGGCGAGCTGTGCACGCGCGGCTACTCGGTCATGCTCGGCTACTGGAACGAGCCGGACAAGACGGCCGAGGCCATCGACGCGGCCCGCTGGATGCACACGGGCGACCTGGCCACCATGGACGAGCACGGCTACGTCAACGTGGTCGGCCGGATCAAGGACCTCATCATCAGGGGCGGGGAGAACATCTACCCGCGCGAGATCGAGGAGTTCCTGTACGGCCATCCGGACATCGCCGACGTGCAGGTCATCGGGGTGCCCGACGAGAAGTACGGCGAGGAGGTCATGGCCTGGGTGATCATGCGGCCCGGCGCGGAGCCGCTGACGCCGGAGCGGCTCAGGGAGTACTGCGCGGGCAGGCTGGCGCACTTCAAGATCCCCCGGTACGTGCGCGTCGTGGACGCGTTCCCGCTCACGGTGACCGGGAAGATCAGGAAGGTGGAGATGCGGGAGCGTTCCGTGGAACTGCTCGGCCTGCGGGACGCGGCGGGCATGCGGAACGCCTGAACGGGTGTGACCGGCCGTACGGAACGCCTGGGCGGATGCGACCGGCCGGTCAGGCGGCGCCACTCACGCCGGCGCTCGCTCCGGCGGCCGTCCCGGCGGCGGTTCCGGCGGCGGTTCCGGCGGCGGTTCCGGTGATGGCGAGTGCGGCGAACCGGCCGATCACCGTGCGCCAGACCGGCGTGGAGACCGGCTCGTCGGCCACCGCCCGCGCGTACACCTCGTCGGGGTCGAACCCCTCCACCCGCCACTCGCGGATGCGCGCCGGCAGCACCTCCGGATGGAACTGCACGCCCCACGCCCGCTCACCCACCCGGAACGCCTGGTACGGGCAGGCGCCGGTCTCGGCCAGGTGGGCGGCTCCGCCGGGCAGGCGGGTGACGGCGTCCTTGTGGTGCTCGATCGCGGGCACCACCGGCGGCAGGCCGTGGAAGAGCGGGTCGGTGGCGGCCTCGGGCCTGATCGTGACGGGCAGGCTGCCGTTCTCGGGCGTGCCCGCGTCGGCGCGGACCTCGCCGCCGGCGACCTGGGCGAGCATCTGCCCGCCCAGGCAGATGCCGAACACGGGCACCCCCGTGGCCAGCGCCTGCTCCATCAGGCGCCGCGCGTCGCGCAGCCAGGGGGCCCGCTCGTCGTCGCCGGGCAGGTAGCCGCCGCCGAGCATGATCATGGCGTCGTGGCGCAGGCCGCCGGGCAGGGGCGCGCCCGCGTGGGCGGGCACCACGTCGAGCGTCAGGCCGCCCTCCTCCAGCCATCCCGCCATCCGGCTGGGGCCGCCGCTCGTGCTGTTCTGGATGACGAGGACGTCAGCCATCGTGGGCCTCCTCCTGGGCGTCGTGCGGCCGGTTCGCGGCCCTGGCGGTGTGGCTGAGCAGCAGGGCCGTGGTGACGGGGCCGACGCCGCCGGGCACGGGGGTGAGCGCGCCCGCCACGTTCGAGACCGCGGCGAAGTCGACGTCGCCGGTCAGCCCGCCGTCGTCGGCCGGGTTGGTGCCGACGTCGATCACCACTGCGCCCCTCGCGACGTGCGCGGCCCCGATCAGCCCGGCCCGCCCGGCCGCCGCGACCAGCACCTCGGCCTGCGAGGTGACGGCGGCCAGGTCGCGGGTGCGCGAGTGGCAGACGGTGACCGTGGCGTGCCGGTCGAGCAGCAGGTGCGCCAGCGGCTTGCCCACCACGGTCGAGCGGCCGACGACCACGGCCCGCCGCCCGGCGAGCTCCACCTCGTAGTGGTCGAGCAGCGCCAGCACGGCCGCCGCTGTCGCGGGCGGGAAGGCGGGCAGCCCGGCCGCCAGCCGGCCGAGCGAGAGCGGGTTGGCGCCGTCGACGTCCTTGCGCGGGTCGATGGCCGCGGCCAGCTCCTGGGCTGAGGCGCCGGGCGGCAGCGGGGTCTGCAGCATGAGGCCGTGCACCCGCGGGTCGGCCGACAGCCCGGCCAGCGTCTCGCGGATCCGGCCGGGCGCCGCGTCGGGGCCCAGGTCGACCACGTCGCAGGCGATGCCGACGCCGGCCGCCGCCTTGGCGATGGAGCGGACATACCACAGGCTCGCCTCGTCGGCGGTGGCCACGACCACGGCCAGCCGCGGCTGCGCGCCCGCGGCGGCCTCGGCCTGCGTGCGCGCCCTGATCGCGGCGGCCAGATCCTTGCCCGTCAGCGTCTTCACGAGAGCTCCCGGCGGGCTTCGGCGGTCGGCGGCTTCACGAGAGCTCCCCGGCAGGCGTCGGCGGTCGGTGGGTTCAAGAGATCTCCTCGCGTACCTCGGCGGTCACCCAGTCTGCCCTGGCGACGGCCGCGTCCACGCCGGAGATCCGGATGTTCAGCTCTTCGCGTATCCGCTCGTCCTTGATGCCGCGCAGGTTGATCTCGACGTTCACCCGGGCCGTGGTGAGCGCGGCGCGGGCGGCGTCGGCGGCGGCGGCCACGTCGGTGACGACGTTGCGGTTGCCGATCGGCAGCAGCAGCTCGCACAGCTCGACCAGGCGCGCGGCGGTCTCGGCCACCCGGGCGGGCGGCTCGGCCGCGCCCGCGAGCGCGCGGGCGATGGCGGCGCTGCGCTCCTCGCCCTTGGGCAGCCGGTAGGCGTCGGTGACCGCGGTGAACGCCGCCGCGTCCTCCTCGGCCAGCCGCAGCGACCGGGCCCGCAGCGAGTCGGTCTCCGCGATCACGGCGACGACGGTCTCGGCGTGCTCGGTGTACTTCTCGCCGGTGGTGTAGCGGGCCACCATGCCGAGCAGCGCGGCGGCCTGCGCCGCGTGCAGGGCCGCCGTGGCGCCGCCCCCGGGCGCGGGCACCCGGTCGGCGAGCTGGTCGAGGAAGTCGACGATCTTCAAGTCGCGCATGGCCGCATTCTGCCAGGCCACGCGCGGCTCATTCGCGGTACATCGGCCGCGTGGTGTCCTCGGGGCTGTTGTACGGCGGCAGGTACGGCGACTGCGACGGCGACGCCGTGCCCCAGGCGGACTCGTAGGCGACGGGCTGCTCGGCCAGGTCGCGCGCCGAGCCCCGCCAGCGCGACGGGAACAGCGAGACCACCAGCAGCGTCACCCCGGCCACGGCCAGCAGCCCGGAGTAGGCCGTGGTGGTGAAGCCGCTGCGCAGCACGCCCGGCAGCAGGTCCACGGGCAGCAGCCGGACCCGGGTGAACATCTCCGCGAACGGCAGGACCCCGGCGGCGGTGAAGGCCAGGCCGCCGAGCAGCGAGGCCACGGGCGACAGGCGCGAGCCGGCCAGGAAGGCCAGGACGATCGCCGTCGCGGCGAGCACGCCGACCGCGACCCAGGAGATGCGGAACGACTGCTGCGCCTGAAGGGTGAGGTCACCGACGCCGTACCAGAGGCCGGCGGCGACGAGGGGCGGGAGGAGCAGTCCCGCGACCACTCCCAGAGCGTGACGGGCACCGTTTGACATGATTAACCCCGTTTGTTTGGCTCTGTCCCAACCTACTCGCCAGGGTCGGTCAGCGTGGCGTGGTCTTCGAGTCCAGCCACGTGTCGATGTGCTTGGTGAAGTTCCTGCCGGTGTGCTCGTTGATCCACTTCACGAACGCGGCCCTGTCCTGCGTGGTGTTGCGGTGCTCCTGCGGCCACGCCCTCGTCATCGCCCAGAACCTCCTGTCACCGAGCCGCTTCCTGATCTCGTGCAACATGATCGCCGGGCTGTAGTAGACGTTGCTCTGCCCGAACGCGTCACGCCGGTACTTCCCGGGCGGGCCGTTCTCGCGGCGCAGCTCGGCGTCGTAGGCGCGGATGTTGGAGATGAACTCGTCGATCGTGCCGTCCTCGTGGTCGGCGTACCACTGCATCTCGAAGTACATCGCGAAGCCCTCGTTCATCCACATGTCGCGCCAGGTGCGCGGCGTGACCGTGTCGCCGAACCAGTGGTGCGCCAGCTCGTGCGCCACCACCGACGGCTCCATGTAGCGCGGGCCGAGCGCCACCATCTGCTGCGTCTCCATGCCGGAGTCGCTGGTGGCCACCAGCCCCGCGCTCGGGAACGGGTACGGGCCGAGCTTCTTCTCCAGCCAGCGCAGGATCGACGGCATCCGCCGCGCGACCGGCAGCTGTTTGCGCACGTCCTGGGGCCGGATCCAGTACGTGATCGGGATCCCGCGCGGCCCCTTGTCCGTGAACATCCGGAACTTGTCGGCCGCGAACAACGTCAGGTAACTGGCCACGGGGTCGGTCGACTGCCAGCGGAACGTGCTCGACCTCCCCTCGGTGGTCTTGCCCTTGTACGTCCCGTGCGCGACCCCCGACCACCCCTTCGGCACCGTGATCGCCACGTCGTACAGCGCCTCGTCCGACGGATGGTCGTTGACCGGGAACCACGTGAACGCCCCGAACGGCTCCTGCAGCGCCCACGCCCTGCCCCCGCCGCCGATCCGGAAGCCGAGCATGGAGATGTCCTCGCGCCGCTGCTTGGCGTCCACGGGCTTCGGCCGGCCGTGGTAGCGCACGGTCACGACCGTGCCCGCGTCGGCCTCGATCGGTTCCGGCAGCGGGACGGTCAGGTCGTCGTACTTGCGGGTCGCCCGCACGCGCGTGCCGTCGACCGTGACCTCGTCCACCTCGAGCGCGCGCCCGAAGTCCAGCTTGACCCGGCTGATGGGCCGGGCGGCCCGCACCGTGAGCCTGGCCGTGCCGGTCAGCGTGCGGGCGCCCGGCTTCCAGTCCAGCGCCAGGTCGTAGTGGAGCACGTCGATCGACGGGTCGCCGTAGGCGGGGTAGACGGGGTCGGCGACCGGGCGCGAGCGGCCCAGCTCGTACGCGGCCAGGTCGACGGCGGGGCGCTGCCGCTCGACCGGGCTCGGGGTGAGGGACGTGACCGCCGGCTTCGGTGGGGGCGCCGGCGCGCTGCAGGCCGAAACGGCCAGGACGACGGACATCAGGGGTAAAAGGGGCCTCCGCATTCGCGTCAACGTAGTGACGGCCGTGCGGGGATGACAACGCTTTTTCCCGTTCCGTAATCGGGAATGCGGCACTTCCCGAAATGTCAGGACCATTTCTGAAAGGTCGCTGTGAAGGCGCGGGAAGGTCTTTGCCCCGGCCGGTCCCTTGGGCATCGTGGGCCGCATGAGATCCGCGATCCTGAAGACCGCGCTCGGCAGCGCCATGCTCGTCGTCCTGCTCGGCGGGGTGCCGGCGCAGGCCGCGACGAAGCCCGACACGTTCCCGCTGCCCAACGGGTTCCAGCCGGAGGGCATCGCGATCGGGGGCCACTACGCCTACTTCGGCTCACGCGCCACCGGCGACATCTACCGGGCCGACCTGCGCACCGGGCAGGGCGGCGTGATCAGCAAGGGGCCGGGCACGCCGTCGCTCGGGCTCAAGACCGACGGGCGCGGCCGGCTGTTCGTGGCGGGCGGCAACGCCGGAAACGCGCGCGTGATCGACCTGCGCACCGGCGCGGTGCTCAAGTCGTACCAGCTCGCCACCGGCACGTCGTTCGTCAACGACGTCATCCTCGCCGGCCGGGCCGCCTACTACACCGACTCCGCCAACCCCGTCCTCTACAAGCTGGAGCTCGGACGCGGCGGCGCGCTGCCCGCCGAGGCCGTGAAGATCCCGCTCAGCGGCGCCATCCAGTACACGACGGGCAACAACGCCAACGGCATCGCCCCGAGCCCCGACGGCCGCTCGCTGCTGATCGTCCAGTCCAACACGGGCAAGCTGTTCGAGGTGGACCCGTCCTCGGGCGTCACCACCGAGGTGGACCTCGGCGGCGAGTCGCTGGTCAACGGCGACGGCCTGCTCCTGGCCGGCCGCACCCTGTATGTCGTGCAGAACCGCCTCAACACCGTCGCCGCGATCGGCCTGACCCGCGACGGCGCCTCGGGCAGGCTCATCAGGCGGCTGACCGACGACCGCTTCGACGTGCCCACCACCGTGGCCGCCCACGGCCGCCGCCTCTACCTGCCCAACGCCCGCTTCACCACCACCCCGACGCCCGACACGACGTACGACGTGGTGAGCGTCAAGCCCTGACGCGGGCGCCCCTACTTCTTGATCGTGTACGAGTCCCCGTACACCTTCCAGGTCAGCGGCGGGTTCAGGTCGAGGTTGCCGTTCTTGAGGAACACCCGCTGCATCGTGTCGACGCGGGTGGTGTCCTCGTGCGCGTCCTCGGCCTTCATCGCCGTCTTGCGGGCGTCGAGGAACGCGTTCAGGTACGTCACCTCGTTCCCGCCCTGGGCCGGCGGCCTGGCCTTGCCCAGGGCGGCCTTCCTGATGCCGCCGAAGCTCAGCTTGTCGCTGCCGGGGCCGTGCATGACCATGGCGTCGTAGTAGACGAACTGGCCCAGCGCCCGCAGCCCGTCCTTCTGCGCCTGCTTGACAGCCGGGTTGAAGTAGACGCGGTCGCGCTCGTCGTTCTGGGCCTGCTGGAAGACCGGGTCCTTGGCGGCCGTCTTCCAGTCCTTCGGGAAGTTCGGCTCCAGGCCCTTGTGGGAGTCGGTACCGTTCACCTTGCGCAGGGCCGGCAGGTACTTCGCGAGGACGTTGTCCGGCTTGCGCTTGGTGTAGAGCTCGACCAGCTCCAGCATGTCGCCGGTGCCCGAGCAGAAGCCGATGATGCCCGCCGTGTAGCCGCGCTCGTCCTTGATGTCCTCGATGTAGCCGTACTGGGCCTTCCAGTCGAGCGAGGAGTTCTCCGCGCTGGACACCAGCCGCATGGCGATGTCCTTCTTGTGCGGGTCGGTGAGAGCCGGCGAGGAGACGGTGAGGGAGAGGGCCAGGAGGGTGGCGGTCAGCACAATACGTCTCCGATTCGTTAGGAAAGGTTCCTAACGGACCATACTCCTGAAGTCCGGCCTCCGGCACGAAAACTACTCGGTCCGGCGAAGCGCCGCGAGCTGCTGCTCGAACGGCACGACCTCCTCGACGGGCTCCTTCATCGGCTCCTGCGCGCTCGGCGCCCGTTGCGACAGCAGGTCCGCCAGCTCCTGCGCGGCGCGGCCGATGCGCTCCCCGAGCCCGTCGGTGAACGCGTCCCGGCCGCCGCCCCAGTCCTCCGCCGCCGCGTACACGGCCGTCGGGACGACCACCGCGCGCAGGTACGCGAACAGCGGCCGCAACGCGTGCTCCAGGGCCAGCGAGTGCCGGGCGGTGCCGCCGGTGGCCGCGATCAGCACCGGCTTGCCCGCAAGCGCGGTGTTGTCGAGCACGTCGAAGAACGACTTGAACAGGCCGCTGTACGAGCCGCTGAAGATGGGCGTGACCGCGATCAGCCCATCGGCCGCCGTCACGGCCTCGGCCACCTCGCGCAGGCGGGTGTTCGGGAAGCCGGTGACGAAGGCGTTCGCGATGTCCACGGCCAGGTCGCGCAGCTCCACCACGCGGACCTCCACCTCCGCCCGCTGCGCCACCGCCTCGGCCAGGCGGTCGGCGAGCAGGCGGGTGGAGGAGGGCTGCGTCAGCCCCGCCGTAACGACGACGAGCTTCATGGTTCTCCTTCGAGGACGTGCTTTTCGGGTGGGTCAGGCGCCGACGGGCGCTTCGGGAGCGTCCTCGACGGCGTTCTTGGCGGCGAGCAGGGACGCGTGGGTCGGCGCGTCGGGCACGCCCGCCGGGCGGTCCTTGGCGAACTCCTTGCGCAGCACCGGCACGACCTCCTCCCCGAGCAGGTCGAGCTGCTCCAGCACGGTCTTCAGCGGCAGGCCCGCGTGATCCATGAGGAAGAGCTGGCGCTGGTAGTCGCCGAAGAACTCCCTGAACTCCAGCGTCCGGTCGATCACCTGCTGCGGGCTGCCCACGGTCAGCGGCGTCTCCGCCATGAACTCCTCCAGCGACGGCCCGTGACCGTACACGGGGGCGACGTCGAAGTACGGGCGGAACTCGCGCACCGCGTCCTGCGAGTTCTTGCGCATGAACACCTGCCCGCCCAGCCCCACGACGGCCTGCTCCGGGGTGCCGTGGCCGTAGTGCGCGTACCGCTGCCGGTAGAGGCTGATCAGCCGCATGAAGTGCTCCTTCGGCCAGAAGATGTTGTTGGCGAAGAAGCCGTCGCCGTAGTAGGCGGCCTGCTCGGCGATCTCGGGGCTGCGGATCGAGCCGTGCCAGACGAACGGCGGCACCCCGTCCAGCGGGCGCGGCGTGCTGGTGAAGCCCTGCAGCGGCGTACGGAAGCGGCCCTCCCAGTCGACGACGTCCTCGCGCCACAGCTTGTGCAGCAGCGCGTAGTTCTCGATCGCCAGCGGGATGCCCTGGCGGATGTCCTGCCCGAACCACGGGTACACCGGGCCGGTGTTGCCGCGGCCCAGCATGAGGTCCACCCGGCCGTCCGCCAGGTGCTGCAGCATGGCGAAGTCCTCGGCGATCTTCACCGGGTCGTTCGTCGTGATCAACGTCGTGGCGGTCGACAGCTGCAGCCGCTCGGTCCTGGCCGCGATGTAGCCGAGCATCGTCGTGGGGGAGGACGGCACGAACGGCGGGTTGTGGTGCTCGCCCGTCGCGAAGACGTCGAGCCCGACCTCCTCCGCCTTGAGCGCGATCGCCACCATCGCCTTGATCCGCTCGTGCTCGGTCGGGGTCCGGCCGGTGGTGGGGTCCGTGGTGACGTCGCCCACACTGAAGATTCCGAACTGCACTTTAGTCACCAACCCTGACTGTTGAATCTTTGACGGCTACGGTAGCGTCCGCACCCCCTCAGATATTCCACCACGCGGCAGACGTGCCGCGGGCGCGGGAAGGTGGCGGGGAGGGCTGCGGCGATCGGGCGTGCCGTCGCGCGGGAAAGGCTGTGGCGGTCGGGGCGGGCGGGGAAGGCTCCGGCCGTCAGTCGGGCGGTCAGGTGGTCAGGCGTGCCGGCGGGCGCGGAAGGCCGCGGCCTTGGCGCGGTTGCCGCAGCCGCGCATGTCGCACCAGCGGCGCGTGCGCCGGTGGGAGGCGTCGATGTAGAGCCGCGTGCAGGGATCCGCCTCGCACTCCCTGATCAGCCCGGCCTCGGGTCCGCCGAGCAGCTCGACCGCCGCCCTGGCCGTGCTGGACAGCGCCGCACGCAGGTCACCGCTTCGCACCACCCCCTGCTCGCCGAGCAGCACACTCGCCGGCGCGGGCCGGGCGGCGTCATTGAGCGTGTCCCGATCGGCCCCCTCGGCGACTCCTCCGGTACGGGCGGCGCTCGCCAGCCGGTAGATCGCCTCCCGCAACGCCCGCGCCCCGGCCAGATCGCCCTCACTCGCCTCGGGTGGCACGTCGAGCAGCCCGGCCGCCACCGTCCAGCGGGCCAGGTCGGCGGGCGTGGCCAGCATGTCGATCCGCGCACCACGCCGGTGCCCGACGGTGCCGGCCAGGTCGAGCCCGAGATTGCCGCTGATGAAGGTGAAGTCCATGACCCCGATAGTAACCGCGTTGACAAGTTACTTTCGAGCCTGCCAGGGTGAGTAACCGCCATCTCCGGTTACTTCCTCCGAAAGGTGGACCCCATGACCATCACGCAGCAGCACGGGCGAAACCTGTCGCCTGACCAGCGGCGCTCGTACGGGCCCCGGCACCGCTGGGTCGTGCTGTCCGTCGGGGTCGGCGCGCAGGCCGCCTTCTCCGCCATGTTCTCCGGCATCCCCGTCACCGGCGTGGCGATGCGGTCCGGATACCACCTGTCCACGGAGGCGCTCGGCCTCGTGCTGGCCTGTATCGGCCTCGGGGTGGCGGCCTCCGACATCGTGTGGGGCCTGCTCACCGACGCCTTCGGCGACCGGCGCGTCCTGCTCACGGGCCTGACCTCGACGGGCGCGCTGCTCGCCGTCATGGCCGCCGCCGTGACCCCGCAGGACGGCGCGGGCGTGGCCCTGCTGGGCCTCTGCCTCGCCATCGCCGGCGCCCTCGGCGGCAGCGTCAACGGCGCCTCCGGCCGCGCGGTCATGACGTGGTTCGGCGAGGGGGAGCGCGGCTTCGCGATGAGCATCCGCCAGACCGCCATCCCGGTGGGCGGAGCGGTCGGGGTGGCGGTGCTGCCCTGGCTCGCCGGCTCGTACGGCTTCCGCGCCGCCTACGCCGTACCGGCCGCCTTCTGCCTCATCGCCGCCGCGGCCACCTGGCGCTGGCTCCACGAGCCCACCCCACCGGCCACGCCCGCCGCCTCCGGCACCGCGCCCGCCACCCCCGGCACCCGCTCCCCGCTACGCCGCTGGGACGTGTGGCGGCTGGCGCTGGCGGGCGCCCTGCTGACCGTCCCCCAGTTCGCCGTCCTCTCCTTCACCGCGATCTTCCTGCACGACGTCAAGGGCGAGGGAGCCGTCCTGGCCAGCCTCACGGTCGTCATCGCCCAGCTCGGCGGCGGCGCGGCCCGCATCTGGACCGGCCGCCGCACCGACCGCACAGGCAACCGCCGCACCCACATCAGGGCCATCGGCGCCCTGGCCGGCCTCGCCATGGCGGGCGCGGCGGTGCTCACCGGCGCGCCCACCCCGCTCACCGTCGCCGCCCTGGCCGTCGGCGGCGTGCTGGCCAACGCGTGGCACGGCGTCGCCTACACGGAGATCGCCGCCATGGCGGGCGCCGACCGCGCCGGGACCGCCCTCGGTCTCCTGGGCACCACGTTGTTCGCGACGGGTTTCGTGACCCCGCTGCTCATCCCGGCACTGGTCGCCCACGCCTCCTGGGCGACCGTCTGGGCTCTGGCGGCCGCGGCCTCGTTCCTCGCCGTCCCCCTCGCCCCGGGCGCAGCGAGGGCCCGCCGCCCGACGTTCAGAGCGCGTTGATGTCGGCGGGCCCGAGTATCCGCTTCGCCGCACCCCGCTCGGCCACCGCGATCATCGCCCGCCCGATCTGCTCGGTCGTCGTCATCCCACCCCCGACCACCCGCCGCAACACGGGGAACAACGGCCGCGTGATGACGTAGGCCGCCCGGTAGAGCCGCGTACGCGACCGCACGCCGTGCATCGGCTGCACGAACCCGGGCCGGAACATGTAAGCCTCCAGCGGCAGCGCGAGCAGCGCGTTCTCGGTCTCCCCCTTCACCCGCGCCCACATGGCCCGCCCGTGGGGATCGGTGCCGGCGCCGGACACGTACACGAACGTCGACCCGGGGCTGAGCCGCGCCAGCGTCTCACCCACGGACAGCGTGAAGTCGTAGGTGATCCGCCGGTACTCCTTCTCCTTCATCCCGGCCGACGAGACACCGAGACAGAAGAAGCACGCGTCGTACCCGCCGAGCTCCCCTTCGACAGGCGCCAGGTCGAGCAGATCACCGTGCAGCACCTCCCGCAGTTTCCCGTGCGAGACCCCGGTGGCCGCCCGCCCCACGGCCAGCACGGCACTGACCCGCTCGTCCAGCAGGCACTCCCTGAGCACCCCCCGCCCGATCATGCCGGTCGCCCCGAACAGGATCACCCTCATACCGCGCCCCCTTTCCAGGTGCAGCAGAACCCAGGACCCGGTATGTCCCAGTATTCACGGTGCGCGGCGGGCAGGGTGTCATCCCAGGTCTCGGACGGCCTGGGCGAGGCGGATGCGGGCGATGGCCGGGATGGACAGCCCGCGGGTGGAGATGCCGATGGCCCAGTCCGTGCCGGGGACGACGGCGCCGGCGCACGCCACCTGCTCCCTGAACTGCCCGTGCTCCTCCACCACCTGCCCCGGCCGTAATCGGGCCAGTTCCTCCTCGACGTCCTCGACGCTGGCGGGGGTGGAGGAGGTGAAGCGGCGCAGGCCGTACCCGGTCAGGACGCCGCGCCGGGTGCGGGGCGGGAGGGAGAGGAGCAGCGCCTTGCCGAGCGCGGTGGCGTGCGGCGCCGTCTCCAGGCCCGCCTGGAGGTCCTCCAGGTACGGCGAGCGCGGCCCCTCGGCCACGTCCACCACGACCAGGCGCCCTTCGGAGAGCTGGGCCAGGTAGGCGGTGTGGCCGCTGGCGGCGGCGAGGTGGCGCAGGACGGCGGCGGCGTGGGGCGGCCGCTGGAACGCCTCCAGCATCTCGTGGAAGCGCTCGGCCACCTGCGAGCCGAGCGTGTAGTCGCCGTCGGGCCGCCGGTGCAGGTAGCCCTCGTAGGACAGGGTGCGGACCAGGTGGTAGGAGGTGGACAGGTTCAGGCCGCAGCGGCGGGCGATGACCTTGACCGACAGGGGCCGGTCGGAGCGGGAGACCTCCTCCAGTACGCGGAGGGCGCGGGAGACGCTGCGGATCAGATCGCTGGGTGGTTCGCCGGTCATCCACCAAGCATCTGCGCCATCTGAAAACAGGACGCCTACCCCAGAAGGCACACCCGTCCGACGATGAGGTCATGCCGGAGATACCGCAGTGGGCCAGTGAGGCGCTGTCCGGGGTCTACGACCCGTGCTGCAGGGAGAAGGGCATCTCCGTCGTGGAGATGGGTCTGGTCAGGTCGGTCGAGGTGAGCGGCGGCCGGGCCCGCGTCGAGTTGTTGCTGACCTCGGGCTGGTGCCCGTTCGCCGCCAGGGTGCTGACCGAGGTGAGGGAGCGCATCGAGGAGCAGCCCGGCGTCGAGCGGGCGGAGGTCGAGGTGGTGTGGGACGAGGTGTGGACGACGGAGCGGCTCTCGCCGAGGGCGGCCCGGATGCTGCGCTTCCTGCCCCCGCCCGCGCAGGTGCCCGACAAGGCGGCCTACATCGGGAGGGAACTACGGTGATCGACGACTTCTTCGTGTTCGACAGCGTGGCCCACGTGCTCAACTTCGAGCCCAAGAACGCGTTCGGCCCGGCGGGCCAGATGTTCTCCAACCACCTGTACGCCTTCCACACGACGCTGACCCCGGAGGGGGAGACGACGCTGCCGCAGGAGGAGTTCCTGCGGCAGTGGACGATCGAGGACATCCGCCGCATGGTGTTCGAGGAGTCGGACACGGACATGCTGGTGGCGATGCCGCTGCCGCTGACCGACCTCTACCATGACGGCCTGTCGCCGTGGCAGGAGTGCGCGGAGCTGGCGGCCCGCGACCCGGACCGGACGGTGTTCTGGGGGTCGGTGAACCCGCTGGAGGGCCGCAGGGCGCTGGACCTGATGGAGCGGCAGGTGGGGGAGTACAACGCGCGGGCGTTCAAGCTGTACAACGTGCGCTACGACTACGGCTCGCCGTACCCGTGGCGCATGGACGACCCGAGGGTGGCCTTCCCGGTCTTCGAGAAGGCGCAGGACCTGGGCGTGAACCTGATCGGCGTGCACAAGGGCGTGCCGCTGGGCCCGCAGCCGATCGAGCACACGCAGACGTGGGACATGGACGGCGCCGCCGCGAACTTCCCCGACATCAACTTCGTCATCTTCCACGTCGGCCTGCCGTTCCTGGACGAGACGTGCTGGCAGCTCGTGCGTTACCCGAACCTGTACGCGGACCTGGCGGCGACGATCAACTTCATCGTGCGGGCGCCGAGGATGTTCGCCGAGATCATCGGCAAGCTGCTCTTCTGGTGCGGCGAAGACAAGATCATCTATGGTTCGGAGGCGCCGATCTTCCATCCGCAGTGGGCGCTGAGGGCGTTCAGGGACTTCACGATCCCGCAGGACCTGTGCGCCGGCTACGGCTACCCGCAGCTCACCGACCAGGCCAAGCGCAAGATCCTGGGGGAGAACCTGCTACGGCTGCACGGGCTTGCTCCGGTGCACGGCCTGAAGTAGCCCGACCGCCACCAGCCCCGCGACCGTGGCGGAGCCGCCGTACGAGACGAACGGCAGCGGCACCCCCACGACCGGCATGAGCCCCATGGTCATGCCCGCGTTCATGAACGTCTGGAACCCCAGCCACGACACGAGCCCGCCCGCCAGCACGACCCCGTACGGCGAGGCGGCGTGGCGCGCGATCGACAGCCCGCGCCACAACAGCCCGAACACGGCCAGCAGGATGAGCGCGGCCCCGGCGAACCCGAGCTCCTCGCCCGCGACCGTGAAGATGAAGTCGGTGTGCTGCTCCGGCACGAAGTGCCCGGCGGTCTGCTCGCCGTTGAACAGGCCCTTGCCCGACAGCCCGCCGGAGCCGATCGCGATGCGGGCCTGGGCGGCGTTGTACCCCACGCCGCCCGGGTCGGCGCCCGGCCGTACCAGCACGAGTAGCCGTTCGAGCTGGTACGGCCGGACCAGCCCGAGCCGCCACGCCGCCGCGCCGGCCGCCGCCGCGCCCGCGACCAGCACGAGCAGCCACCGCTTGGGCGCCCCCGACACCAGCAGCGCCCCCGACACCATGGCCGCGAACACCATCATCGTGCCCAGGTCCGGCTGCAACGCGATGAGCCCGATGGGCGCCGCGGCCAGCGCCAGCGCCAGCAGCACCGCGCCGAGCCCGGGCCGCCGCCGCCCGTCGCGCAGCTCCGCGAGCGGCACCGCGAACGCCGGCGCCAGCGCCAGCTTGGCCAGCTCGGACGGCTGGAACTGCACCCCAGGTGCCGGCACGATCCACGAGTGCGCCCCGTTGACCCGCACGCCGAGCGGGCTGAGCACCGCGGCCAGCGCCGCCAGCGCCAGCACGTACGCCAGGGGCACGTACGCCCGCAGCACCCGCAGGTCGACCCGGGAGACCAGCCACATGAGCACGAGCCCGCCCCCGACGGCCACGGCCTGCCGCACGAGCAGCGCGTGCCCGCCCGCCATCCGCGTGGCCGACCACACCAGCAGCAGCCCGGTGCCGGACAGGGCCAGCGCGAGCAGCGTCAGCAGCCGGTCGGGCGGCCCCAGCGCCGGCGCCCACACCAGCCGCCTCTTCCCCGCGACCGCGATCACCGCCGCCCTCCGGCCCCGAGCTGGTGCAGAAGACTGACCCGCCGCCCTGTGGTCATCGCCGCTCCCTGAGCCCGAGGATGCCCTCCCAGATGGCGCGCGCCGCGGGTGCCGCGCCCTCGGCGCCCCTGCCGCCCTCCGACAGCACGACGACCACGGTGTAGCCGGGGTCGGGCGCGAACGAGGCGAACCAGGAGGTGTCCCGCCGCCCGAACGACTCCGCCGTCCCCGTCTTCCCGGCCACCGCGATCCTGCCGAACGGGAACCCCTTGAAGGCGCCCGCGGCCGTCCCCGTCCTGGGCACCTGGCCGAGGGCCTGCCGCAGGAAGCGGAGCGTCGTGTCCGAGGCCGGCAGCCGCCCGGTCACCGGCGGGGTGATCGTGCGCACGGTCGTCCCGCCCGGCCGCACCACCTTGAGGCCGACGCGCGGGCTGTGGAGGGTGCCGCCGTTGGCGACGGCCGCGTACGCCCGCGCCAACTGCAGCGGCGTGACGAGCACGCCGCCCTGCCCGATGGCGAAGTTCGCCGCGTCGCCGCCCCGCCACACGCCGCCGCCCCGGCAGTTCTCGCGCGCCAGTTCCGTCAGGTACGCCGCCCGCGCCCGGTCGCCCATCTCCGGATAACCCTGGCGGGACCGGCGGCAGGTCTCGGCCCGGGTGGCCCGCCACTGGGCCCGCTTCGAGGCCGCGTCCGGCACCGCGCCCGCGGCCTCGCCCGGCAGGTCCACGCCGGTGGGCCGGCCGAAGCCGAAGCCGCGGGCGGTGCGCTGCAGGGCGTCGGAGCCGCGCTGCCAGAGCCGGTCGGCCAGCCGGTAGAAGATCGTGTCGCATGATTGCACCAGCGCCCCGTGCATGGTCATCGGTCCGAGGTCGGCCCCGGCGAAGTTGCGGAACACCCGGTCGCCGACGGTGTAGCCGGGCGGGCAGTCGTAGGTGGCGCCCAGCCCGTACCCGGCCGCCGCCGCTGCCGCCGCCGAGGTGACCTTCCACGTCGAGCCGGGCGCCCACTCGCCCTGCACGGCCTGCGACAGCAGCGGCAGCGCCCGGTACTCGCGGGCCGTCACGCCGTCCGTCCACACCGACGGGTCGTACGCGGGCCGCCCGGCCAGCGCCACCACCCGGCCGGTCGCGGACTCCAGCACCACGGCCGCGCCAGAGGAGCCGCCGCCGCTCGCCAGCGCCCGGCCGAGCGCCTGCTCGGCGATCGCCTGGACACGGGCGTCGATGCTGGTCACGAGCGTGTCGCCGGGGACGGGCGGCTCCTCGCGGATCGTCCTGGTGACCCGGCCGGTGTTGTCCACGGCCACGTCCGTGCGCCCGGCCCGGCCGGCCAGGTCCCCGTCGTAGGCGGCTTCGAGGCCGTCACGGCCCTTCCCACCCTGCACGTAGCCGAGGGTGTGCGCCGCCGCCCGGCCGTAGGGGTAGACGCGGATCGGGCGCGGCTCCGTACGGACGCCGGGAAAGTCCTGCTGCCGCTCGCTGATCTGCAGCGCGACCGGCACGCTCACGTCCCGCGCCACGGGGATCGGCTCGTACGGCGAGCCCTGCCAGCACGGCTGCGGCACCGACGGCCCGCACAGCCGCACCTTCTCCGCGAGCTGCCGGTACGGCCGGCCCAGCGCCTCGCCCAGCCGCGTCAGCACGGCCCGGCCGCCGTCCGGCTGGTGAGCCAGGGCCATGGCGTCCACCGTCACCACGGGCCGGGTGGTGTTGGTGACGAGGGGGCGGCCGGTCACGTCGAGGATCTGCCCCCGGGTGGGCGGCAGCGTCACGCTCCTGACCCGTACGTCGGCCGCCGCCCGCACGTACGCCGCGCCGTTGACGACCTGGAGGAACCACAGCCGTCCGAGCAGCGTGGCCAGCATCGCCGTGGCGACCAGTCGCAGCACGAGCAGCCTGCCCCTAGACACGGCGCGGCACCACCCCGGCGGCGGGGCGCCGCCGCGCGTGCAGGGCGCCCAGGACGGCGCCCAGCGGCACCGTCCACGCCAGGGTGAGCGGCAGCCCGGCCGTCGCCGACGCCCAGACCTCGTCACCGAGCCCGGCGGCGGCGACGCATGGCAGCACCGTCCCCAGCCCCGCCCCCAGGACGCCCGCCACCAGCGGCCGGCGCGTGGCCCTTGAAGGCCGCCCCAGCCATCCCGCCAGCAGTCCCGTCAGCGACAGCGCCAGGGCGGTGCGCCCCACGGTGCCGTCGGCGGGCGGGGTCACGTCGGCGGCCAGCCCCGCGACCAGCCCCGCCACGCACCCCCAGACGGGCCCGCGCGCCAGCGCCGGCCACAGCACGGCCAGCGCCACCAGGTCGGGCCCGCCCCAGACCGAGCGGTCGACCAGCAGCACCTGCGCGAGCGGCGCCACGAGCGCCACCAGCACGAACCCCACCGCGCTCACCGCTCGGGCCGCGGCACGACCACCGTGACGAGGCCGAGCGCGGACAACCGGGCGGCGGGCCGCACCAGCGCCGTCCTGGTGGCCGCGCCCGGCGCGCTCTCCAGCGCGGTGACCGTCCCGATCGGCACTCCGGCCACGTACGGCCGACCGCCCGCCGACCCCAGCGTCACCACCTGGGCGCCCACCTCGACCGGCGCGTTCGGGTCGAACAGGCTCAGCCGCAGCCCCGCCCCCGGCACCCCCGTCACCACGCCCAGCTCGCCCGAGCCCGCCACGCGCGCCCCGATGGACGAGCCCGCGTCGGTGATCAGCGACACCGAGGCGGTCTCCGGCCCGGCCCAGGTGACCTTGCCGACCAGGCCGTCGGCGTCCAGCACGGTCATGTCGCGGCCGAGCCCGGCGGAGGTGCCGGCGTCGATGGCGACGCTGCGGCCCCGCCCGAACCCGACCACGTGCGCCGCCACCCCTTGGTACCCGCCCGGCACGGGGAGCCGCCCCGCCGACCGGGTGCCGGACGACAGCAGCCGGGCCCGCAGCGCCGCGTTCTCCCGCTCCAGCTCCCGCAGCCGCCCGTCGCCGCCGAACACCCGGGCCGCCGCCCCGAACGCGCTCTCGGCCGCGCCGTACACGCGGGAGCCCGCCGCCCGTACCGGCGTCAAGGGGGTGACCGCGCGGTCGACCACGACGAGGAGGGCGGCGGCGGCCAGCACGAGCAGGACGAGCGCCCGCCTCACCGGCGCGACCATTCGGGCAGCAGCACGTCGCGCATCGCCTGGAAACGCTCCACGCAGCGGCCCGCGCCCAGCGCCACCGAGTACAGCGGCTTGTCCACGAGCCGGATGGGCATGCCGGTGGCCTCGCCCATCCGCTCCGGCAGCCCCCGTAACAGGGCGCCGCCCCCGGTCAGCACGATGCCGTTGTCGAGCAGGTCGCCGGCCAGCTCGGCCGGGCACTGGTCGAGCGTCGTCTGCACGGCGTCGACGATGGCCTGCACCTGGTCCTCGATGGCCTCGCTGATCTGCTCGGCGGTGATCGTGGCGGTCTTCGGCAGGCCGCTGACGAGGTCGCGCCCGCGCACCGGGGCGGACGCCCGCGGGTCGAGGGGGCGCGGCGCGGCGGCCTGGGGCGCGCTCTCCGGCTTCGGCCTGGACCGGAACGGGTTCCAGCCGCGCGGCGCGGGCGGCGGCTCCGGCGGCTCCTCGTCCACCGGGCCGGCGGCCCCGTCCTCGGCGGGCATCGTGAGGCCGGCGCGGTGCCGCCCCACAGGGTCGGCGCCCGTCTCGGGGGCCGACCGGACGATGCCGAGGTCGATCTTCAGACGCTCGGCGGTACGCTCGCCGAGCAGCAGCGCGTGCTCCTTCTTGATGTGGGTGACGATGGCCTCGTCGAGCTCGTCGCCGCCCACCCGCACCGACTTGGCGACCACGACGCCGCTCATCGAGACGATGGCGACCTCCGTCGTGCCGCCGCCGATGTCCACGACCATGTTCCCGGTGGCCTCGCCGACCTTCAGCCCCGCGCCGATCGCCGCCGCCATCGGCTCCTCGATGATGTGCACCCGCCGCGCGCCCGCCTCGTACGCCGCCTCCTTGACCGCCCGCTGCTCGATCGAGGTGGTGCCGCTCGGGACGGCCACCACGATGCGCGGCCTGGCCAGGAACCGGCTCGGGTGCGCCTTCTGGATGAACAGGCGCAGCATGCGCTCGGCCGCGTCGAGGTCGGCGATCACGCCGTCCTTGAGCGGCCGGATCGTGGCGATGTGCGGGGGAGTGCGGCCCACCATCCGCTTGGCCGCCTTGCCGACGGCCACGACGGTGTTCTTGTGCAGGTTGATCGCGATGACGGAGGGCTCGTTCAGCACGATGCCCTTCCTGCGGACGTAGACGAGGGTGTTGGCCGTACCGAGATCGACGGCTATGTCATGACCGAGAAGAGCCCATGCGAATGCCATGTGCCGCACAGCCTTTCCGACCGGGACGGGCAGGGGGACTCTGCCCCCACAAGCGCTGCCCTGAAGGCGGCTGGCCCCAAACGCGATATGTCTGTAGCCGTGACCGTTCGTCCAGGTCAGCCGGGGTCGTACGAGCAGCGCAGCCCCGTCCGTACGGTCGCCCGCAGCTCCTCCCCGATGACGGGATCGGCTATCGCGACGCGATCCACGGCCCGCCTGATCGCCTTGCCGACCGCCGTGCGGGCCCGCTCCTCGCTGCCGGCGAACGTCCGAGGCCGCCCGCCCAGCCCCGCCGCCGACGCCAGCTCGGCCACCAGCCAGTCGCGCTCGGCCCGCCGCTCCCGCGCCTCCTCGCGCCGCTGCCCCGCCTCCAGCTCCGCGATCTCGGCGTCGAGCTGCGCCAGCCGGTTCCGGTACGCCCGGCCGGCCGGCCCGTCCAGCATCCGCTGCGCCGACACGCGGGCCGGAGCGGCAGGATCGGGCGAGCCGGCGGCCAGGTCGGCGGCCGGGATCTCCTTGCCCGGGTTGGCCAGCAGCGCCGCCAGGTGCAGCATGCCCACGCAATGGTCCACGAGCGCCGTGCGCGCCCCCAGCTCCACCCGCCACTGCGGGCCCTCGGGGCGGCACGTCACCCGCCCGGCCACCCCGCTGGGCACGTGCATGCCCAGCGCCTCGGCCTCCTGGGCGGCCAGCGCGAGCTGCCCGCGCGCCCCCTCGTCCCTCGGCCCGTCGCGCAGGGCCAGCGCCTGGCCCAGCCGCGAGCGGGACAGCGCGACCGCCGGCCAGTGGCCCAGCGCCAGGTTCTCGTGCACCGCCCGGCGCAGGTGCGCGACCGCCGCGTCCGGCTCACCCATCACGATCGCGGCCACGCCCAGGCTGTGCCGGACGGAGCCGAGGCACACGATGCCGGGGCTGGTCATGACCGGCAGGCCCGCGTACGGGGCCAGCAGCGCCGCCGCCCTCGCCGCGAGCTCCGCGTCGCCCAGCAGGTCGGCCGCCTCCACGATCGCGTACATCGACAGCAGCCACGTGCTCGTGCGCGGCCGGTCGGCCAGGACGCCGCCGCGCAGCCTGGCCAGCATGCCCTCGGCCAGCCGCCGGTCCCCGGCCGTCGCCGCGGCCACCGCCAGGCCCGCGTACGGGGAGTCGTCCACGGCCGCCAGCATCGGCGAGTTCACCAGGTCGCTCAGCAGCGGGACCAGCTCGCCGATCCGGCCCTGGTACCAGCGGATGGCGGCCAGCTGGCGGACGTACCAGCCGGGCGCGTCGTGATCGCCGGCCGCCACGCCGCGCTCGTAACAGGCGGCGGCCCGCTCCTCGGCCTGCTCGAACCGGCCGGCGCGGGTGCTCAGCATCACCTCGATCGCGCCGACCACGAACTCGATGGCCTGCTGCCCCTCGCCCTCCAGCGCGGTCCGCAGCTCGCCCAGGGCCCGCTCGGCGTGCGGGTCCGCCTCCAGGAGCAGGTCCACCGTCCGCCACAGCAGGCCGATCAGCAGGTCAGAGCGGCGTCCGGTACGGGAGGCCACCCCGATCAGCTCCCTGGCCAGCTTCATCCGCCGCGCCCCGTCGCCGGGGCCGAGCATGCAGTGGTGCGCCAGGCTGAGCGCCTCCGCCAGCGCCACCGGATCGTCGGCGGCCCTGGCCTCCGCCGCCAGCGCCATGATCGCCTCGTGGCCGCCGGTGCGGTAGTCGTCCTCCGCCGCCAGCCTGATCCGCAGCCGCAACGCCAGCGGCGAGCCCGCGTCCAGCCGTGACAGCGCCTCCCGCTGCCGCACCCGCACCGTCGCCGCCGCGGCGGCCGTGCGGTGCTCGTGCACCCACATCCCGCCCAGGCCGAGCGCCGCCCTGGCCAGGGCGGCCGTCTCACCCCGCTGCGCCGCCTCCGCGTAGGCGTAGTCGAACCTCTCGCGTGCCCGACGCATGTCCCCCTTGACGAGCAACGCGTGCTCTCCGTCGAGGAGAGTCCACTCCAGTGTCTCGATCACTGGCCATAACCCCCGTGGCAAGCCGGAATGCCGTGGCGCACCCATGGGGTGGCGGGCCTCCCACCGCTCCGCTCCCCTGGCCGATGGATTCTCGGGTGAACAACCTTGGAGACGGCTCCCCACCGTCGTCCGGTTCAATTCCACCTCAAACCGGAAAGATTCGGAACCGAATTACGGGAGGGGAATGTCCGGGATCCACCACAGAGCCTTGGGCGCGGCGGACAGCCGCGGACACGGCGGACAGCTCTGAGCGCGACACTCGGCCCTTTATGCGGCTTGACCGCCTCGGGCTCAGGACACTGTGCGCCAGGTCTGCTCCTCCACCAGCTCCACGCTGCGCCACCCGTCCGGCGTGCGGCGCAGCCGGTGGTGGTAGTAACCGCCGCCGTGCAGGAACCCCTCGGTCCCCGCCGCCACCATCTCCCGCGTCGGGGCCAGCGTGTCCGTGAAGGGCGCGCTCACCCGGGCCTCGCCGTCCTGGAAGTCGATCCGGGCCGCCCCGATCAGGTGCAGCCGGGCCGGCCAGTGCACCAGCACCTCGGCCAGCCACGCCTTGACCTCGTCCCGGGTACCCGTGATGCCTCCGGAGGAGCTGTAGTCGATCACCGCGTCCTCGCTGAACACCTCGTCGAGCAGGTCCCACTGCCCCGAGTCGATCGCGTGGGTGTAACGCGCCAGCAGGCCCGTGATCTCTGAACGGTCGGCGAGCTCCTGATGGTCCATGAGCTGATCGTCGCGCTAAGAAGGCCGGATGACCAGGCCGGGCAGCCGCCCGTCCGGCACCCGTACCGTGAAGGGGGCACACGGGACGCAGAAGTAGTCGCGGCCGAACGTCAGCTCCACGCCGCCGGCCACCAGCACCTTCTTCGGCACGGCGACCGCCACCCCGGCCACCGCGAACGGCCCGGCCACCAGCCCGACCACGAGCCCCACCGGCGTCCCCAGCCCTCTCACCGCCCCGAGCCCCGCCTCTGACCCGAGTCCTGTCGCCGTCCCCAGCCCCGTCGCCGTCCCCAGCCCGGCCACCATGCCAACCGCGGTGTCGGCCACCGTGCCGGCCAGCACCGACATGCCCCACACCGTCAGCCACACCGACCAGCGGCGCTCCCGCACGTTCACCTTCGCCAGCCCGACATACACCAGCGCGGCGAGCAACCCGAGATAGGCCACCCCGGTCAGCCCATCCACGACCGGCACCTCGACCCCTCGGACCGCCCCGATCACCTGCCCCGCACCGGCGACGACGAGGAGGACCAGCGCACCCCCGGCCGCCCTCGCCGCGACGATCGCCCGTTCCCTCCTCCCCGGCACGTGCCCCCGCACCTGCTCCTTCCACTCCCGATACCGCTCAGCCAGCCTCTCCCATGCCTGCTCACCCTCCAGCTCCACCACCTGGGCGAACCTCGACACCCCCGCCTGCGAGTACACGATGAACAGCACCGCCCCGAACGCCGGCGCCCCGAACACCACGAACGCCGCCGCTCATCGGCCCGCCACGACCCGCTCCCGCACCGCGGTGACCGGGAAGTGGCCCCCGAGTGAGCGCCGCACCGGGCGCCGCCGACAGCCTGGGATGTGATCGGCGCGTGCGTAGAAAAACACAAGGCCCCGGCTGAGCAGCCAGGGCCTTGAAGGTGTGGTGGACGATACTGGGATTGAACCAGTGACCTCTTCCGTGTCAGGGAAGCGCTCTCCCGCTGAGCTAATCGTCCTCGCGAGGTGGCGACGGGATTTGAACCCGTGTGGACGGCTTTGCAGGCCGCTGCCTCGCCTCTCGGCCACGCCACCGAGCCGGAAGCTCCGAGCGGAAGACGGGATTCGAACCCGCGACCCTCACCTTGGCAAGGTGATGCTCTACCACTGAGCCACTTCCGCATCCGCCTCGTGGGCTGTGACCCCGAGGCGACGAAGAGAACTCTAGCGAATCTCGGCCGAGTCCCCAAACTGGAATCCGGCCGCCCAGGTCACGTGTGGCCGCCGTTGACGGTGAGGCGGCGGCCGGTGACGAAGGCGGCGCCGTCGGAGGCGAGGTACGACACGGCCGCCGCCACGTCCTCCGGGGTGCCCATCCGGCCCAGCGGCACCTCCTCCAGGTATGCGCTCTCGTCCACCCCTTCGTGCCGTTCCACGGGGATCCAGCCGGGTGCGACCACGTTGACGGTGATGCTGTAGCGGCCCAGCTCCTTGGCCCAAACTTCGGTGAGGGCGTGCTGGGCGGCCTTGGCGGCGGTGTAGGCGGAGGTGTCGGGCAGTTTGCGGTCCACGATGTCGGAGCCGATCTGGATGACGCGGCCGCCGCCGCGTTCCTTCATGCCGGGCAGGACGGCCTGGACGAGCAGGGTGGGGCTCTTGACGAAGAACGTGAGCTGGTCGAGGTGGGCCTGCCAGGTGAGGTTCTCGACGGGGAGGTTCGGCTGGGGGCCGGTCGCGTTCGCCACCAGAACGCCTATCGGGCCGAGGCGTTCGGTGACGGCGGCGACCAGGTGCTCGACGGCGGTCTCGTCCGTGATGTCGGCGGGGAACGCCTCCGCGACCCCGCCCGCCGCGCGGACGGAAGCCGTCACCTGCTCGGCTCCGGCCCGGTCGGAGCGGTAGTTGACGGCCACGGCCAGGCCGTCGGCGGCCAGCCTGCGGGCGATGGCGGCCCCGAGGCCGCGCGATGCGCCGGTGACGAGCGCGACTGTGGTGGTGGCTGCGGTGGTGGTCATGGGGCCCGACTCTAGCCGGGCGCCGATCAGCGCCCCAGCGCAGGTCCGCAGCCGTCTGCGTTCGCACGCCTCAGGCCCGCAGCCGCCAGCGGGGGGATGCCGTAAGGCCGCGGCCGTCAGCGGCTGAGCTGCAGGCCCGCCGGATGCGGTCCCTCCGTCTCCAGGCGGTACTCGCGGCCCGAGATCGCCCGGTTGTCGTCGATGACGCGTTCCGAGGCCGGCTTCTCGCCGCCCATCACGGCCTCCTGCATGCGGGTGAAGCGCTCGTGCGCCTCCTTGACGTACCCGGTGCCGAGGGTGGTGCAGTCGATCTGGGTGGCGAGCAGGTCGCGGATGTAGCCCTTGTTCGGCTCGAACGTGACGGGCGGCGGCAGCGCGGGGGCGAGCACCTGGTCGGGGTCGCGCCCGTCGAACCTGGTGAACAGCTCGGCCGCCAGGCGCAGGTGCTCCAGCTCCATGTTGAGGTGCAGCTCCCAGATGTTCTTCACCTTGGGGTCGGACTCGGTTTCCATGAACGAGTAGTAGAGGTAGCACTCGTTGTACTCGTGGTTGAGCAGCTGCTCCCACAGGCTCTCGCCGGGGTCGACGAGCGATTCGTAGTGGGTGACGTGCTCCTCCTCGACCATGCCGATCTCCTGGTAGAGCTGGCGGGCGATCGGCTCCATGTAGGTGGGGCCGACGTTCATGTAGAAGTTCATGGTCTGCTGCTCGGCCGACATGATCGTCAGGGCGTGCAGGCGGGACAGCGGCTCGGTGACGCTGCGGTCGTACGGCTGGCGGACGTTGTCGAGCGGGTCGCGGTGATGCAGGTACGTGGGGCGGCCGGGCATGATCTCGGTGAGGTTGTCGACGATCTTCTCGGCCTTGCGGTGCTCGATCATCTCGTACAGGTTGGCGTAGCGGTAGAGGTGGTCGAAGTCCTCCAGGACGCCGAACTGGTAGGCCTGCTTGAGGTACGGGTCCGGCTCCATGCGCGCGACCCAGGCGGTGAGGTCCACGGCCACCTGCTCGTACGCGATCGTCGTCTCCAGCACCGACGACGAGCCGGGCAGCAGCCAGTTGACCACCTTCTGCTGCTGGGCCTCGACGGCGCGCACGCGGGCGAGCCGCTGCTTGATGTCGAGGTCGGGGCAGTGGCGGGCGAGCTG
>NZ_JAATEP010000036.1:0-115778 GCF_012034275.1 Nonomuraea composti | reverse complement strand
CCTAGATAGGGAACAGGGCGGGGAAAGGCCGGGGCCGTGGGGAGTGGGGGCGTGCGGCGGCCGATCCGGGCGCGGGGTGGGGGATCCCGCGCAGTGGGCACGAACATATGCGACAAAGTGCAGGTAAAGGCAACTTAATGGGACGACCAGTGAAATATCTCACTTATGCCGCAAGAGTGCCTCGAAGCCCGAGCGTACGCCGTGGATCTTCGACAATCAGCCGAACGCGTAAAGGATCAGAGCATGAGCGAGCGCACCGTCTCGACGGTGTCGGCGTCCTCGACGCGCTTGTCGGGCCGGTAGCGCAGCACCCGGGCGAACCGCAGTGCCATGCCGCCGGGGTAGCGCGGTGAGCGCTGCACCCCGTCGAAGGCGATCTCCACGACCAGCTCGGGCCGCAGCCGCACCGTCCACTCGTCGGTCGGCCCCTCGGCGAGCTGCAGGAAGCGCTCGGTCTGCCAGGCCAGCAGCTCATCCGTCAGCCCCTTGAACGTCTTGCCGAGCATCACGAACCCGCCCTCCGGGTCGCGCGCCCCCAGGTGCAGGTTGGACAGCTTGCCCTCGCGCCGCCCGTGCCCCCACTCGGCCGCCAGGACCACCAGGTCGAGCGTGTGCCGCGGCTTGACCTTGATCCAGCCGGCCCCGCGCCGGCCCGCCGCGTAGGGGGAGGCCAGCGACTTGACGACCAGGCCCTCGTGCCCGGCCTTGACGACGTCGGTGAAGAACTGCTCGGCCTCGGCCAGTTCGCCGGTCACCAGGCGGGGCGTCAGCAGATCTTGCGGGACCGTGCGGGCCAGGGCCTCCTGGCGCTCGGCGTACGGGAGGTCGAGCAGGTCGGCGCCGTCGACCCGCAGCGCGTCGAAGAAGAACACGCTCAGCGGCGTCTGCGCGCGCAGCGCGGCGACGTTCGTCTTGCTGGAGACCCGGCTCGCCGTCACCTGGAACGGATGCGGCCGCCCGTCGGGCCGCAGCGCCAGCACCTCGCCGTCGAGCACGAGATCCGTGGACGGCATCTCCAGGACGGCCTCGACCAGCTCGGGCACCTGCGGCGTGATGTCGTCGAGCGTACGGGTGAAGACCCGCACCTCGGGCCCGGAGCGGTGGGCCTGCACGCGGACGCCGTCGAGCTTCCACTCCAGCGCCGCCGGCGTGCCCGCCTTCTCCAGCGCGGCGGCCACGTTGGGCGCGCTGCCCGCCAGCATCGGCGCGACCGCCCGCCCCACCTCCAGCCGGAACGCGTGCAGCGCCGCCACCCCGCCGCTCAGCGCGGCGGCGCCGACGGCGGGCAGCCAGCCGCGCAGCGTCAGCGCGCGGCGCACGTCGGCCGACGGGGCGCCGGACGCCTTGGCGATGGCCTCGATCATGACGCCGTCGAGGGCGCCCTGGCGCAGCTCGCCGTGCAGCAGCCGCCGCATGAACTGCTGCTCCTGGCTGGTCAGCCCCGCGAACAGCTCGGCCACCAGCGCCTTGCGTGCCGCCTGCGAGCCCGGCCCGGACACAGCCTTGATCTTGCTCAGCAGCCGGTCGACGTCGGTGAGCGTGGCGGTGGCGGCGAGCTTGGGCTGCGGGACGTCCTCCAGCGTGCGCCAGCCCACGCCGACCTGACGTTGGGGCAGCTCGCCGGAGAGGTAGGAGATCGCGATCTCCGCCTCGTCCGGCCCGACCCGGCCCAGCAGCTCCGCCAGGTGGCCCACCTTGCCGAGCCGCGCGGACGTGCGCGTCACCGCCTCGGACACGCGTACCACGTCGATCAGAAGCACACGCCTATGGTGCCTCACGACGGGGACATTTCCCCACTTGGTATTGCCGTCAGCGGCAAGTGTCGCGAACGGGAGTGTCGCGGGCAAGGATCACGCGGGCGCGGGTCATGAAAGGCGTAGGCGCCGGTGCCACGGAGGGCGCCGGCGCCTGGGCACGGAGGCTCAGCTCACGCCGAGCAGGTCGACGACGAAGATGAGCGTCTCGTTCGGCTTGATGCGCGGAGGGGCGCCACGGGTGCCGTAGCCGAGGTGCGGCGGGATGACCAGCTTGCGCCGGCCGCCGACCTTCATGCCGGCCACGCCCTGGTCCCAGCCGCCGATGACGCGCCCGGCGCCCAGCGGGAACTCGAACGCCTCGCCGCGGTTCCACGACGCGTCGAACTCCTCCCCGGTCGAGAAGGACACGCCCACGTAGTGGACGCGGACGGTCTGGCCGGGCTTGGCCTCGGGGCCGTCGCCGACGGTCAGGTCCTCGATCTCGAGGTCCTGGGGCGGGGTGCCGCCCGGAAAATCGATCTCGGGCTTCTGGAGTGCCACGAAAGTGCTCCTGTTGACGGTGGTTCTCGAAGAGAATGGACCCGACGACTCTATGCGGTCGGGATATCGTCGGTGTTCATGGCCGCCCTTTCTCCTGACGCGTTCCTGCTCACCGGCCGCGTGGCCGTCGTCACCGGGGCGGCCAGGGGCATCGGCCTGGCGATCGCGGAGGCGTTCGCCGCGCTGGGGGCTCACGTCGCGGTCTGCGACCGCGACAAACCAGACCGCGACAAACCAGACCGCGACTCGCCCGATCGCGACAAGCCCGACAGCGGGCTGGCGATGACGCTCGACGTGCGCGACCACCTGGCGGCGGAGGTGTTCGCCCAGGCCGTACGCGAGCGCTGGGGCCGCGTGGACGTGCTGGTCAACAACGCGGGCGGCACCTTCCACGCCGGGTTCGCCGACACCTCGGCGCGCGGCGAGCAGACCCTCATCGAGGAGAATTTCACGCAGGTCACCGGCATGATCCGGCGCCTGCTGCCGATGATGGGGGCGGGCGGGTCGATCATCAACGTGACGTCGAGCGAGGCCCACCAGGCCGCGCCCGGGTTCGCCGTGTACGCGGCGATGAAGGCGGCCCTGGAGAGCCTCACGAGGACGCTGGCGCTGGAGCTGGCTCCCCAGGGCATCCGGGTGAACGCCATCGCCCCCGACGCGATCCGCACCGAGGGCGAGGCGGGCGTGCGCGAGCGCATGCTGGCCCGCCCGCTGCCCCATGAGCTGCCCTACGAGCCGGTACGCGTGCCGCCGCTCGGCCACCTGGGCGAGCCGGGCGACGCCGCCGCGGCGGCCGTGTTCCTGGCCGGAGACGCCGCCAGGTTCGTGACCGGCACGACGCTGCACGTGGACGGCGGCATCAACGCGGCCGGCGGCTGGCGGCGAACCTAGTGCGACTGACGACGAATCTGACGACGAATCACCAGCTCTGGTGCAGCGGCATGCCTTCCGCGTACCCGGACGAGCTCTGGATCCCCACGACCGCCTGGGCGTGGAACTCCTCCAGGTTCGACGCCCCCGCGTACGTGCACGAGGACCGCAGCCCGGCCACGATCGCGTCGATCTGGTCCTCGACGCTGGGCCGCTTGGGGTCGAGGTACATGCGGGAGGTGGAGATGCCCTCCTCGAACAGCGCCTTCCTGGCCCGGTCGAACGCGGAGTCCTCGGCGGTGCGCAGCCGCACGGCCCGCGCGGAGGCCATGCCGTAGTTCTCCTTGTAGGCGCGCCCGTCGGCGTCGATGTGAGTGTCGCCGGGCGATTCGTACGTGCCCGCGAACCACGACCCGATCATCACGTTGGAGGCCCCGGCGGCCAGGGCGAGGGCCACGTCGCGCGGGTGGCGCACGCCGCCGTCGGCCCACACGTGCCGCCCGAGGCGGCGGGCTTCGGCGGAGCACTCCAGGACCGCGGAGAACTGGGGCCGGCCGACGCCGGTCATCATGCGGGTGGTGCACATGGCGCCGGGCCCGACGCCGACCTTGAGGATGTCGGCGCCGGCGTCGACGAGGTCGCGGACGCCGCCGGCGGTGACGACGTTGCCGGCGGCGACGGGCACGCCGGGGTCGAGGGCGGTGACGGCGCGCAGGGCGGTGATCATCTTCTCCTGGTGGCCGTGCGCGGTGTCGACGACGAGGCAGTCGATGCCGGCTTCGAGCAGCTCCTTGGCCTTGGCGGCGACGTCGCCGTTCACGCCGACGGCGGCGGCGATGCGCAGCCGGCCCTGGGCGTCGACGGCGGGCTGGTAGAGGGTGGCGCGCAGGGCGCCGGTGCGGGTGAGGATGCCGACCAGCCGGCCTTCGTCGTCGACGATGGGCGCGAGCCGGTGGCGGCCTTCGTGCAGCCGGTCGAAGGCGGCGCGCGGGTCGAGCCCGGCGGGCAGCGTGAGCAGTTCGCGCGACATGACGTGGTCGAGCTGGGTGAACATGTCGACGCCGCGGCAGTCGGCCTCGGTGACGACGCCGACGGGGCGGTTCTCCCAGTCGACGACGATGACGGCGCCGTGGGCACGCTTGGGCAGGAGCTGCAGGGCCTCGCCGACGGTGTCGTGCGGGGTCAGGGTGAGGGGCGTGTCGTGGACGAGGTCGCGCTTCTTGACCCAGTCGACGACGTTCGCCACGACGTCGAGCGGAATGTCCTGGGGGATGACGACGATGCCGCCCCGCCGCGCGACGGTCTCGGCCATGCGCCGGCCGGCGACGGCCGTCATGTTGGCCACGACGATGGGAATGGTGGTGCCGGTGCCGTCGTTCGTCGATAGATCGACTGCGAGCCGGGAGCCGACCGCGGAACGCGCCGGGACCATGAACACGTCGCTATAGGTCAGGTCGTAATGTGGCTCGAGGTCGTTGAGAAATCTCACGTTCATCCATCTTATGCGCTGGTGGCTCAACAAGGCTTTTCCCCGTTTCGCGGGGCCTTATGATCGGCCGGGACACTTTTGGGGGAGGGAGGGTCTGTGAACGTCACCGAACGGGCCGAACTGCTGGTGGTCGGTTTCGCCGTACGTACCACGAACGTCGATGAAATGGATCCGGCGCGGGCGAAACTGCCGGTTTTGTGGCAGCGGGCCGGTGCGCCCGGGGCCTTCGCGCATGTGCCCGGCCGCGTCGACGAGAACCTTTACGCGGTGCTCACCGACTACGAGAGCGACCACCACGGCGCCTACACGCAGATCGTCGGCACGGCCGTGCGCACGGTGCCGCGGCTGCCGGAGGGCATGGTGGCGGTGCGGGTGCCGGGCGGTCAGTCGCTGAAGCTGGAGGTACGCGGCCCGTTGCCGCAGGCTCTGGTCGAGGCGTGGCAGTCGGTGTGGAAGCACACCGAGTCGGGCGGCACGCCACCGCGTGCCTTCACGACGGATCTCGAGGTGCACCACCCCGACGGGGTGGATCTCTACCTCGCGATTTGAACCGGCTACATCGCGGTGTGAGCTAGAGTCCGAGCGCGACGGCCGCCGTCTCGACGGCCGTCGGCTTGACCTCCTCCAGCGGCAGGTGCGCGAATTCCACCGCGCAGTCGGACATGCCGCCCAGCGCCACCGTGGCGCGGATCTGCTGCTCCAGCCCGAGCTCGGGCCCGAGCAGCCTGGCGACCAGCTCCCGCCGCCATTCGAACATGCGCGTGCCGAGGTCGAGGAAGCCGAGCGTGGACAGGTCGCGCACCATCATCACGATCACCTCGCGGTGCCGCCAGATCAGCTCGAAGTAGTCGGCGAGCAGCTCGCGCGGCTCGCCTGCCTGGCCCCGGTCGCGCAGGAACCGCTCGATGTCCTCCACCAGCGGCTGCACGATGCTGCGCACGAGGTCGTCGCGTGAGGAGAAGTGGTAGTAGAGCGCGGGTTTGGTGATGCCCAGCCGCTCGGAGATCTGGCGCAGGCTGGTGTTCTGGACGCCCTGCTGCACGAACAGCTCGCGGGCCACCGCCTGGATGCGGGTCTTGGTGTCACTGGGCATGATCCGAGGATATCCCTTACCTACCGTTAAGTCAGACGGCGTGCTAGCGTACTTACTTAACGATAGGTAAGGAGGGGTCATGCGGGTTCTCATCTCGGGCGCGAGCATCGCGGGGCCGGTGCTGGCGTACTGGCTGACCAGGTACGGCTTCGACGTGACCGTCGTCGAGCGGGCCCCGGCGCTGCGCAAGACGGGCGGCCACGCGGTCGACCTGTTCCGCCCCGCCATGGACATCGCCGAGCGGATGGGCGTGCTGGACGACGTGCTGGCCAAGAAGACCGGCACGGAGTGGCTCACCGTGTACGACGAGGCCGGCGCGCCCCTCGCCGAGCTGGAGCTGCGGCGCATCTTCGGCGCCGTCTCCGACCGGCACGTCGAGATCATGCGCGACGACCTCAGCGAGATCCTCTACGACGCCACCCGCCACGACGCCGCCTACGTCTTCGGCGACTCCATCACCTCGATCGCAGGCGACGGCGAGGTCACCTTCGAGCGCGGCGCGCCCGCCCGGTTCGACCTGGTGATCGGCGCCGACGGCCTGCACTCCAACGTGCGCCGCCTGGTCTTCGGCCCCGAGTCCCGCTACACCACGTGGATCGGCGGGTACCTGGCGGTCGCCTCCGTCCCCAACCACCTGGGGCTCGACGGCCGCATGGTGGGCGTGGCGGGCGCCGGCCGGATGGGCGGCATGTACGCGGCCGCGCACATGGCCGACGCGCGGGCGATGTTCCTGTTCAGGACGGAGCAGCCGCTCGACTACCACCACCGCGACGTCGCCCGGCAGAAGGAGCTGCTGCGCGCGCACTTCGGCGACCTGGGCTGGGAGATCCCGAGGCTGCTGGACGAGGTGGAGCGCACGCCCGCCTTCTACTTCGACTCGATCACCCAGCTCCGCCTCGACACGTGGTCACGCGGCCGGGTCTCGCTCGTGGGCGACGCCGGCTACTGCCCGGGCCCGGCCGTCGGGGGCAGCACGAGCCTGGCGGTGGTGGGGGCGTACGTGCTGGCGGGAGAGCTGGCGGCGCACGGCGGCGACCACACGCGGGCCTTCCCGGCGTATGAGGCGGAGCTGGGCGAGTACGTGCGCCGCAGCCGGGCGTTCGCGGTGAACGCGGCACGCAAGATCGTGCCGGGCAGCCGGTTCGAGCTGTGGGCGATGGCGCGCCTGGTGCGGCTGATCAACCACGTGCCCGTCGGTCTCACCAGGGCGGCGGTCAAGCTGGCCGGCCGCAACATGCGCCTGCACGACGCGATCAGGCTCAAGGACTACGCAGCACCACGGGAAACGACGTCACGCCCCTGACGAAGGCGTTGGGCAGGATGCGCGGTCCCTCGGAGTCGGCCCACGCGGCCGAGCCCACCCGGGCCAGCCACTCCTCGAAGAAGATCCGCAGCTCCAGCCGGGCCAGCGCCGCGCCCAGGCAGAAGTGGGTGCCCAGGCCGAACGCGATGTGCCCGCCCGGCTTCCTGGTCACGTCGAAGACGTCGGGGTCGGTGAACACCTCGGGGTCCCGGTTCGCCGACCCGTACATGAGCAGCACCTGCTGGCCCGCGCGGATCTCCTGCCCGTGCAGGACGGTGTCGCGGGTGGCGGCCCGGCACATGTTCAGGATCGGCGTGGTCCAGCGGATGAACTCCTCCACCGCCCCCTCCATCAGGCCGGGGTCGGCGCGCAGCAGCCGCCACTGGTCGGGGTGGCGGATCAGCGCGTCGATGGCGGTGGCGATGACCGTCCTGGTGGTCTCGGCGCCGCCGTCGAGCAGCAGCAGCGCGTCGTTGGCCAGGCACTCGTCGTCGTAGCCGGGGGTGGCGCACCACAGGGACAGCAGGTCGTCGCGCGGGTCGGCGCGCCGCCGCGCGGCCAGCTCCAGCACGGCCTGGCCGTACTCGCCGGCGGCCACGGCGGCCTCGTGCGTGACGTAACGCAGCCCGCCGCCGGCCACGATCGTGGTCTCGGACCAGTGCTTGAGGCGGGGCCAGTCCTCGTCGGGGAAGCCGAGCAGCCAGCCGATCATGCGGGCGGGCAGAGGCGCGGCCAGCTCGCTCACCGCGTCCACCGTGCCCCGTTCGAGTGCGCCGGTGATCAGCTCGACGACGACCTCGCGGACGCGGTCCGCATAGCGGTCGTGCACGTGGCGGGGCGTGAAGCGGCGGTAGACGAGGCGGCGGCGCTCGGCGTGCTCCGGGTCGTCCAGGCCGATCATGGACGGCTCGGAGGGCAGCTGCGGGCGGTAGCCGACGGTGCTGGTCCACAGGCGGGGGTCGCGCTCGATGGCGGAGATGTCGGCGTGGCGGGAGACGCCCCACAGGCCGTTGGGCTCGTCGCGGTAGACGGGGGCGTGCTCGCGCAGCCAGGCGTAGACGGGGGAGGGGTCGCCGGCGTAGAGGTCGCCGTCGAGTAAGTCGATCATGCGAGTACCCCTTGGGCGCGTAGCTTGTCCGCCTCCTCCTGGGGCAGGCCCCAGCCGGACAGGTCGTCCAGGCGGGTGGCGGGGGACAGGTCCTGCGCCGGCACGCCGAGCAGGCGCGGCGCGGGCGCGGGGTGGGTGACGCCGCCGACCTGGACGAACGAGCCGCGGGCGGCGTTGTGCGGGTGCTCCGGCGCCTCGGCCATCGACAGGACGGGTGAGACGCAGGCGTCGGAGCCGTCGAAGATCGCCTCCCACTCGGCGCGCGTGCGCTTCCTGAACTCCTCGGCCAGGCGGGCCTTGAGCGCGGGCCACTGGGCGCGGTCGTTCCTGTCGGGCAGGTCGGTCAGGCCCATGAGGCCGGTCATGGCCGCCCAGAACTGCGGTTCCAGGGAGCCCACGGCCACGTACTCGCCGTCGGCCGTCTCGTACGTGTCGTACTGCGGGGCGCCGGTGTCCAGCAGGTTCGTGCCGTGCGGGCCCCAGTGGCCGCTCTGGACCGCCTGGTAGAACATCGAGAACAGGATCGCGGCGCCGTCCACCATGGCCGCGTCGATCACCCGGCCGAGGCCGGTGCGCTCGCGCTCGTACAGGGCCAGCAGCACCCCGTACGCGAGCATGAGCCCGCCGCCGGCGAAGTCGCCGAGGATGTTGATCGGCGGGGTCGGCTTCTCCCCCTCGCGGCCCAGCATCGACAGCACGCCGGAGACGGCGATGTAGTCGATGTCGTGCCCGGCCGTCGGGGCGAGCGGCCCGTCCTGCCCCCATCCGGTCATCCGGCCGTAGATCAGCCGCTCGTTGATCGCGTGCAGGTCGTCGGGGCCGATGCCGAGCCGTTCGGCCACTCCCGGGCGGAACACCTCGATCACGACGTCGGCGTGCCGGACCAGCTCCTTGAACGCGGCCACTCCCTCGGGCGCCTTCAGATCCAGCCCGATCGTGCGCTTGCCGCGGTCCATGACATCGGCGCGCGGGCGATCGGAAACCGCCTTCACCCTGTCGATACGCAGGACTTCCGCACCGTGATCGGCTAGCATCATCCCCGCGAACGGCCCAGGGGCGAGCCCGGCGAGCTCCAGCACGCGCACCCCGGACAGCGGACCTCGGCGAACCTCAGGCATCGGCCTCTCCTTGCTGTGGACCCTGCCCCAGTAGAACAACATTCGGTGAACTGGTGCAAGCGGCCTTTCCGACCTTCCGGCGAACAACTGGGAGGTATGGGAAACTTGCCCACTGTCGGGTGGTCAACAGGGGTAGGAAATGGTTTCGGATAGCAACCGGCTCATCTCAGGGCGCTACCAGTTACTGCGCGAGTTGGGCCGCGGGGGAATGGGCGTGGTCTGGGAAGGCCGCGACACTTTGCTCAACCGGCAGGTGGCCATCAAAGAGGTCCTCCTGCCGGACACGCTGTCGTCCGGCGACCGGGAGCGCCAGCTCCTGAGGACCGCCCGCGAGGCACGCACCGCCGCCAAGCTCAACCATCCCTCGGTCGTCGCCGTGTACGACGTCATCGAGGAGGACGGCCGGCCGTGGATCGTGATGGAGCTGGTCAGCCATCCGACGGTCGAGCAGGTCGTGCTCACCTCGGGCGCGCTGCCGGTGCGGGAGGCGGCCGAGCTGGGCAGGCAGGTGCTGTCCGCGCTGCGGACCGCGCACGCGGCCGGCATCCTGCACCGTGACGTCAAGCCGAGCAACATCCTGCTGTCCGAGGACGGCCGGGCGGTGCTCATGGACTTCGGCATCGCCACCGTCGAGGGCGACTCCTCGCTGACCAGGACCGGCATGGTGACCGGCTCGCCGAGCTTCCTGGCGCCGGAACGGGTGCGTGCGGAGAACGCCGGACCGGCCTCCGACCTGTGGTCGCTGGGCGCCACGCTGTACGCGTGCATGGTGGGCCGCTCGCCGTTCGAGCGCGGCGACCCCATGGCCACGCTCAACGCGCTGCTCACCGAGGAGCCGGACTACCGCAGGATCCCGCCGATCATGCACCCGGTCCTGAAGGGCCTGCTCCAGAAGGAGCCCCAGGACCGCGTGGACGCGGAGGAGGCCGACCGGCTGCTCGCGGCCATCATCGCCGCCAAGCCCCCGGCCGGCGACCTCGACGTCCCGGAGAAGCCGAAGGGACAGGGCCCCGGCCGGGCCCTGCTCGCGGCGGCCGCGACGGTGGTGCTGGTGCTCACGGGCGGCGCGGTCGCGTACTTCAGGACCGCCACGCCGGCCGAGGGCGCGCCGCGCGCCACCACGCAGCCGGCCGCCGCGACCCAGGCGATCACGCCCAGCGCGGCGCCGTCGCCGAGCGCGACCCGCTCCGCCACGCCGACGCCGAGCGTGACCAGGGCCGCCCCCGCCGTGCGGGCGTACAAGTCGCGCGGCGGCTGGTCCGTCATGCGGCCCATGGGCTGGCGGGGCGCGATCAACGAGGCCTCCACCGAGTGGACCCGCCGCGACGGCAACGCCCACTTCGGCGTCGAGGCCGTCTACGCCAGCCTCGACCCGAACCAGATCATCCGTGACGGGCAGGAGACGCTCCGGCAGAACGCGCAGAGCGTGGTCACGCGGGGCCGCAGGACGCTCACCCACCACGGCGCCAAGGCCGTGCAGTGGGAGTTCACCTGGACGGCCGGCGAGGCGAACGACGCCCGCTGGGTCCGCCCCGGCACCCGCTACCACGAGATCCGCCGGGCGCTGGCGATCGGCGACACCGCGTACGTGCTGTCGTGGACCGTCACCGAGGAGCAGTGGCTGCGCAACCGCGCCCTGATGCGCCAGGTGATCAACAGCTTTACTGTGGGGGGATGAGCCCCTGGAACCTGCTCGCCCTCCCGCCGCTGCCCGAGCACGCCATGCGCCGCCTGCTCGGCCCGCTCGGCGACCGGGTGACGCTGCGCGTGCCGGCCTCCCGCGACAGGAAGGCGCTGCTGGCGGCGCTGCCGGACGCGGAGATCGTGCTCGGCGACTGGACGGGCACGCTCGTCATGGACGCCGAGGCGGTCGCCGCGGCGCCCCGCCTGGCGTTCGTGCAGCAGCCGTCCGTGGGCGTGGACGGCCATGACCTCGCCGCCCTCGCGGCGGCGGGGGTGCCGCTGGCCAACACGCCGGGCGTCAGCGCCGGCGCCGTCTCCGAGTGGTGCCTGGCCGCCACGCTGGCGCTGTCACGCAAGCTGATCGCGGCCGACGCCGCCGTGCGCGCGGGCGACTGGCCCCAGCAGGGCCTGCTGCCGCACGAGCTGCGCGGCCGGCGCACCGGCGTGATCGGCTACGGCCCGATCGGCGCCATGTGCGCGGACCTGTTCCGCGCGCTCGGCTGCGAGGTCACGTACTGGACCCGCACGCCCCGCCCCGACCCCGGCTACCAGGACCTCGACGCGCTCGTGTCCGGCAGCGACGTCGTGGTCGTCGTGATCGCGCTGTCGGACGAGACCCGCGGCCTCGTCGACCCCCGCCGCATGAAGCAGGGCGCCCTGCTCGTCAACGCGGCCAGGGGCGGCGTGGTGGACCAGGACGCGCTGGCCGAAGCCCTGCGCTCCGGGCACCTGGGCGGCGCCGCGCTGGACGTCTTCGACGTCGAGCCGCTCCCGGCCGGCGACCCGCTGCGCGACCTGCCGAACGTCCTGCTCTCCCCGCACGTCGCGGGCGTCACGCCGGAGTCGACCGGGCGCCTGGTCACCGCCGTCCTCGACAACCTCATGGCCGCCATGGACGGCCGTGCGGTGAAGGGCGTCGTGAACGGCGTATCGCCCAAGATCTCCAGGAAGTTTACGCAATCGCCTATCGCGTAGGGGATTCACCTGGCACGATGAACAGTTTTCGTGTCTTTAACGACCCCGGTCTGTTCGACGCCGCCCGCGGGAGATACGGTTTCACGGACGATCTCTACCAGCTCAAGGGGGTGCTTCCGTGACGACGACGATGTCGACACACCGGCGGGCAGTAGAGCAGATCCGGCAGTCGTACGCCGAGATTCCGGGTGACGCCGCGCCCAGGCTGGCCAAGTCGACGTCCAACCTGTTCAGGTTCCGCGACGGAGGCAAGACCGCCAAGCTCTCGGCCAGAGACCTCGACGAGGTCATCAGCGTCGATCCCGACACCATGACCGCCGAGGTCCAGGGCATGACCACGTACGAGCACCTGGTCGATGCCACGCTGCCGTACGGGCTCATGCCGTACGTGGTGCCGCAGCTCAAGACGATCACGCTGGGCGGCGCCGTGACCGGGCTCGGCATCGAGTCCACGAGTTTCAGGGACGGCCTGCCGCACGAGTCGGTCGAGGAGCTGGAGATCCTCACCGGCGACGGGCGCGTCGTCGTCGCCCGCGACGACAACGAGCACCGTGAGCTGTTCCGTGCCTTCCCCAACTCCTACGGCACGCTCGGCTACGCCCTGCGCATCAGGATCAAGCTGCGCAAGGTCCAGCCGTACGTGCACCTCACGCACGTCAAGTTCACCGACGCGGCCAAGTGCATGCTGGCCATGCAGGAGATCTGCGACAGCATGGTCTACGACGGCGACCCCGTCGACTTCGTGGACGGCGTGTTCTTCGAGCCCGGCGAGATGTACCTCACGCTGGGCCGCTTCGCCGACCGGGCGCCCTACATCTCCGACTACACGGGCATGCGGATCTACTACCAGTCGATCAGGCAGCGCAGCCGCGACTGGCTGACGGTCCGCGACTACCTGTGGCGCTGGGACACCGACTGGTTCTGGTGCTCGCGCGCGTTCGGCGTGCAGCAGCCGGTCGTCCGCTCGCTGATGCCGCGCCGCTGGATGCGCTCCGACGTCTACCGGCGTCTCGTGGCGCTCGACCGCAAGCACGGCGTGACCGCCCGCGTCGACCGCTGGCGCGGCCTGCCGGTGAGCGAGTCGGTCATCCAGGACGTCGAGACGCCCGTCGAGCGCGGGGCGGAGTTCCTGGAGTTCTTCCACGAGAAGGTGGGAATGACGCCGGTGTGGATGTGCCCGCTGCGAGCGAGCTCCCGCTGGCCGATCTATCCGCTGGAGCCGGGGAAGCTTTACGTCAACTTCGGGTTCTGGGGCATGGTGCCGCTGCCACGGGGGCAGTTCGACGGTTACTACAACCGGCTCATCGAGCGTGCGGTGCACGACCTCGATGGGCACAAGTCGCTCTACTCGACCTCGTTCTACGCCCGTGAGCAGTTCTGGCAGCTGTACAACGGCGATGCCTACTGGCCGGTCAAGCGGGAATACGACCCGAATGGGCGCCTGCTGGACCTGTACGAAAAGTGTGTACGGGGAAGGTGAGCAAGCAGATGGCTCTCGCATCCATCTTTGAAAAGATCGTCGGCACGGACACGAACATCCGGTTCACCGCGTACGACGGCAGCAAGGCCGGGCCCGACGGCGCCGACCTGGCCATCGAGGTCAAGTCCCCGATCGCCGTGGCCTACCTGGCCCAGGCTCCGGGCGAGCTGGGGCTGGCCCGGGCCTACATCTCCGGGCACATCGACGTCCAGGGCGACATGTACACGCTGCTGGACCGGATGTGGAACATCACCACCAACGACCTGACCACGTCCGAGAAGCTCGAAGCGGTGCGGGCGCTGGGCCTCAAGCCGCTGCTCATGCGCGTGCCGCCGCCTCCGCAGGAGATGCGGCAGAGCGCGCTGGCCAAGCTGGGCTCCCGCCACGCCAAGCAGCGTGACGCGGAGGCCATCCACCACCACTACGACGTGTCCAACCGCTTCTACGAGTGGGTGCTGGGCCCGTCGATGGCCTACACGTGTGCCTGCTTCCCCAGCGAGGACTCCACGCTGGAAGAGGCCCAGTACACCAAGTTCGACCTGGTGGCGCGCAAGCTCGACCTCAAGCCCGGCATGCGCCTGCTCGACGTCGGCTGCGGCTGGGGCGGCATGGTCATGCACGCCGCCAAGCACTACGGCGTCAAGGCCCTGGGCGTCACGCTCAGCCGCCAGCAGGCCGAGTACGCGCAGAAGGCGATCGCCGACGCCGGGCTCCAGGATCTGGCCGAAGTCCGCTTCATGGACTACCGCGACGTCACCGAGTCGGGCTTCGACGCGGTGAGCAGCATCGGCCTGACCGAGCACATCGGCAAGGCGAACGTGCCGTCGTACTTCGCGTTCCTGTACGGCAAGCTGCGGCCGGGCGGCCGGCTGCTCAACCACTGCATCACCCGGCCGACGGGCAAGGAGAAGACGTTCAACAAGGGCGGCTTCATCAACCGCTACGTCTTCCCCGACGGCGAGCTGGAGTCGGTGGGCTGGCTGATCCGGCAGATGGAGGACCTCGGCTTCGAGATCCGCCACGAGGAGAACCTGCGCGAGCACTACGCGAAGACCCTGCGTCACTGGTGCGACAACCTCGACGCGAACTGGGAGGACGCGGTGCAGGAGGTCGGCATGGGCACGGCCCGCGTGTGGGCCCTCTACATGGCCGGCTGCATCGTGGGCTTCGAGCGCAACAAGGTGCAGCTGCACCAGGTGCTCGGGGTCAAGCTCGACTCCGACGGCCGCTCCGGGGTGCCGCTGCGCCCGGCTCGCGACTGGCCCTGATCCGGAAGAGCGGGACGGAGCTTGCCCCGGGGTGCAAGCTCCGTTCCTAACCGGCCGGCCGGGACTCCGCGGGCTCGCCAGGCGTGCGGCGCGGATGTTCCTTGGCGTGCCGGCCCTTGCTGGGGCGATGCTCGTCCTTGCCGGAATCGTCCTGCGGCTCCTGCTCCCTGGGGGTGCAGGGCTTCGCGTGCCTGCCCACTCGCCTCTCCTCGCCTTCTCGACTGCTTAAAGTGACCGTATGACTACAGTCGGCATCGAGGCAAGCGGGAAAGGTGAACCGTTTTCGAGGAGCCCCCGGCCGATCGGCTCGCGGCCCCGCAATTACCGATGGGCCGACCGGCCGGGGAGCCTTCTTCAGGAGGTGCAGGCCGTGCCGTTCAGGGTGAAGGCGGCCGGCTTGCCGGTGTCGCCGGTGTGCGTGGCCTGGAAGCCGAACGAGGCCGACGCCCCCGGGGCGATGGAGCCGTTGTAGGAGACGTTCCGCGCCGTCACCTGGCCGCTGCTGGGCGAGATCGCGGCGTTCCAGGCGGAGGTGACGCTCTGGCCGGCCGGGAGCGTGAAGGCCAGGCTCCAGGACGAGATCGCGGTCGTGCTGGTGTTGGCGATCGTGACCGCGGCCGTGAAACCGGTGTTCCACGCGTTCGTGGTGTACGTGACCTTGCAGTCGCCCGCCGGCGGCGTGACCGTGGGGGTGACGGTCGGCTCGGTGCCGCCCTCCGCGAGGCCGAAGAAGTCGATCACCATGGCCGCCATCCCGCCCTGCGGCAGGCTGTGGCCCACGCCCTGGAGGCTGATCGCCTCCACCCGCTCCTTCGTGCCCGTGCCGCCGTACCGGGTCCTGGTCCAGCCGGAGCGGGGCTGGTCGGTGAGGCTGGGCGTCTGGCTCAGGCCGTGGACGTTCGTCCACTGCTTGATCTGCTCCTGGAAGTTCGGGTAGCGCAGCGTGGTGTCCTCGGTGCCGTGCCAGATCTGCATGCGCGGGCGCGGGCCGCTGTAGCCGGGGTAGGCGGCGCGCACCTGGTCGCCCCACTGCTGGGCGGTCTTGATGAGCTGGCCGTTGGCGCAGGTGCTGTTCCAGCTCGACCCGTCGGTGGTGGCGAAGCAGCCGAACGGCACGCCCATGAACGCCGCGCCCGCCTTGAACACGTCCGGGTAGGCGCCGATCAGCACGTTCGTCATCATGCCGCCGGAGGAGGCGCCGGTGACGTACGTGCGGTCGGGGTCGGCGTTGTAGCGCTGCTGCACGTACCTGACCATGGAGACGATGCCGACGGGGTCGCTGCCGCCGTTGTGGGTGAGCGCCTGCGGCGAGGAGACGTCGAAGCAGGACCCGCTCCTGGTCGCCGACGGGTAGACGACGATGAACTTGTACCGGTCGGCCAGCGAGGCGAACTCGGTGCCCGAGTAGAAGGCCGGGCCGGAGCCGGTGCAGTAGTGCACCGCCACGAGCAGGGCGGGCCGGGCGCCGACGCCGTCGGGCACGTACAGGTGCATGCGCAGGTTGCTGGGGTTCGTGCCGAAACCGGTCACCTCGGTGAGCTGGGCGGAGGCGGCCGGGGGCGCGGTGATGAGGCCGGCCGTGACGAGCGCGGCGGCGGCGATGATCGCGCTTGCTAGGCGAGCTTTCAGCTTCATCGATGTCCTCTCGCTCTGCGGCCGAAATATTGCGAGTGTCCACAGAAAATTTCGGCACCGCAATACGCAGGCGCGGAAGGGTGCTCCCGGGCCTCCGTCAGGCCGGGTGAGAGGGCTGAGAAAGATGAAAGTTTCGCTAGGCCGCCAGCTCCTGGAGCGTGCCCGTGAGCGCGTCCCACGACTGCTCGGCGTCCGCCGTGCGGCCGTGCGGCGCGCGGAACCACGCCACGAACTCCGCCACGTCGTTCAGCGCCCACCGCAGCCGGTACAGCGCCAGCAGGTCGCGGTCCACCGCGCGGCCCGTCGCCTTCGTGTAGCGCGCCAGGTCCTCCTCGTCCCTGGCCGCCAGCCACAGGTCCCGCTCCGGGGCGGCCGTGCCCACCGTGTCCCAGTCGATCAGCAGCAGGCGCGCGCCGTCCCGCAGGACGTTGCCCGCGTGCGGCTCCCCGTGCGTGAGCACCGGCTCGCCCGGCCGGGCCGCCAGCCGGTCCAGCTCCGCCAGCCGGCGCCGCACCGTGCCGGCGTGGCTGGCGAGGAGGTCCTGGGCGGGCTCGGAGTAGGGGCCGCCGAGCCACGGCAGGGTGGTGTCGGCCAGCGCCTGCTCCAGGGCCGCCCGGCCGGGCAGCTCCACCGGCCGGGCCGGGGTCGTCCTCGGCGGCGGGGTGGTGTGCAGCTCGGCCAGCAGGTCGATGAGCCGGCCCCGGTCGGCGTCCGGCAGCTCGTCGCCGAACTCGCCGGCCGTGCCCTCCTCGTACGGGAACACGCTCATGGCGTAGCGGTCACCGTCGAGGCGGCGCAGCGTGGCACCGTCGAAGGCGCGCAGCGGGGCGACGACGAACCCGAGGCCGGCCTCCTCGCGCAGCGCCGCCGCCGTCTCCATGGCGCGCCCGAGCTCGTCGTACGACCGCAGCCGCGCGTCGGCCACCGTCACGAACCAGCGCCGCCCGCCCGCGCCGGTCGCGATCCAGTGGTGGTCGCCGAAACCGACCGGCGCATGGTTCAGGGTGGCCGCCTCGATGCCCCACGCGGTCAGGGCGGGGCGCAGCAGCTCTTCGTCGAGGTCGTCCGGTCGATCGCGCATACGGGGCAAGGTATCGCCCGCCCGGGGCCGCCGCAGCCCGATAAGTCCGGGAACGCGATCACGCCAGGTCGAGAAGCAGCCCGATGACGGCGAGGACGTCGTCCACCACCCGGTCAGGGGGTGATGCCGGGGGCGGCGGAGGCTCCAGGCCGCGCCGCGCCAGCTCCTCGCGGCGGTCGATCCAGACCGTGCGCAGGCCGGCGCCGTGCCCGCCCGCGACGTCGTTGACGGCGTCGTCCCCGACCATCCACCCGCCGCCGTCCAGCGACCGGCCGCAGCGGGCGGCGGCGAGGGCGAACAGGCGGGCGTCCGGTTTCCTGATGCCCTCCGCCGCCGAGATCGCCCACCCGTCCACCCGCGTGGCCAGCCCGCTCTGATGGATCTTGCCGGTCTGGTTGTCGGCCGCCCCGTTCGTCACGATGCCGACCGTCCAGCCGGCCGCGCGCAGCCGGTCGAGCCCGGACAGCACCTCAGGGCGGCAGCGCACCAGGTGCGGTAGCCGGGCACGGTAGGCGCGCCACAGCTCGGCGGCGGGCTCGGGCAGCCCGAACCGCTCCCGTACGCGGGCGAAGAACGCCTCCATGGGCACCGAACCGTCCGCGTCGGCCGCCACCAGCCACGCCGCCGCGCCGGCGCCCAGCCCGCGCTCGGCGGCGAACGCGGCGGCCCACCGCTCGAACGCGGCCAGCCGGTCGATGAGCGTGTTGTCGAGGTCGAAGAGGGCGAGCATTCAGGCGTTCCGCGCGGTGATGAGCTCGTCGGTGGCCTCGCGGTAGGCCGCCGTGGCGCGCTCGAAGTAGCCGCACAGGACGGCCAGCTCCGCCTCCGAGAACCCCTCGAAGACGGTACGCAGCCGCGCCCTGGTGCCCTTGAGCACCTCGTCGAGCCCCTCCGGCTCGGACACCGACTCCACCATCACCTTGCGCCGGTCGGCCGGGTCGGGCCGGCGCCGCACGAAGCCGGCCTTCTCCAGGCGGTCGATGAGCCGGGTGGTGGCGCCGGTGGTCAGCCCGGTCTGCGCGGCCAGCTCGCCCGAGGTGAGCGGGCCCATGAGGTCGAGCAGGTTGTGCGCGTAGTAGTCGGTGGCGTTGAGCCCGGCCGCCTCGGCGGTGGCCAGGCTGTTGAGGACCGTCGCGCTCAGGTAGCGACGGAAGAGCCCGCTCAGATCCGTTGACACGGTCACTCCTCTTCCTTAATCTAATATCTGCAAGCGAGCAGATATCACTTCCGCACAGACACTGTGCTGAGTAAACTACCAGAGGAAGCCACCATGATCACCACTGCCGAGCAGGACGTCCGGACGCTCTTCGCCGACCTGGAGGACGCCTGGAACCGCGGCGACGGCCACGCTTACGGCGCCTGCTTCACCGAGGACGCCAGCTACACCACGTTCGTCGGCACCGTCTACCACGGGCGCGACGACCTCGCCGCCGCGCACCAGGCGCTGTTCGACAGCGTGCTCAAGGACACCAGGATGTTCAACGAGATCACCGGGATCCGCTTCCTCGGGCCCGGCGTGGCCGTGGTCACCGGCAGGGGAGAGGTGGCCAAGAGGCGGCCGCGCACGTACGGCAAGGTCCAGACCTACACGCTGGTGCGCGAGGGCGACGGCCGCTGGCGCATCGCCGCCTTCCACAACACCCAGCGCAAGCCGCTCATGGAGGCCGTGTCGTTCAGGTTCGTGCCCGGCAGCGCGCCGCGAAAGTGAAAGGGCGCGGGCCGAAGCCCGCGCCCCTGGAGCCGGGAGGGTCAGCGCAGCTCGCGCTTGAGGATCTTGCCCGTGGCCGTCATCGGCAGTGCGTCACGGAACTCGATGATCCGCGGGTACTTGTAGGCCGCCAGGTTCTCCTTGGCCCAGGCGATCAGCTCGTCCTCGGTGATCGCGGCCCCGGGGGTGCGGATCACGTATGCCTTGACCTCCTCGCCGTGCGAGTCGTGCGGCACGCCCACCACCGCGGCCAGCGACACCGCCTCGTGGGTCATCAGCACCTCTTCGACCTCGCGCGGGTACACGTTGAACCCGCCCCTGATGACCATGTCCTTGGCCCGGTCGATGATGGAGTAGTAGCCGTCGACGTCGCGCGTGGCGATGTCGCCCGTACGGAACCAGCCGTCCCGCATCACCTCGGCCGTCGCCTCGGGGCGGCCGTAGTAGCCCTTCATGACGTTGTGGCCGCGGATGGCGATCTCGCCGGGGCCCTCGCCCTCGATCGTCTTCCAGTCGCTGTCGACCAGCTTCATCTCCACGCCCCAGATCGGGGTGCCGATCGTGCCGGGCTTGGCGGGCCGGCCGATCTGGTTGAAGCAGGCCACCGGGGAGGTCTCCGACAGGCCGTACCCCTCCAGGATGCCGATGCCGAACGTCTGCTCGAAGTCCTTGAGCACCTCCACCGGCGAGGACGCGCCGCCGGCGACCGCGACGCGCAGCGAGCGCGGCACCTCGGCACCCTCGCTGTGGATCTTCGTGAGCATGGCCCAGTACATGGTGGGCACGCCCGCGAAGTACGTCACACCTTCCTTGGCCATGAGCGCGAGCGCCTCGCCCGGCTCGAAGCGGGTCATCAGCACGACGGTGGAGCCGCGCAGGAAGCCGGTGTTCATGACCGTGGTCTGACCGAAGGAGTGGAACAGCGGCAGCGCCGCCAGATAGGTGTCGCCGCCCTCGGTGCGGGGGAACATGCGGTCGCTGATGATGGCGTTCATCAGCATGTTCTGGTGGGTGAGCTCGGCGCCCTTGGGCTGGCCGGTGGTGCCGGAGGTGTAGAGGATCACGGCGGTGTCGTCGGGCGCGGTCTGCACGGTCTCGAACTCGCCCGGCATCCCGCCGAGCGCCGCCCAGAACGACTCGCCGTACTCCGACTCGGTCGCCAGCGGCGTGGCGGGCAGCACGAAGAAGTGCTCGCAGCGCTCGGCCGCCTCGAACCCGGCCCGGCCGCGCTCGCCCAGCGGCAGCTCCGGCGTGCCCTCGAAGCAGAACAGGGCCTTGGCGTCGCTGTCGTCGAGATGGTAGGTGATCTCGCGGGTCTGGAGGAGGACGTTGAGCGGCACCACCGTCGCCCCGGCCTTGAGGATGCCGTAGTAGACGAACGGGAAGTAGGGCAGGTTCGGGCAGGCCAGCGCCACTTTGTCGCCCTTGCCGATGCCGCGTGTCACCAACAGGTTCGCCACCTGGTTCGCTACGGTGTCGATCATGGAGAACGGCAGCCGCATGTCGCCGAAGACGATCGCGGTGCCATCCGGGGTGTTCCTGGCGCTGTCCTCCAGGACGATCGACAGGTTGAGCATGACGCCTTCCTCCCTCTAGAACGGCTTCGGCGCCATCTTCGCAGGACCTGCATACCGACTGGTAGGTAACTCAGGTCACAAGTGCATATGGACGCGCCCGGCCCGCGTGAAGTAAGCAAGTAGGAAGTTACTTACCCCATGGAGGGGTGTCATGGAGTACGACTATGTGATCGTCGGGGCGGGCTCGGCCGGCTGCGTGCTGGCCGCCAGGCTGACCGAAGACCCCGGCGTGTCGGTGGCGCTGGTCGAGGCGGGCGGGAAGGACGACAAGCTCGAGATCCGCATGCCGGCCGGCTTCGCCAAGCTGTTCAAGACCGAGTACGACTGGGCGTTCCTGACGGCCAAGCAGAGCGAGATGTCCGGCCGCGAGCTCTACTGGCCGCGCGGCCGGGTGCTGGGCGGCTCCTCCTCGCTCAACGCCCAGATGTGGGTGCGCGGTTGCCAGCAGGACTACGACCAGTGGGGCATCCCCGGCTGGGCCTACGACGACGTGCTGCCGTACTTCACCAGGGCCGAGCGCCGCGTCGGCAGCAACCAGGGCGGCGTCTACGGCACCGACGGGCCGCTCTACATCTCCGAGCTGCGCAGCCCCAACGTCACCACCGCCGCCTTCCTGAAGGCGTGCGAGGAGCTGGGCCACACCCGCCTGGCCGAGCTGAACGGCCGCTCCAACGAGGGCTTCTGTCCCACCCCCGTCACCCAGAACCGCGGCCGGAGGTGGAGCGCCGCCGACGCGTACCTGCGGCCCGCCCTGTCCAGGCCCAACCTGCACGTGATCACCAACACCACGGTCGACCGGGTGACGTTCGACGGCAAGCGGGCCACGGGCATCGAGCACAGCGGCGGCGCCCCGCTCAGGGCCAGGCTGGAGGTCATCCTGGCGGCCGGCGCGATCGGCTCGCCGTACCTGCTGCTGCGCTCCGGCGTGGGCGCGCCCGACGAGCTGCGCGACGCGGGGGTGCCGATCGTGCACGAGCTGCCCGAGGTCGGCAAGAACCTCCAGGACCACCTGTCGAGCGGCGTGTTCGTCGAGTGCAAGCAGCCGGTGACGCTCACCAAGGCCGAGTCGCTGGTCAACCTGCTGCGCTACATCGTCCTGCGCTCCGGCATGCTCACCACGAACGTCGGGGAGGCCGTCGCGTTCATCAGGACCTCGCCCGAGGAGCCCGCGCCCGACATCGAGCTGATCTTCGCGCCGGTGCCGTTCGTCGACCACGGCTTCACCCCGCCGACCGGCCACGGGCTCACCGTCGGCGTCGTGCTGCTGCAGCCGGAGAGCCGCGGCCGCATCGGGCTGAGCGGCCGGGACGTCGTGATCGACCCCGGCTACCTGACGGCCGAGGCCGACGTCAAGCGCCTGGTCGAAGGGCTGAAGGCGGCCAAGCACGTGTTCGCCACCACCGCGATGAAGCCGTACGCGGGCGGGCCCATGGCGCCCTACTGGGGGCCGGAGAGCGACGAGGAGCTGGCCCAGTGGGTACGCGAGCGCGGCGAGACCCTCTACCACCCGGTCGGGAGCTGCCGCATGGGCACCGACGAGACCTCGGTGGTGGACCCGGAGCTGCGCGTGCGCGGCATCCAGGGGCTCAGGGTCGTGGACGTCTCGATCATGCCGACGCTCAACCGCGGCCACACCCACGCGCCCGCCATCATGATCGGCGAGAAGGGGGCCGACCTGATCAGGGCGAGCAAGGCTTGACGTAAGTGGTCACTTGCGTAGGGTCGTGGGTATGACTCTGCCCGCGGATCTCGACCTGTCGCAGATCCCGTTCTGGGAGCGGTCGCAGGCCGAGCGCATGGCCGCCTTCCGTAAGCTGCGCGAGCTCGGCCGCCCCGTGTTCGTGCCGGAGCAGCCCGTGTCGTTCATCGGCGGCGGCCCCGGCTACTACGCGCTGGTGCGCCACGCCGACGTCACCGAGGCCAGCAGGAACGCGGCCGTCTTCAGCAGCGAGCCGTGCGCCAACAGCATCCCCGACATGCCGCGCTGGCTCAGCGTGTACTTCGGCTCCATGATCAACATGGACGATCCCGCGCACGCGCGGCTGCGCCGCATCGTGTCGCGGGCGTTCACGCCGCGCATCCTGGCGAAGATGGAGGAGGACCTGGCGCGGGCCGCCGCCGAGATCGTGGACCGGGCGATCGAGGAGGGGCCCGGCGACTTCGTCGCCCAGGTGGCCGCCAGGCTTCCCGTACGGGTCATCTGCGACATGATGGGCATCCCCGCGAAATTTCATGACATGGTGCTGCGGCGGACGAACGTCATCCTCGGCAACGCCGACCCCGAGTACACCGGCATCTCACCCGGCTACAGCCGCGTCAACGTCGCCCGCGGCCTGGCCAGGCTGCTGCACGCCGGCCACTCGCTCAACCGGCTGGCCGCCCGCCTCGGCGACGAGCGGCGCCGGCGGCCCACCGGCGACCTGGTCAGCCTGCTCGTCAACGGGGAGGAGCGGCTCACCTCGCAGCAGCTCGGCTCGTTCTTCATCCTGCTGGTGGTGGCGGGCAGCGAGACCACGCGCAACGCGATCGCGTACGGGCTCAAGCTCCTCACCGACCACCCCGGGCAGCGCGAGCTGCTGCTGGCCGACTTCGACGGGCGCGTGGCCGGGGCCTGCGACGAGATCGTCCGCTACGCCACGCCGGTCATCCAGTTCCGCCGCACGCTCACCCGGGACCACGAGATGAACGGCACGGCGTACAAGAAGGGTGACAAGGTGCTGCTCTTCTACAACTCCGCCAACCGCGACGAGTCCGTCTTCCGTGACCCCGACACGTTCGACATCACCCGCGACCCCAACCCGCACGTCGGCTTCGGCGGCCCCGGCCCGCACTACTGCCTGGGCGCGCACCTGGCGCGCAGGGAGATGACCGTGATGTTCCGGGAGCTGTTCACCCGGCTGCCGGACGCCAGGGCGGTCGGCGAGCCCTCCTTCCTGCTGTCGAACTTCATCAACGGGGTCAAGCATCTGCGGTGGGCGTTCTGAGATGCCCGGTGACGGAAGATCCGGCGTGCTAGGTTTCGCAGTCATGGAGATCAGGACTATCCACGCCAATGGGGTGGAGTTCGCGTATCTATCGTTGGGGGAGGGGCCGCTGGCGCTCTGCCTGCACGGCTTCCCCGACACCGCGCACACCTGGCGGCACCTGATGCCCGCGCTGGCCGAGCGCGGCTACCGCGCGGTCGCCCCCTTCCTGCGCGGCTACGCGCCCACCGAGATCCCCGCCGACGGCGCCTACGAGGACGCCGCGCTGGTCGCCGACGTGCGCGCGCTGCACGAGGAGCTGGGCGGCGGGGACGACGCCGTCGTCATCGGGCACGACTGGGGCGCCTTCCCCGCCTACGCCACCGCCGGGCGCTTCCGCCGCGCCGTCACCCTCGCCGTGCCGCCGCCCGGCTCGCCGGCCGGCAGCTTCTTCGACTACGAGCAGCTCAAGCGCTCCTTCTACATCTTCCTCTTCCAGACCGCGCTCGCCGAGACCGCCGCCGCCACGCCCGGCTTCATCGACAACCTCTGGCGCGACTGGTCGCCCGGCTACGACGCCCGCGAGGACCTGGAGTTCGTCCGGCGCAGCCTCGGCGACCCCGCCAACCTCGCCGCCGCCATCGGCTACTACCGCGCCATGCTCGGCACCACCCCGCCCTCCGGCCGCTACCCGGCCGTCGAACAGCCCGTCAGCGGGCCCGTCCTCTACCTGCACGGGGCACAGGACGGGTGCCTGAGCGCCGACCTCGCCAAGGGCGCGCTGGAGCACCTGCCCGCGGGGTCGCGGGCCGAGCAGGTGGCCGGGGCCGGGCACTTCCTCCACCTCGAACGGCCCCGCGAGGTCAACCGGCTCATCCTCGACTGGCTCGGCCCGGCCTCCTGACCGGATCGGATCGCATCGGTCAGAGCGTGGTGATCAGCGGGGCTTGAGCACGGCGATCAGGGGGTGCCGGCCCGACAGGCTCACCTCGACCACCTCCTCCACCGCGAACCCGCGCGGCACCCCGTCGTGCACCAGCGCCACGGCCAGCCCGTCCGGCGCCAGCACCCGCCGCACCTCCCGCCACAGCGGGGCCAGGCCGTGGGCGAGCAGGCCCGCGGGCGGGACCTGGCGTCCCCAGGGCGGGTTCACCAGCACTCGGTCCGCGCACCCGTCCTCCACCGGCATCCGCCCGCCGTCGGCCACCGCCCACGCCAGCGCCGCGCCCGCCGCCCGGGTGTTGGCGCGGGCGGCGGCGATCGCGGCCGCATCACGGTCGAACCCGACCAACCGTGCCCTCGTGGCGTCCGGGAGGGTGGCGCTCGCCTCGATGAGGGTGGTGCCCGCGCCGCAGCACGGATCCAGCACCGTCGCGGCCCCGGCGAGCCGGGCGAGGTGGGCCATGGCGGCGGCCACGGGCGGGTGCAGCGTGCCATGGATCGAGGCCGTCTTGTACGCCCGCCGATGCAACGGCCGCGCCGCCACCCGTACCGCGATGACCGCCTGATCGCCGTCGATCGTGACCCGCCACGACCGCGCGCCGGGCGGCGGCCGGCGGCCGTCGCGGCGGGAGTGGTACGGCACCCGCGCCGGCCGGGCCAGCTCGGCCCCCACCGCGTCCTCGATCTCGAACCGGGTGTAGTTGCGCCGCCCCACGAACGACGCCGACACCTCCACCCCGCTCCCGGGGTCGCCCATCAGCGCCGGGTCCACCTCGCGCGCCGCCCGGGTCAGCCGGCGCAGCGCGGCGCGGCCGGGCCCGATCCCGTCGACGACGGCGGCGGCCAGCAGCACGTCGTCGGCCGTGCGCAGCCCGAGCAGGTCGGCCCCCGGCCGGGCCTCGAACCACACCTCGCGGTGGCGCACCCCGTGCACCACGCCCGTAAGTGATCGCCGGATCTCCATGGCCACCAGGGGCTCGATGCCACGCACGGCCCTGGCCACGGCAAAAGTATGCACCTGTGCTTCTCCCACGTCGCGACCCGGGACGGCGCTCGCTCAGCCGTCCCGCATCGCCGGCGGTGGGGTCGTCCGCGACCCGCCGGCGGATCGCTAACGTCGGAAGAAGCAGTACACGCGACGCACCCTACGGCCGGCCGCGCCGCAGGAGCCACAGGTTTTTCCACGCCACGTACGTACGGTGTACGTCCAACCCATTGACGTAAGTGCCCGCTTTTCGAATGATGGCCTCATGAGCGTCCTGGACTTCGACCTGTCGGACCGCGACTTCTGGGCCAGGCCCATGAGCGAGCGCGAGGAGGCGTTCGAGCGGCTGCGCTCGCTCGACACCCCGGCTTTCTTCGAGGAAGCGGAGATGGCGTACATGCCCAAGGGGCCGGGCTACTACGCGCTGGTCAGGCACGCCGACATCCTGGAGGCCAGCCGCAATCCGGAGGTGTTCTGCTCGGGCGACGGCGGCGCGACGAACATCCCCGACATGCCGGCCGAGTTCGCCGAGTACTTCGGGTCGATGATCAACATGGACGACCCGCGGCACGCCCGGCTGCGCCGCATCGTCTCCCGCGCGTTCACGCCCAAGATGATCAAGCAGTTCGAGTCGGACGTCGAGGCGGCCGCCGTCGGCATCGTGGACGACCTGCTCGCCAAGGGACCCGGCTGCGACTTCGTGACCGAGGTGGCCGCCCGCCTGCCCCTGAAGATCATCTGCGACATGATGGGCATCCCCGAGCGCGACTACCAGTTCGTCTTCGACCGCTCCAACATCATCCTGGGCGGCTTCGACCCCGAGTACACCGGCGGCGACCTCGACCAGCTCGCCGAGCGGCTGCTCAACGCCGGCATGGAGCTGCAGCAACTCGTCCAGGACCTCGCCGCCCACCGCGCCGACCACCCCACCGGCGACCTCACCTCGTCACTGGTGAACGCCAACATCGACGGCGAGCGGCTCACCATGCAGGAGCTCGGCTCGTTCTTCATCCTGCTGGTCGTGGCGGGCAACGAGACCACGCGCAACGCCATCTCGTACGGCATGCGCCTGCTCACCAAGAACCCCGACCAGCGCGCCCTCTGGCTGGAGGACATCGACGGCCGCGCGCCCGGCGCCGTCGAGGAGATCGTCCGGCTGGCCTCCCCGGTGAACTTCATGCGCCGCAAGACCACCAGGGACTTCGAGATGAACGGCCACCTCTACCGCAAGGGGCAGAAGGTCGTGCTGTTCTACTGGGCCGCCAACCGCGACGCGTCCGTGTTCGACGACCCGCTGCGCTTCGACATCACCCGCCACCCCAACCCGCACGTCGGCTACGGCGGCCCCGGCCCGCACTTCTGCCTCGGCGCCCACCTGGCCCGGCGGGAGATCACGGTGATGTTCCGCGAGCTGCTGCGGCGCGTCCCGGGCATCGAGGCGGGCAAGCCCGACCGGCTGCACTCCAGCTTCATCAACGGGATCAAGCACATGGAGTGCACCTTCTAGGGCACTACTGGCCGGCCAGGCGGATCTGGTTCATCACCGTACGGATGTCGGGCAGCAGCTGCTTGCTCTCCGACGGGATCGAGATGTAGACGATGGCCGGCAGCTCGCCGCCGGTGTTGATGGCCATCGTCGCGATCGTGGCCTTCTCGGTGCCCGACGTCAGCGAGTACGCGATCAGCCGCCCCGTCCGGTCGCCCACCTTGATCGGCTGCTGGGCGATCTTCTTGACCTTGTTGTCGTCGGGGAAGAAGCTGCGCCGCGCGCTCAGCACGACCTGCCTGATCACCGGCTCCAGGTCGTCCGGCTTGTAGTACGAGGCCAGCCGCTGCGACAGCGGGCCCGACATGATCGTGGCGTACCGCTCGGGGGCCACCTGCACATACTGGCGGGTGTTGAACCCGTACGTGCCCTTGACCGTGGCCCGCTGGTCGAGCTGCCAGGTGCCGCCCAGGCGCGGGACGCTGATCCCGGCCCCGGCGTCCGGGACCCGGCCGACGACCGGCGACGCCTTGCCGGTGTAGCGGGGCAGCGGGCCGATCGAGGTGGAGGACTTCGTGGGGGTCGACTTGGGGGGCGCCGTAGCGGACTGCTCGGCGGCCAGGCTCGCGTTCGACGGCGGGTCCTCGCCCGCCAGCGGCCCCCACAGGAACGCCCACAGCAGCGCGGCGACCAGCGCGATGCCGACCGAGCCGCCGAGCGCGTAGATCCAGATGGGCCTGCCCGAGTCCTCGTCCTCCAGGGCGTCCTGGTCGCCCATCGACTGGTAGTTGTCGCCGAAGACGGTGTTCCACAGCTCCTGCTGGCGCTCCGGCGGCGGGGTGCGGGAGCCGCTGATCTGGCCGGCCGTGACGAAGCGGTTCTCCGGGTCGGAGGGGTCGCGGCTCAGGTTGGAGCCGGGCCGGCCGGGCTGGTCCTCGCCGGGAGGCATGCCAGGAGGGGCGCTGGGGGGCGTCTCGATGGGGGGCTGAGCTGTATCCATGGGGCTGGAGGGGACCGCGCGATCGTTCAGGAGGTTCTCGGTGTGCTGGGCGTAGGTGACCGTGCGCTCGTCGGCCGGGTGCGGCGCGGGCGGCGGCGGGACGGGCGGGCTGCTGTAGATCGCGGTGCGCTCGGCCGCCGCGTCGGCGGGAGGCTGCGGCGGCGCCGCGCGCTCAGCCGGCGGCGGCGCCGCCCGGTCGGCCGGCGGCCACGGGGCGGGGCTGGACAGGTTGGACCAGGCGCCGGGCGACGGCGTGGGCGGCTGCGCCCAGGCGGGCACCGGGTCGGCGGGCTGCGGCGCAGGGGGCGGCGTGCCCTTCGAGGACACCTCGGGCCACGCCCCGGGCCCGGCGGTGCTCTGCGGCGGCGGGGGCGCGTCCTGCCAGGAGGCGCGCACGTCGGGCGAGGAGGCGTTGTCGGGCCAGGACGCCCGCACGTCGGGCGAGGAGGCGTTGTCGGACCAAGACGTCCGCAGGTCCGGTGACGAGGCGTTCTCCGGCCAGGAGGTCCGTACGTTCGGCGAGGAAGCGTTTTCCGGCCACGGGTTCCGCACGTCCGGCGAGGAGGCGTTCTCGGCCCAGGACGTGCGCACGTCAGGGGAGGAGGCGCCGTCCGGCCACGAGGAATCCTTGCGGGGCGGCTCGGGCCAGGACGGGTCCTTGCGCGGGGGCTCCGGCCACGACGGGTCGGGCCGGCCCGGGGCCTCGGGCCAGGAGGTGGGGACGTCGGCGGGGGAGTCGGCCCAGGCGGGCGAGGTGTCGCGGCGGGGCGGCTCCGGCCAGGAGGAGGGCAGATGAGGTCCGGAATTCTCCGTTGCCATTGCTGCCGGCCCTCCCGAGGTTGTGTCCGGATGTCCCGTTATATCCGGATTCGACGTCTCACGCATGATCTCATGGGATTTTCCAGGAGATGCAGGTGGTTCCGCAGCGAAACGAGCGAAGCCATGGGGATCGGTGGGCGGATCCTGCATCGGCAGGTCACCCTCCGGTCGGTCAGGCTCAGCTGGGTATACCACGGCGACAAGGCTATTCTTGTGGGACGAATGAGGTCACAACGGATACATCACCATCAGGTCTCGCCAGACCTGAAGAGTCCATTGTGCCTGCGGACCTCGATCCATAGCCTGCATTCAGCCGAAGAGGTGCGCTAGGCTTGACACATGCGTTCCGCGACCCTGCTTCTTAGCGGGCCGCGACGGCCCTAGAAGATCTTCGCCGTCGCGGCTCCACCCCTCGTTGTGTGCACGAGGGGTTTTCTTATGGGTCCGAATCAAGCCAGAAGGACAGTAGCCGTGAGTGAGTACGATCCGCAGGCGCTGCAGGCCAAGTGGCAGCAGCGATGGGAGGAGCAAGAGACCTACCGGGCGAGCGAGGACCCGGCAGACCCGCGCGAGCGCCGCTACATGCTCGACATGTTCCCCTACCCTTCCGGCGACCTGCACATGGGCCACGGCGAGGTGTTCGCTCTGGGCGACGTCGTCGCGCGTTACTGGATGCAGAAGGGTTACAACGTCCTGCACCCGATCGGCTGGGACTCCTTCGGCCTGCCCGCGGAGAACGCCGCGATCAAGCGCAACGCGCACCCGGCCGAGTGGACCTACGCCAACATCGAGACGCAGGCCAACTCGTTCCGGCGCTACGGCATCTCCTTCGACTGGTCGCGCCGCCTGCACACCAGCGACCCCGACTACTTCCGCTGGAACCAGTGGCTGTTCATCCGCTTCTTCGAGCGCGGCCTGGCCTACCGCAAGGGCGGCCTGGTCAACTGGTGCCCCAACGACCAGACGGTGCTGGCCAACGAGCAGGTCGTGGCGGGCAAGTGCGAGCGCTGCGGCGCCGACGTCATCCGGCGGGAGCTGACGCAGTGGTACTTCAAGATCACTGACTACGCGCAGCGCCTGCTGGACGACATGGAGCAGCTGACCGGCTGGCCCGAGCGGCTGCTGACCATGCAGCGCAACTGGATCGGCCGCTCCGAGGGCGCCGACGTGCTGTTCGAGATCGAGGGCCGCGACGAGCCGGTCCACGTCTACACCACGCGCCCCGACACCCTGTACGGTGCCACGTTCTTCGTCGTCGCCGCCGACGCCGCGCTGGCCGACGAGATCGTCACCGACGAGCAGCGCCCGGCGTTCGAGGCGTACCGCGCCGAGGTCGCGAAGCTGAGCGACATCGAGCGGCTGGCCACCGACAAGGAGAAGACCGGCGTCTTCCTGGGCCGCTACGCGATCAACCCGGTCAACGGCGAGCGCATCCCGGTCTGGGCGGCCGACTACGTGCTGTCCGACTACGGCCACGGCGCCATCATGGCGGTGCCCGCGCACGACCAGCGCGACCTCGACTTCGCCCGCAAGTTCGATCTGCCGGTGAAGGTCGTCGTGCACACCGGCCTGGCCGACCCGGGCGAGACCGGCGAGGCCACGCCCGGCGAGGGCACGCTGGTCAACTCCGGCCCGCTCGACGGCCTGACCAAGACCGAGGCCATCGCCAAGATCATCGAGATTCTGGAGACGCAGGGCCGGGGCTCCGGCGCGGTCAACTTCCGGCTGCGCGACTGGCTGCTGTCCCGCCAGCGTTACTGGGGCACGCCGATCCCGATCATCCACTGCCCCGACTGCGGCGAGGTGCCCGTCCCCGACGAGCAGCTGCCCGTCACGCTGCCCGACCTGCGCGGCGAGGCGCTGGCCCCCAAGGGCGTGTCGCCGCTGGCCAGCGCCACCGAGTGGGTCAACGTCGAGTGCCCCAAGTGCGCCGGCCCCGCCCAGCGCGACACCGACACGATGGACACCTTCGTCGACTCGTCGTGGTACTTCCTGCGCTACTGCTCGCCGGGCTACAACGACGGCCCGTTCGACCCCGAGCAGGTGCGCAAGTGGGGCCCGATCGACCAGTACGTCGGCGGCATCGAGCACGCGGTGCTGCACCTGCTGTACTCGCGCTTCTTCACCAAGGTCCTGCACGACATGGGCATGGTCGACTTCACCGAGCCGTTCCTGCGCATGCTGAACCAGGGCCAGGTCATCAACGGCGGCAAGGCCATGTCGAAGTCGCTGGGCAACGGCGTCGACCTGGGTCAGCAGATCGACGACTTCGGGGTCGACGCCGTCCGCCTGACCATGGTGTTCGCCGGGCCGCCCGAGGACGACATCGACTGGGCCGACGTCTCGCCGGCCGCCTCGCAGAAGTTCCTGGCCCGCGCGCTGCGCGTGATGTCCGAGGTGACCAGCGAGCCCGGCGTCGCGTTCGACGGCGGCGACACCGAGCTGCGCAAGGTGACGCACCACACGATCGACGAGGCCACCAAGCTGATCGAGTCGCAGCGCTTCAACGTCGCGGTGGCCCGCATGATGGAGCTGACCTCCGCCACGCGCAAGGCCATCGACTCCGGCCCCGGCCCCGCCGACCCGGCGGTGCGCGAGGCCGCCGAGACGCTGGCCGTGCTGCTGTCGCTGGTCGCCCCGTACACCGCCGAGGAGGGCTGGGAGCGGCTGGGCCGCACCGGATCCGTCGCGTTCGCCGGCTGGCCGGTGGCCGACCCCGCGCTGCTGGTGCAGGAGTCGGTCACGTGCGTGGTGCAGGTGGCGGGCAAGGTGCGCGACCGCCTGGAGGTCTCGCCCGACATCAGCGAGGACGAGCTGCGCGCGCTGGCGCTGGCCTCGGAGAAGATCGCCCCTTATGTGCAGGGCATGCCCCGCAAGGTGATCGTCCGGGCGCCGAAGCTGGTCAACATCGTCCCGTAGTCACAGGCCGCGCAGGGCCGGCAGCAGCTCCTTCTCCGCCCAGTCGAAGAAGGGCTGCTGCTGGTCGTGCCCGATCTGGACGAGCGCGACGTGCGTGTACCCGGCGTCGACGTACTTCTTGACGCCCTGCACGACGGCGTCCACGTCGTTGCCGCACGGCACGCTCTGCGCGACGTCCTCGGGGCGGACGGTGCCGGCCGCGGCGGCGAAGTTCACCGGCCCGGGCAGCTCGGCCATGACCTTCCAGCCGCCGACGCTCGACCAGCGCCACAGCTCGTGCGCGCGCTGCTTGGCGGCCTCGGCGTCGGTGTCGTAGGAGAGGGCGAGCTGGCCGTAGACCGGCTTGCCCGCGCCGCCCGCGGCGTTGAACTGCTGCACCACCTCGGGCATGGGCTCGTTGATGACCAGCACGTCGCCGTACTCGGCGGCCAGCTCGGCCGACTGGCCCCCGGAGGCGGCGATGCCGATGGGCACCGGCTGCTCCGGCAGGTCGTACAGCTTGGCCGAGTCCACGTCGAAGAACTCGCCCTGGTGGGTGACGTACTCGCCGGTGAAGAGCTTCCTGATGATCTGGACGGCCTCGGCGAACATCCGGTGCCTGGTGTCCACCGGGGGCCAGCCCTCGCCGATGACGTGCTCGTTCAGGTTCTCGCCCGCGCCCAGGCCGAGGGTGAACCTGCCCTGGCTGAGCACGCCCATGGTGGCCGCCTTCTGTGCCACGACCGCCGGGTGGTAGCGCATGATGGGGCAGGTCACGTACGTCATGAGCGGCAGCCGCTCGGTGACCTGGGCCGCGGCGCCGAGCACCGACCAGCAGTAGGGGGAGTGCCCCATTTCCTCCACCCACGGGAAGTAGTGGTCGGAGATGACGGCGTAGTCGAAGCCGAGCCGTTCGGCCGCGGCGGCGTAGTCGACCAGCTCGCGGGCCGGGGTCTGTTCGGACATCAAGGTGTAGCCGATTTGTACCATGCGCCCCGGCTACCCGACTTTGTCCACAATAGCGGTCACAGACCGGAGATCAATGTTGGCGGCCGGGCAACTGTCGGTCTCGCAGCTCCTCGGCCACCAGGCCCAGCCCGATGCCCAGCAGCCAGACGTCCTTGGCCACGCCGAGGCCCTGCGGGGTCGGCCGCAGGCTGCCCTCCTCCCGCATGCCCGGCGTACGCAGGTACAGCCCGATCAGCCCCGCCGCGAACCCCGTCAGCGCCGCCCCCGCCACCAGCGACGGCACGAACGGCGCCAGCAGGGCCGCGCCCAGCGCCACCTGGCTGCGCGCCAGCAGCCGCGTGAACAGCGCCGGATCCATGCGGCGCAGGAACGGGTACGCGCCCGCCGCCATGCCGTGCGTGGCCGCGGCCCGCTGCTCGTCGGCGTGGATCAGCTCCAGGCCGGAGTTCAGGATGATGGCCGCGGCGCTCACGCGGGGCGGGAGCTGGTGCGGGCGGGCGAAGATCTTCATGCTTCCTCACAGGGCTACGGGACGGACCCCACCCCCCTGCCCCCACGCATGCGGGCCGTCCACTGGGAGAGGAATTCTTGGGCCGCTCTTGGTGACGCGGTTTAGTGTTCAGGGGTGGCATATGGCGCATACCTGAGATACCCGCACCTGCACGGTGACCTGGTCACCTTCGTCGCCGACGACGATGTCTGGCTCGCTCCCGTGACCGGCGGCAGAGCCTGGCGGTTCACCGCCGACCGGGTGCCCGTGTCCAACCCGCGGTTCTCGCCCGACGGCGGCCGCATCGCGTGGACCAGCACGAAGGAGGGCGCCCCTGAGGCGTTCACGGCCGAGCTCGACGGCCCCGAAGGCGAGCGGCTGACGCACTGGGGCGACCGGGCCACCTCCGTGCGCGGGTGGCTCGGCGACGGCGAGGTCCTCGCCGTCACCGCCGCCGGGCAGAGCTCCGACAACCGGCGCTGGGCACACGCCGTCCCCCTCGACGGCGGGCCGTCCACCCGGCTGCCGTACGGCTGGGTCGGCGACGCCGCCGTCAGCAACGGCAGGGTCGCCACCGTGTCGGTCATCTGGACCGAGCCCTCCCACTGGAAGCGGTACCGCGGCGGCACCGCCGCCAAGATCTGGGTGGACGCCGACGGCAGCGGCGAGTTCACCAGGCTGTTCGCCGACGACCCCGCGCAGCACTGGGCGGTGAGCTGGGTGGGCGACCGGCTCGTGTTCCTGTCCGACACCGACGGGGTCGGCAACGTCTACTCCGCCCTGCCCGACGGCTCCGACCTGCGCAAGCACAGCTCCCACGACGAGTTCTACGCCCGCCACGCCACCAGCGACGGGCAGCGGGTGATCTACAGCCACGCCGGTGACCTGTGGCTGATGGAGAGCCTGGACGCCGAGCCGTACCGGCTGGACGTGCGGCTGGGCGGGCCGCGACCCGGGCGCGCCAGACGCCCGGCACCGCTGCGCGCCGGCGGGTTCTCGCCCGACGCCACCGGGCGGGCCAGCGCCGTCGAGATCCGAGGCACCGCGCACTGGGTGACCCACCGCGACGGGCCCGCCGGCGTGCTGCGCGCCGAGCCGGGCGTGCGCGTCCGCCTGCCGCAGGTCCTCGACGCCGACGGCAAGGCCGTGTGGGTCTCCGACGCCAGCGGGGAGGACGGCCTGGAGATCGGCACCCCCGGCGGCGAGGTCAGGACCCTCGCCGCAGGCCGGCTCGGCCGGGTGCTGGAGCTGGTCGCCGCGCCCGACGGCAAGCACGTCGCCGTCGCCACGCACGACGGCCGGCTCCTCGTCATCGACCTCGACAGCGAGAACGTGCGCGAGCTGGAGCACACCGACCAGGGCGACGTGAGCGGGCTGGCCTTCTCGCCCGACTCCACCTGGCTGGCCTGGGAGCACCCGCACCACCGGCGGCTGACCCAGATCAAGATGGGCCGCGTCGACGGCACGTCCGTCATCGAGGTCACGCCGCCGCGCTTCGTCGACTACGACCCCGCCTTCACCAAGGACGGCAAGCACCTGGCGTTCCTGTCGGTGCGCACCTTCGACCCCGTGTACGACGCGCACGTCTTCGACCTGTCGTTCCCCCAGGGCTGCAAGCCGTACATCGTGCCGCTGAAGGCCGACACGCCGTCCCCGTTCGACCCCTCGCTGCAGGGGCGCGGCTTCAACGGCGAGGACGACAAGCCGTCCAAGGACGACAAGAAGGACGACATGCCGCCCCGCACGGAGGTGGACCCCGACGGGCTCGCCGCCCGCGTGGTGCCCGTGCCGGTGCCCGCCGCCAGCTACGGCAACCTCCGCACCGCCAAGGACGCGCTGCTCTGGCTGCGCCACCCGCTCAGCGGGGTGCTCGGCGACGGCAGCGAGCAGAGCTCCGAGACCGTGCTCGAACGCTACGACCTCAAGAAGCGCGCCAAGGCCGAGCTGGGCAAGGAGATCCGCGCGTTCGAGGTCAGCGGCGACGGCTCCCGGCTCGTCACCAACGGCAAGAACGGCCTGCAGACCCGCGCCGCGAGCGAGGGCGACGAGATCGTCACCGTCGACCTCGACCGGATCACCGTGCACATCGACCCGGTCGCCGAGTGGCGGCAGGGCTTCCGCGAGGCCGGCCGCCTCATGCGCGACCACTTCTGGCGCGAGGACATGAACGGCGTCGACTGGCAGGGCGTGCTCGACCGCTACGAGCCGCTGATCTCCCGCATCGGCGCCCACTCCGAGCTGATCGACCTGCTCTGGGAGACGCAGGGCGAGCTTGGCACCTCCCACGCCTACGCCGTGGCCAACGGCTCCGGCACCGACCCCCGGCGCCGCCAGGGCCTGCTCGGCGCCGACCTGGTGCGCGACGACGACGGGGTGTGGCGGGTCGGGCGCATCCTGCCCGGCGAGTCCTCCGACCACGCCGCCCGCTCGCCGCTGCTCGCGCCCGGCGTCGCCGTCCGCGAGGGCGACGCCATCCTCGCCGTCGGCGGCCGCCCCGTCGATCCGGTACGCGGGCCGCTGCCGCTGCTGGCCGGCACCGCGAACCAGCCCATCGAGCTGACCGTCCGCCACTCCTCCGGCGGCGACGTGCGCCGCGTCGTCGTCATCCCGGTCGCCGACGAGACGCAGCTGCGCTACCACGACTGGGTGGACGACCGCCGCGCCTACGTCAGGCAGGCGTCCGGCGGCCGGCTGGGCTACCTGCACGTGCCCGACATGGTGGCCTCAGGGTGGGCGCAGTTCCACCGCGACCTGCGTACCGAGATGGACCATGACGGGCTGGTCGTGGACGTGCGCGAGAACAGCGGCGGCCACCTGTCGGAGCTGATCCTCGAAAAGCTGTCGCGCAAGGTGACCGGATGGGCGCGGGCCCGCTGGTACCAGCCGATGCGCTACCCCGACGACTCGCCGCGCGGGCCGGTGGTGACGGTCGCCGACGAGTTCGCCGGCTCCGACGGCGACATCGTCAGCGCGGGCATCAAGGCGCGGGGCATCGGGCCGCTGGTCGGCACGCGCACGTGGGGCGGGGTCATCGGGATCGACTCGCGGTACTCGCTCGTCGACGGCACCCGCGTCACCCAGCCGCGCTACTCCTTCTGGCTCGACGGGCCGGGCTGGGGCGTGGAGAACCACGGCGTCGACCCCGACGTCGAGGTCGTCATCACGCCGCAGGATCGGGTGGTGGGCCGGGATCCGCAGCTCGACAAGGCCATCGAGCTCGCCCTGGCCGCCTTGGACGAGCGGCCCGCCGCCGCCCCGCCCGACCTACCACCGCTGGCGCAGTAGCCGGTCGAGGATCTCCGCCAGGATGGCCTCGGTGGTGGCGAAGTTGAGCCGCACGCAGCTCTCACCACCGGGGCCGAAGGCCGCGCCGTCGTTCAGCCGCACTCTCGCCTCGCGCTCGAACACCTCCGCCATGCCCGGCCTGCCCACGTTCAGCCAGGCCAGGTACGTCGCCTCCGGCACGCGGTAGCCGAACGCGGCGGGCAGGCGGTCGGCGATCGTGCGGCGGTTGCGGTCGAGCAGCGCCACGGTCTCCGCCAGCCAGGCGTCACCGTGCCGCCAGGCCGCCACCGTCGCCTCGACGCCGAACACGCTGGGCGAGCCGTACACGAACGGCGGCTGCGCCTCCAGGGCCTTGCGCGCGCCCTCGTGCCCGAAATGGGCGACCGAGCAGCGGATGCCGCCCAGGTTGAACGCCTTCGTCGCCGACGTCAGCGTGACCGTGCGCTCGGGCGCGATCGTGGCGAACGGGATGTGCCGGTGCGGCTCGTACACGAGGTCGGCGTGGATCTCGTCGGCGATGACCAGCAGGTCGTGCCGCTCGGCGTGCTCGGCCAGCTCGGTCAGCTCCCGCTCGGTGAACGCGCGGCCGGTCGGGTTGTGCGGGTTGACCAGCAGGAGCACCCGGCAGCCCGACAGGTCGGGCACCTCGAAACGCCACGTGTCGCCGTCCGGCTCCATCCGGATGGGGCGCAGCGGGCGCTCCATGACGTCCAGCGTGTCCAGGAACGGGTGATACGCCGGGACGTGCACGGCCACGCCGTCGCCCGGCTTCGTCCAGAGGTGGAGGAGCACCTGGAGCGCCTGGTTGAGGTCGTTGAACGGACGCACCAGCCCCGGATCGGCCTCCCAGCCGAACCGGCCCGCCATCCGCTCGGCGAACGCCTCGGCCAGCGGGCCGGCGTTGCGGTCGAGCAGCCAGACGGGGTAACCCAGGTCGCCGTCGGCGCGGCGGCGCAGGACGTCGGCGACGGCGGGGGCGGTGGGCAGGTCCATGTCGGCCACCCAGGCCGGGATCACCCCCGGCTCGACCGCCGCCCACTTGAGCCCATCATGCGTGGATTTAAGGGTTAAAGGGGTATATGCGTCATTCACTCGGCCATTCTAGGATTCTGTAATGTGATGAGGCGGTGGCGCGGAGTATGGCAAGCTGGGCGGCCATGACGCCCCACCCGAAGATCGCCGCGATCGTCGAGACCTACCTCAGCTTGGCCGACGCGGAGGCACCCGGGCTCGTCGAGGGGCTCTACCTGGAAGGCTCCGCCGCGCTCGGCGACTACCGGCCGGGCACCAGCGACGTCGACTTCGTCGCCGTCACCTCCGCCCTCCCGCCCGCGGGCGTGCTGGAGCGCATCCACACCAAACTCGGCGCCCACCCCTTCGACGGCGTCTACCTCACCTGGGACGACCTCGGCCACGACCCCACCGCCCTGGGCGAGCGCCCGCAAGCCCACGCCGGCCGCCTCAACCGGCGCGGCACCGTCAATCCCGTCACCTGGCACACCCTCGCCCGCCACGGCCTGACCTGCCGCGGACCCAAAACCGAAGACCTCAAGATCTGGAACGATCCCGAAGCCCTCGCCGCCTGGACCGACCGCAACCTCGACCTCTACTGGCGCCGCCTCGTCATCCGCGCCTCCCGCCCTCTCACCCCCTGGGGGCTGACCTGCCTCGGCCCGTACGGCACCGTCTGGGTCGTCACCGGCGTCGCCCGCCTCCACTACACGCTGGCCACCGGCGAGATCACCTCCAAGTCCGGCGCCGGCCGGCACGCCAGGCAAACGTTCCCCGAGCGCTGGCACCGCGTCATCGACGAGGCACTGCGGCTGCGCGAGGAGGACACCGCCGTGCCGTCGACGGCCGGCGTCATCGCCGGCCTCGGCGACCACTTCGGCACACCCCGCCGCTCCCTGTACGGCTCGCCGTTCGAACGCAGGAGAGACGTCCTCGGCTTCGCCGACGAGGCGATCACGGCGGCACACGAGCTGTACCGCACCCGCTGACGCGTTTGCGTGCGGGGAGATCTGTCCGCGCGGGCGGGGGTCTTGCGGGCGGGGTCTTATGCGGGCGGCGATCTTATGCGGGGAGATCGTCCACCCGGGCGGCGACCAGCCCGAACAGGTCACCGATCGTGGTCAGGGCAGCGGCGTGCAGCTGCTCCGCCGAGATCGGCTCCCCACCAGGCGCCGCCAGCGGCCTCGTCGCACACGCCTCGGCCACGACGGTGGGCCGGTAACCCAGGTTGAACGCCCCCTGAGCGGTGAACTGCACGCACATGTGGGTCATGAACCCCGCCAGCACCAGATCAGGCCCGGCATCCAGCTTGCGCAGCGTCTCCAGCAGGTCGGTCTCATGGAAGGAGTTCGGGAACCCCTTCACCACCACCGCCTCACCCTCCCGGGCCGCGACCCGCGGCTCGATCTGCCCGATCTCAGCGCGAATGTCGTACGGGGTCCCCTCGCCGCCGTCATTGATGACGTGCACCACCGGCGTCCCGGCGGCACGGGCCCGCTCCAGGAGCCGGGCGGCCGCGTCCAGAGCCTGATCGGCGCCGGGAAGGGCCATGACGCCCTTGCAGTAGGTGTTCTGGAAGTCGATCAGGACCAGGGTGGCGGTGGAGAGGCGCGGCAGCTCGCGGTCGAGACCGATCACGTCGCGCAGGGTCGTCGAAACACTCATCTTGTCCTCCTTGGATTTTGAGAACTACCGGCCCGTGCGGGCCGGAGCTTTGAAACGGAGATCCATCACAAGCGGATCGGAAGCGCCGCCACCTGGCCCGCCATCCGGTGGCGGTCCGGAAGCGCCGCCGCCTGCTCTGCCACCCGGGTGGCGACGGACCACGCCACCGCCCATCGGCAATTCGCATGGCCAGGCCGCCGCCCGTCCGGCGTTCGCGCGGCCAGGCCGCCGCCTGTCCGGCGTCCGCGCGACCACGCCACCGCACCGCCACCGCCACCCGACCGCCGTCCCCGCAGAGACGCTTGGCTCCCCACCGCACGAACCCCACAGGGTCCCTCCGAGTGGACGGCCGACGATCTCGTCGTGTGCCGCCCACCTGGGCGAGCAGGGCTGAGCGGCCGAGGGATCGCGCCGCTTGGCGAGATGTGGTCCACCCCGGAGGCGATGGCGCGTTGGACGGCAGAACGGGGCGTCACTTCCAGCCCGCCACCACAAGTGACGTCAGGCGATGGCGCGGAAGGCGGTGGGTCAGGCGGCGGCGCGGATGATGGCGGGTCGGGCGATGGCGGGGAAGGCGGCAGGTCAGGCGGCGGTGCGGAAACGTCGCCGATAGGTGGCAGGAGTGGTGCCGAGCCGTCGCCGAAAGGCGCGGTGCAGGGTCTCCGCCGACCCCAGCCCGCACGCGGCGGCAACCCGATCAAGCGGCTCATCGGTGCCTTCCAGCAACCGCCGCGCCGCCTCGACCCGAGCTGCTTCGACGTACGCGGCCGGAGTGGCCCCGGTCTCTTTGCGAAAGACCCGGGCGAAGTGCCGCTCGCTCAGGCACACCCGCTCGGCCAGCGCCGCCGCGGACAGGTGGGCGGTGAGGTTGGCGGTGATCCACACCCGCAACTCGTCGATGTCGCGCCGCTCGGTGGGCGCCTGCCACAGCGGCACGCTGAACTGGCTCTGCCCACCCTGCCGCTTGAGGTACATCACCAGTTGCCGCGCGACCGCCAGAGCGAGCCGCTCACCATGGTCCTCGGCGACGAGGGCGAGCGCGAGATCCATGCAGGAGCTGATCCCCGCCCCCGTCCACACTTTCCCCGACCGTATGTAGATCGGATCAGGATCGACGGTGACATCGGGATGATCGGCAGCCAACCGCTCAGCCGTCGCCCAGTGCGTGGTGGCCGTCCGCCCCGCCAGGAGCCCAGCGGCGGCCAGCAGATGAGCCCCCACACACACGGAGGCAACCCGCCGCGCATGCTTCGAGGTCTCAGCGATCCACCCCACCAACCGGGGATCGATCACCGGCACTCCGGCGGCATCCACCGCCCCAGGCACCACCAACGTATCGACCCGATCACCGACCTCGTCGAAGGTCAGGTCAGCAGCCAGCCGAACCCCGGCACTGGTGCGAACCTGCCCGCCATCAGGCCCCGCCAGGAGCACCTCGTACGGCACGCGACCGTCCATCTCCCGATTCGCGACCGCGAACACCTCCGCAGGCCCGGTGACATCAAGAAGATCAACGTCGGGGAACACGGCGACTATGACACGGTGTGAAGCGGGCATGCACCTATTGTCGCCAACATTCACCCATGACCGCCATGACGCGGATCTGTCACATCCGGCCACCCGTCACAAACCCACACGCCGGTCGGAGGGTGCACCACGAATCCACCCCAGCCGACTGCCCGTACGAGACGGCACAGAACGATCCAACAACGCCAAGAGCAGGAACGATCCAACCTCTCCAGGACCTGCCACGGCGACATCCCTCATGCGACGATCAGGCTTTTCCCACGCCCGCCCGGGCATGTCCACGACTCCGCCTGTCAGTGCCTTACCGCCCAGCCCGCGCAAGGCGTGGTCCACCCCCAGCCCTGCGCTGTGCCCTCACGCCCACCACGCCTGCGGGCCGGTCGCGTCACCATCCAGGCCGCACTCTCGCCTCCGCCGTGCGCCCTCACCCAGAACCTTCGCTCCGAACGCTTCCTCATTCGGAGCGCGCTCGCACCCGCAGCGCCTCCCCGCCCTACGGCGCCTTCTTTCCCGGAGCCTGTCCTTGACCGGGCCGTGCCTTCACCCGAGCGGCCGTTCGCCGGCAGCGGGCACTCGCGCTCAGCGTGCTCTCGCCCGGTGGCACGCTGATGTGAGCCGTGACCTGGCTTGGCCTCTCCTGTCTTGAGGTGCCTCGCCAGGGTCGCGGCTCCGCCTGAGTGCGAGCGTGAGAGGGCACGGGGACCCTGTGCCCCGGAGCCCGGCTCGGCTAGAGGCGGCGCAGGACCGCTACGACCTTGCCCAGGACGCTGGCCTCGTCACCAGGGATGGGTTCGTAGTTGGGGTTGTGGGGGACAAGCCAGACGTGGCCGTCCTTGCGCTTGAAGGTCTTGACCGTGGCTTCACCCTCGATCATGGCGGCCACGATGTCGCCACTCTCCGCCACGGGCTGCTGACGTACGACCACCCAGTCGCCGTCGGCGATGGCGGCCTCGATCATCGAGTCACCGGCGACTTGCAGGAGGAACAGCGTGCCCTCACCGACGAGCTGCTTGGGCAGGGCGAAGACGTCTTCGACGCTCTCCTCGGCGAGGATCGGGCCACCGGCGGCGATGCGGCCCACGAGCGGGACGTAGGCGGCCGTCGGACGGTTGACCGTGGGCTCCTCGTCGGTGGCGTCGGGGTCGACCCAGAGCACGGGCTCACCCGGAAGGCGGACCTCGAGCGCGCGCGGACGGTGCGGGTCACGGCGCAGGTAACCCTTGCGCTGTAGGGCCGTCAGCTGGTGCGACACGCTGGACGTGCTGGTCAGCTGTACCGCCTCGCCGATCTCGCGCATGGACGGTGGGTATCCGCGCTGTTGTACCGAGTCGCGGATCACTTCGAGGATCTTGCGCTGCCTGGGGGTCAACCCCAGGGAGTCTCGCCGGCGCACCGCGAGGTCGCTGACCCCGTTTGCGTCATCCCGCTCGGTCATGCTCTTCCTCCTCGCCTGGCGGCCCGCCTCACCGGCGAACCTCCCGGTCCGTGGTCCTGATGTCGCACACAGCGACCGTATCGCTGTTGAAGATCATCTTCAAACAATTGTTCGAGTCTTCCTCGAAATTGTCGCCAGCGTGGTGTACAACATCGTACGGGAGTTCGATCGACACCGTGTTCGATTTGCTGATCTTATTTGGCCTTTTCCTCAGGCCACACGGCAGGAGGTCATCCATGCGAACGCCCACAAATACGGACACGACCAGCGAAGACGTCAATCGGCTCACACTGATCGCCGATGCCACGCAGAGTAAGGATCGACGGGCTGACAATACGCGGGTGGGGGCCACTGTCCCGGGGAATTCCAGCAAGAGGTTGGGGCCCCGTTCGAGTGGTGGGGGAAGATCCCATTTGCGACTCGTCCCGTCACCGCGCGCAGGCGACGAGCCGGACCCCACCGTCCCGCCGCCTCCAGGAAGGGGCAAGGGGCGGCGGGTGCGGGGTGACGGCGATGACACCGTAAGGGGCCGGAGGTCAGGCGCCAAGGAGCCGGCTGCCGGAGGGTCGGATGTCAAGGCTGGGGGGCGAGGGGAGCCGGCTTCCGCTCGGAGGAGCGGCGGTGCCGCGCGTATGGGGGCCGTCATCGCTTCGGAGGGGCGCGGTTCTGGGCGCATGGGTGCTACCTCCGCTTCGGAGGGCGGTGGCTTCGTGCGCAGGGGCGGTGCCTCCGCCCGTCAGCGTGGCGCTTCGGCCGGCAGGCGCGGTGCTCCCGCTCCCGACGGCGGCACCTCCTCCGGCGAGGACGGCGGGTCCCCGCGTCAGGGCGGCGCCTCCGCTCGGCGGGTCGGCGGGTCGCTGCGCAAGCGCGGTGCCGCCTCTGCGCAGGGTGGCACATTCCTCCGCAAGGGCACGTCTTCCGGGCAGGAAGGCGGTGGCTTCGCGGGCAAGGAGACTGCCTCTGCTCGGGAGGCTGGCGGCTTCATGGGGAGAGGCGATGCTTCGGTACGGCGAGGCGGGGGTTCCGTGCGGAAGGGTGCTGCCTCCGCTCGGGAGGGCCGTTCGGTGCCGAGGGGGCCTGCCTCCGCCTCGCGGGACGGCGGTGGCGGCCGTACGGGCGTCGTGGATCCCGTTCGGCAGGGCCGCAGGTCTGCTCGGGAGGGGCGTTTCGTGCCCGGAGGGCCTGCCTCCGCCTCGCGGGGTGCTGGTGGCGGCCGTACGGGCGTCGTTGATCCTGCTCGGCAGGGCCGCCGTAGCTCGGCTGCTCCTGAGGGCGCTGTCCTGGCTCTCCAGGCCGGCGGCGCGGGCTGGCGGGGCACGGCGTCTCGGTGGCGGCGTTTTCTCGGGCGGCGAGATGGCTTGGGGCAGCGAGGTCGCTTCGAGCGACGGGGCGGCCTGGAGCGGCGGGGCGGCTCGGGGCGGCGGAGGGCGTTCGGGCGAGGGGGATTGTTCGGGCGGCGGGCCTTCCGGCCTCCGGATGGCGAGAGGCGGCCGGATGCTGCTGGGGGTGTCGGGGGGTCGAGGCGTCGGCGGGGTTCGGGGAGGGAGACCGCTCCGGTGCGGCTGACCCGGCGGGGGCGGGTCGTGCTGGTGATGGCGGTGGCGTTGCTGTCGCTGGGCGGGTTCTGGCTCGGTACGCGGGCCGCCGGGCACGCCGAAGTGCGCGTCGTGGTGGCCGGTCATGCCGGGCTGCCCTGGGTTGAGGTGCACAAGGGAGACACATTGTGGGAGATCGCCGACGCGCTCTCCGAGGGGGATGATCCGGGGGCTCTGGTGGAGGAGATCAAGCGGCTGAATCGGCTGTCCGACTCGCTCATCCGGCCGGGCGCCCGCATCTACGTCCCTAGGGACACCGCCGCCTTACGCTGACCGCCGGCCCATCTCTGCGCCGGCGTGCCTCCCCTCTCGGTGGTCTTGACGGCGTCATGAGCGGGTGATGGGGCGGTGGATGCGGCGCTCCCGTGGTGATGGGGCCGTGGTTGTGGGGCTCGCGTGGTGATGGGGCCGTGGTTGTGGGGCTCGCGTGGTGATGGGGCCGTGGATGCGGCCGCTCGCGTCGTGAGTGCGGGAGACTGCCGCCGTGTCACACCCGCAGCAGCAGGGTGCTGGGAACGTGCCTGCACGGATCCGGCCCCGCCCGTGCTGGAACGTGCCATGACGTCACTGTCGTCGTCGAGCACGCATTGTGCGCCGACTGCACCGCGGCGCCGCGCGACGGCCGCGGACGGAAGCGCGACACCGCCCGCCGCCGTCCAGGGCGGTGGCATGGCGTCGCATGTGGCGTGCGCGCCCAGCCCGGGTGGGCCGAGAGCCTGGGGCCGAGAGGTGCGCGACGGCGGGCTGGGCTCCTGAGCGCCACGCCCTCCTCCTCCTCCTCCTCGTGTACGCGGGTGCTGGAGGCCTGTGCCAGGAGGGCCGTCACACAGCCTCTCGCCAGAGGCGCGCGGTGGGGTGCCGCTATCCGCTCCCCGGCGGCGCACGGCAGGGCCAGGTCGGCGCTGGGTCGTGGGAGGCGGTGTCAAGAGGGGCGCCGCAGCCGGGCTCCGGGGGAGCGGGATGGAAGGGGTGGGAATGGAAGTTGTGTCCTCGGGTACCTTTGTGAGGCTTGTTCACGACCGAGGTCGAAAGCAACCGATGTGACGCTCCGACCTGCGGGAAGATCGCAAAACGGGGGCCGACACGCCCGGGGCGGATGATGATGGTGTGCTGATCAGCGACTTCGGCCGGATGGGTGCGCTCAACTTGCGTTCATGGTCGCGCGCTTCTACGGTTGGACCACAACATCTAGTAGTTACACCGATGTAGTTCACCACACCTTGTGTTTCCGTGACCGCTCCATGGCCCGCCATGGAGCGTGCGCGAGCGTCCCGTCATGGCGGGTGAGGGCGCGTGTGGTGGCCGCAGGTTCTTGGAGGCGAAAGCGTGCACTGTCCGTTCTGTCGCCACCCTGACACCAGGGTCATCGACAGTCGCTCCACGGATGACGGCGCGGCCATCAGGCGCCGCCGCACCTGTCCCGAGTGCGGGCGCAGGTTCACCACGCAGGAGACCGTCCTGCTGATGGTGAGCAAGCGCAGCGGAGTGACGGAGCCGTTCTCGCGGGACAAGGTCGTCGCGGGCGTGCGGCGGGCGTGCCAGGGCAGGCCGGTCAGCGAGGACTCGCTGGCGCAGCTCGGGCAGCGGGTGGAGGAGGCCATCAGGGCGAAGGGCGCGGCCGAGATCCCCTCCAACGAGGTGGGCCTGGCCATCCTGGGCCCGCTGCGGGAGCTGGACGAGGTGGCGTACCTGCGGTTCGCATCGGTATATCGCGGTTTCGAGAGCCTGGCGGACTTCGAGGCCGAGATCAGACAGTTGAAGGCGGAGAAGGGGGAGTCATGACGGAGACGGCGAGCGGTTCAGTGGCGCGCGGGGGTAAGCGTCCGCGTAAGGGGCTGAAGATGAAGCGGATCTTCACCAAGCCCGGCGTGCACCCGTATGACGAGATCCAGTGGGAGCGCCGCGATGTCGTCATGACCAACTGGCGCGACGGATCCATCAACTTTGAACAGCGGGGCGTCGAGTTCCCCGACTTCTGGTCGGTGAACGCGGCCAACATCGTGACGACCAAGTACTTCCGCGGCGCCGTGGGCACCCCGCAGCGCGAGTGGAGCCTGAAGCAGTTGATCGACCGGGTCGTCGGCGTCTACACCCGGACGGGGCTCGAGCACGGCTACTTCGCCAGCGAAGAGGACGCCGAGATCTTCGACCACGAGCTGAAGCACGCCCTGGCGCACCAGGTGTTCGCGTTCAACTCGCCGGTGTGGTTCAACGTGGGCACGCAGTCGCCGCAGCAGGTGAGCGCGTGTTTCATCCTGTCCGTGGACGACACGATGGAGTCGATCCTCGACTGGTACAAGGAAGAGGGTGTGATCTTCAAGGGCGGCTCCGGGTCGGGGGTCAACCTGTCGAGGATCCGTTCGTCCAAGGAGCTGCTGTCGAGCGGCGGCACCGCCAGCGGTCCCGTCAGCTTCATGCGGGGCGCCGACGCGAGCGCCGGCACCATCAAGTCGGGCGGCGCGACGCGCCGGGCGGCCAAGATGGTCGTGCTCGACGTCGACCACCCCGACATCGAGGAGTTCATCGAGACGAAGGCGCGCGAGGAGGACAAGGTCCGCGCGCTGCGTGACGCCGGCTTCGACATGGACCTCGGCGGCAAGGACATCGTCTCCGTCCAGTACCAGAACGCCAACAACTCCGTGCGCGTCTCCGACGAGTTCATGCGCGCGGTGGAGAAGGGCGCGGACTTCGGCCTGCGGGCCCGCCTGACCGGCGAGGTCATCGAGAAGGTCGATGCGAGAGACCTGTTCCGCAAGATGGCGAAGGCGGCGTGGGAGTGCGCCGACCCCGGCGTGCAGTACGACGACACGATCAACGACTGGCACACCACGCCCGAGACGGGCCGCATCACGGCCAGCAACCCGTGCAGCGAGTACGTCCACCTCGACAACTCCTCCTGCAACCTGGCCAGCATCAACCTGCTGAAGTTCCTGAAGGACGACAACTCCTTCAACGTCGCCGACTTCGTCAAGCTGACCGAGCTGATCATCACCGCGATGGACATCTCGATCACGTTCGCCGACTTCCCGACGGAGAAGATCGGCGAGACGACGCGCGCCTACCGGCAGCTCGGCATCGGCTACGCCAACCTCGGCGCGCTGCTCATGGCGACGGGCCACGCCTACGACTCCGACGGCGGGCGCGCGGTGGCGGCCGCGATCACGTCCCTGATGACCGGTGTGTCCTACCGGCGCAGCGCCGAGCTGGCCGGGGTCGTCGGCCCGTACGACGGCTATGCCAGGAACGCCGAGCCGCACAAGCGCGTCATGCGCAAGCACGCCGCGGCCAACGACGACCTGCGCACCATCGGCACGATGGACGCGAAGATCCACTCCGAGGCGTCGCGCCAGTGGGCGGAGTGCCTCAAGCTGGGCGAGAAGAACGGCTACCGCAACGCCCAGGCCAGCCTCCTCGCGCCCACCGGCACGATCGGCCTCATGATGGACTGCGACACGACCGGCATCGAGCCGGACCTGGCGCTGGTCAAGTTCAAGAAGCTCGTGGGCGGCGGCTCCATGCAGATCGTCAACCAGACGATCCCGCGGGCGCTCAAGCAGCTCGGCTACCAGCAGGAGCAGATCGAGGCCATCGTCGAGTACATCGGCGAGCACAGCCACGTCGTCGACGCCCCCGGCCTGCGCCCCGAGCACTACGAGGTGTTCGACTGCGCGATGGGCGAGCGGGCGATCGCGCCCATGGGCCACGTCCGGATGATGGCGGCCACGCAGCCGTTCCTGTCCGGCGCCATCTCCAAGACGGTCAACCTGCCCGAGTCGGCCACGATCGACGACATCGAGCAGGTCTACATGGAGGGCTGGAAGCTCGGCCTCAAGGCCCTGGCCGTCTACCGCGACAACTGCAAGGTCGGCCAGCCGCTGTCGGCCGGCGACGGCTCCAAGAAGCAGCAGGAGCAGCCGAAGGAGCCCGAGGTCAAGGTCATCGAGGTCAACCGGCCGACCCGGCGGCGCATGCCGAACCAGCGGCCGAGCACGACCACCCGCTTCACGGTGGGCGGCGCCAAGGGCTACATGACCGCCTCGTCCTACCCCGACGACGGGCTCGGCGAGGTCTTCCTCAAGATGTCCAAGCAGGGCTCGACGCTGGCGGGCGTCATGGACGCCTTCTCGGTGGCGATCTCCATCGGGCTCCAGTACGGCGTGCCGCTGGAGACGTACATGAGCAAGTTCGTCAACATGCGCTTCGAGCCGGCCGGTATGACGGACGACCCCGACATCCGCATGGCCACCTCGGTGATGGACTACATCTTCCGCCGCCTGGCCCTCGACCACCTGCCCTATGAGGAGCGGGCGGCGCTGGGCATCTTCTCGGCGGCCGAGCGCGCGGCGCAGCAGCGCGGCGAGGACCCGGCGGCCCTCCAGGAGACGGTCGACCGGGAGGCGCTGGCCCAGTCGGCGCCGATCGAGGCCGCCGCGGCCCAGCCGAAGGAGGAGTCCGCGCAGCCGGCCCAGGAGCTGACGCTGGAGAGCCACCAGCGCTTCACCGCCGACGCGCCGCTGTGCATGACCTGCGGCACCAAGATGCGTCCTGCGGGTAGCTGCTACGTGTGCGAGGGCTGCGGCTCGACCAGCGGCTGCAGCTGAGACGAGGGAAACGGCAGGTAGGCCCGTAGGGTCTGCTTGAGAAGGGGGTCCGGACATCGTTCCGGGCCCCCTCTTCTGTCTCCGGGCCTCTCTCGGTGTGACTCCTCTCCCTCGCGCGGGGGAGCGGCGTCACGCCGGCGGGGGAGTCCCGCCGTCGTTCGGCTTCGCGATGCTCGACGCTGTCGTGATCGGTGGAGGTCGGGGGATGCCGTGTGGTGGAGCCGGGTGCGCAGGGGTGCGGGTTACGGGGCGGCGGGAAGCATGGCGCTCTATCTGGTCGTCAAGGTCGGGTGGGTCGTCGCGGGGCTGCTCGGGCATCCGCCGGAGGGGTTCGGGAGCGCCGGCTGGGTGGTGTTGAACGCCGTCACCGTCGTGATGGCGGCGGCGGGGATCGCGCTCGGGCTGGCGCTCGCCCAGCCGTGGGGGCGGCGGTTGCCGGGCGTGCCGGTGGTCCTGGTCTGCTGGGTCGGGGCGGGGTTTCTGGTGCCGATGCTGCCTTACGTCCTGGTCAGCAGTCTGCTGGAGGGCGAGGAGGTCGTGCGGGCGGAGGAGGCTCTCATCGGTGTCGGGTTCGGCGGGATGGGGGTGGGGCTGGCCGTGGCGGTGCCGATCTATCTGTGGGAGAGGTGGCCGCGGGCCTTCGCAGGGGATGGCCCAGCCCGTCCGTCCTCGGTGATCACGATGGGCGCGGTGGTGGCCGTTGGGCTGGGGGCGCTCTGGGTGTACTGGGGGATGGGTGGGACGTTGGGGTTGGATCGGGCTTTCCTGCATGGTCATGAGCGGCTGCTCAACGTCAGCTCGGGTCTGTGGGCGTTGCTCGGGGCCTGGAGCGGCTGGACGCTCACGCGCCGCCGGCCCCCGTGGCTGCGGCGGTGGGTTCCCGTGGTGATCGGCTTCGCGGCGTCGGGGTCGTTGTTCGCGTGGAGTTGCTGGAAGCTGCCCATGGTGCTGTTGCGGCCGGGTGGGTTCGTCAGCGCCGAGTACGCGGGGGTCGTGGTCGCCGAGCACGTCCTGGGCATCGCCGTGGGGGTGACGCTTCTGGTCGCCGTCCTGCCGTCCCGCGAAGCGGGCTAGAGCATGCCGTTCGGGATCAAGCCTGGCTCCGGCACCGGCTGGACGACGTCCCAGTGCTCGGCGATCCGGCCGTCCACCAGCCGCCAGATGTCCACGACGGCCATGCCGCGCTCGTCGCCCGCCGGGATCATGTGGTAATGGACCATGACGAGGTCGCCTTCGGCGATGATCCGCTTGAGGTCGAGGCGGGCGCCGGCCACGGGCGAGGCGGCGGTGTACTCGATCCACGCGTCCCGCCCGGACGGGTTGCCGGGGCCGTGCTCGACGAAGTCCTCGTGCAGGAGCGTGCGGAGGATGCCGAGGTTGCCGGCGGCGAACTCCTTGAAGCCGTGCAGCACGATGTCCTTGTTGTCGTTCATGAAGGGAACCGTCGCAGGTGGCGTCCCGTGTCGTCGATTACATGACATGTAATGGCGGCGGGCGCCCGCGATCGGCTACAACCGAGCCCATGCGACAGGACCGTCCGGTCGGGGAGCTGCTGCGCGAGTGGCGGCACCGGCGCAAGCTCAGCCAGCTCGACCTGGCCATACAGGCGGACGTGTCCGCCCGGCACGTCAGCTTCGTGGAGACGGGCCGGACGATCCCCAGCCGGTCGATGGTGATCCACCTGGCCGAGCACCTCGGGGTGCCGCTGCGCGAGCGCAACCGGCTGCTCGTCGCCGCCGGGCACGCCCCCGTCTACCGGGAACGGCCGCTGGCCGATCCGGATCTGGCGGCGGCGCGCGAGGCGGTGGAGCAGGTGCTGCGGGGCCACGAGCCGTTCCCCGCGCTGGCGGTGGACAGCCGGTGGAACCTGCTGCTCGCGAACGCGGCGGCCGAGGTGTTCCTGGACGGGGTGGACGCGGCGTTGCTGGAGCCGCCGGTGAACATGATGCGGCTGGGGTTGCATCCGGGCGGGTTCGCGCCGCGGCTGCGGAACCTGGCGCAGGTGCGCGGCTTCCTGGTGCCGCGGCTGGCCCGGCAGGTGGCGCGTACCGGCGATCCGGAGCTGAGCGCGCTGCTGGAGGAGGTACGCCAGTACGGCGGGGAGGCCGGCCCCGTGGCGGACGCGCCCACCGACATCGCCCTGCCGATCCGGATCGAGCACCGGGGGCGGGAGTTGTGCTTCTTCAGCACGATCACGACGTTCGGCGCGGCGTTCGACGTCACGCTGGAGGAGATCGCGGTGGAGGCGTACTTCCCGGCCGACGAGCAGACCGCCCGGCACCTGCGCAAGGGTGTCCAGTAGCGGACAGCGGGATGGATCGGGCGCGGGCCCGTCGGTCATGCTGCCGGGTATGAGGCGGATCGCGGTGCTCGCCGTGGTGTTCGGGGCGTTGCTGTACGGGGTGCACAGGCTGGCCATGGTGGCCGTCGCGCGGCTGATCGGCAACCAGGACATGATCGTCGGGCTGGACTGCTGCATCGACTACCACCGCGACGCTCCCGACCCGTGGGGGAACGTGCTGGTCGCCGTGTCCGGGGTGGTCGCCACGCAGGTGGTGGCGTGGGTGGCGATCGGGCTGCTGGCGGCGCGGCGCGGCGGGCCGCCGCGCGTGCTGGCCACGCTGGCCGGCACCGCCTTCGTGATCAGCCCGTTGCTGCAGCTCATCGTGTACGCCGTGTGGCACTGGGCGGAGCGGGACTACGTCGCGGTGATCGACTACCTGATGGACGCCACCGGATTGCCGGAGATGGCGTTGATGGCGGCGATGCTGGGGTTGTTCGCCGGGTATGCCCTGATCTTCTGGCTGGGGGTGCGGGCGGCGTGGGACCGGGCCACGGCCGTCCCGGCTCCGGTTGCTCCCTCGTCCTAGCGGACCGGAGCGGGGCGGCCGTCCGGGAGGTCAGGAGCTGAGCAGGCCGCTCAGCACGTCGGGGCGGTTGGTGATGATGCCGTCCACCCTGTAGCCGATCATGCGGCGCATGCTGGACGAGCTGTCCACGGTCCACGTGAGGAGCTTCATGCCGAGGGCGTGGACGCGGCGGACGTACGAGGCCGTGAGCGTCGTGTACGGCGGGTTGATCTGGTCGGCGAACCTCGCCAGCCCCGGCAGCTCCCCCGTCGAGGGCATGCCGAGCAGGCCGATCGGCACCTCGGGCAGCAACCGGTCGAACCTGCGCATCGACTCCCAGTCGAACGACTGCACCACGAGCCTGCCGGGCGCCAGCCACGACGGGTGGCGGCGCAGCTCGGCGGCGATGCGGGACTCGATGCCCGCGTACAGCTCCGGCGACTTGACCTCCAGCAGCAGGCCCATGCCCGAGCCGCTCATCTCGCGCAGCACCTCGCCGAGAGTGGGGACGCGCTCGCCCTCGTACTTGTCCGACACCCACGAGCCGGCGTCCAGCTCGCGGATCTGGTCGAGCGTGAGGTCGCCGACGTTCCAGGGGGACATGCCGGGGAAGACCTGCTCGGCGTTCGTGGTGCGGGACAGGGTGGTGTCGTGCATCAGGACCAGCTCGTGGTCCTTGGTCTCCTGGACGTCGAGCTCGAACAGGTCGGCGCCCTGCTCGGCGGCCAGGTCGAAGGCGGCGATCGTGTTCTCGGGGGCGTAGGCGGAGGCGCCCCGGTGCGCGACGTTGATGACGGTCGCGGCGTCGGCGGGGGTGGCGGTGGCCAGGGGGAGGAAGGTGAGGGAGGTCGCGATGAGGACGGCGAGTCGCCTGAACATGGGTCTCCTCGAAGTGGGGAGGCACTGCGACTCGACGGTGACAAGATCGCATGACTGGGAGTTGAGAGCAGCGTAACCCTGGGGTGCCGCGCGGATGAGCATTCGACACGCGGACGCGCCGGAACGGGACCGGGCGGGTGGGTGTGAGTTGCGTGCGGAGGCGGCCGGTGCGAGGGCGCTGGGTCGCGTGGGTCGCCTGGATCCCATGGGTCCGTGAGGAGGTGGCTGGGGCGGGGTTGCGTGGGGAAGTGGCCGGGGCGGAGGGTCGCGTGCGGAAGAGGTCCGCCCCGGCGCGTCCGAGGGTCAGCGCAGGCCCGCGTCGAGGGCGCTGGTCAGCGTGCCCGAATCGCCGGACATCTCCCAGATCATCGCCCCGAGCAGCCCCTTGCTGCGCAGCCAGGCCGTCTTCTTGCCGATCGACCAGGCGTCGTCGAACGTCCACCACTGCCCGCCGTCCCCGGTGAAGCAGTAGGTGGCCACTGCCTGCTCGTCGTGCCTGACCGTGCAGCCGGGCACCATGGCCAGCAGGTTCGTGTAGCCGCGGGTGCCGGCCTCCTCCTGGAACTGGCCGGGGGCGGCCCCGCCGGCGGCCTGCCATTCGCCGTACCTGCCGCCGTCGGCGACCCGCTGCCAGCCGCGGCCGTAGTACGCCAGGCCGATCGTGATCTTGCGGGGGTGGACGCCGGCCTGGAGGTAGACGTCCACGGCGCGTTCGACGCTGAAGTCCGGGGTGTACGGGCTGTCGGTGTCGAGGTGGAGGTTGCCCTGGTGGCCGGTGCGGTTGGGCTCCCAGGAGTTGTCGCTGCCGGCGCCGTGGAAGTCGTACCCCTGGACATTAAAGATATCGAGATATTTCTTGACTTCGGGGAGGTCCCAGCCGGCGGCGATCTTGGCCGGATCGGCCGGCGTGAACGCCGTGAGCTGGTACCGCTTGCCTGTCGTCGCCGTCAGCGCGTCGAGCTGGCGGCGGAACTCGGCGATCAGCAGCGTGTTGTTCGCCTTGTCGGCCGGGCTGACGTGGTTGCCCGCGTGCCCCTCGGCGCCCGGCCACTCCCAGTCGAGGTCGATGCCGTCGAAGATGCCCGCCGCCGTGCCGGGGCCGCCCGCGCCGTTGTAGGCGGGCAGGTCGCCCTTGATGTAGAGGTCGATGCACGACGCCACGAACTTCTTGCGGGAGGCGTCCGTGGCCGCCACGTCCGAGAAGTACTTGGAGTACGTCCAGCCGCCGAGCGAGATCAGCACCTTGAGGTGCGGGTGCTTGGCCTTGAGCTTCCTGAGCTGGTTGAAGTTGCCGCGCAGCTTCTCCCAGCCGGTGTCGGCCACGCCGTCCACCGACTGCGCGGCGCTGAACGGCCGGCCGTAGTCGGCCTCCGCGTCACCCGCGCCGTCGCCCTGGTTCGGGTCCTGAGGGTCGGTGGTGGTGCCCTTCGTGACGCCTTGCAGGCAGGTGAGGTTCTGCGGGTCGATGTTGGCGAACGCGTAGTTGATGTGGGTCAGCTTGGCCGCCGCGCCGGTGGTGTCGAGGTCGCGGACGAAGTACTGGCGGCCGTAGATGCCCCATTGCACGAAATATCCGACGCGGGCGTAGCCGGTCTCGACGATGTCGGCCGTGGACGCCTTCACCACGGCACTGGCCGGCGAGAGGTTGTCGTACAGGTCGCGGGCCCGCACGGTGAACGCGTACTCGGTCGAGGGCGCGAGCCCCGAGACGACGGCCGTGGTGCCGGAGACGGTCATCGCCACCCAAGAGCCGATGGAGACGTCATAGCTGGCGATGCCGGAATTGTCGGAGGAAGCCGACCAGGTCAGCGTGATGCTGGACGACGTCCGTGCCGTGCTGCGCACGTCACCGGGCGCGGTCGGCGGCTGCGTGTCATCGGCCGGATCGCGGGTGGTGACCGCCAGCGGCGCGGACGCCGGTGACAGCGTGCCCTTGCGATCCCTGGCCTTCACCGTGAACGTGTACGCGGTCGAGGGCGACAGGCCCGAGACGATCGCCGTGGTGCCGGTGACGGAGGCGGCGAGCGAGGAGCCCTGGTAGACCTCGTACCCGGTGATCGGCAGGCTGCCCGGGGTGGCGGCGTCCCAGGCCAGCGTGACCGTCCTCGTCGTCCTGGCGGGCGAGCGCAGGTTCCCGGGCGCGCCCGGCGGCGCGTCGGGGCTGCCGTCGCAGTTCACGTCGTTGATCCGGCAGCTCGTCGGCTCGGCGCCCGCGGTGCTGACCGTGAAGGACGGGCTGTACGGCTCGGTGGTCGCGCCCGCGTTCACGGTCGTGTTGTAGTGCGCGGGGGTCAGCGTCACCGTACGGCCGCTCTGGCTGAGCGAGGCGTGCTGGGCATTGCTCGCGGTGACCCCGGCCGGCAGGTCGAACACGATCGTCCAACCGCTGAGCGCGGTCGTGCCGTTGTTGGCCACCACGAACTTCGCCGCGCTGCCGCTCACCTCGTACGTGGCGGTGACCGGGGGCTTGGCGGGCGGGTCGCCGCCGCTGCCGTCGCAGTTGGCCCCGTCGATGAGGCAGCTCACCGGCTGGGCGGGGGAGCTGAGCGTGACCTTGGGGCTGTACGGGTCGGTGGTCCTGCCCGGCTGCAGGGTGGCGATGTAGTAGGCCGGGGTGAGGGTCACTTTCGTGCCGCTCTGCCTGATGGTGGCGTGCTGCGGGCTGGACGCGGTGACGCCGGCGGGGAGCTCGAACACGATCGACCAGCCGGTCACGGCGGTCGTGCCCGGGTTGCTCACCACGAACGTGCCGGTGGTGCCGGACAGCGAGAACGTGGCGACGAGGCGGCTGGCTGCCTGGGCGGGGAGGCCGCACAGGGCGGTGATCACGAGGACGGCGATCAGGGGGGTGGCTAATCGGCGCACGTCGGAGACCTTTCATTAAAGAAAGTTTCCTAATAATTAGCCGGATCGTAAGCCCGCGCCGCCCACCTGACAAGGGCCTGCGCGCGGACGACGGCGCGCGGCCCCGACAGCAGCGGCACGCACCTGAGGCCCGAAGCCGGGCGCCGGGGAGGGCCCGACCGGCGGCGGCGCGGGGGGCGAGGGGCGGTGTCGGTCAGGCCGCCGGAGCAGGCGTGCGGTCGATGGCGGCAGGCCGGCCGGAGGAAGGTGCGGTCGATGGCGGGCCGGGGCGGAGCCAGGCGCCACGGGAGCCGCCGGGTGGGCGGAGCAGGCGTGCGGGCGGCGGGCGGTGCGCCGTGCGGGGGTGGTTGTCAGGTGACGGGTAGGGACGTTCCGGATAGGCGGGAGACGCGGAGCCGGATCACCAGGCGCCGGTCCTCCACCACCTGCCGCAAGAACGCCAGCTCCTCCTCCGCCCCCGCGAACGGCGGTTGCATGGCGAGCAGTTCCAGTCCCACCTCATCCCCAGCCTCCAGGCTGACGGGCGACAGCTCGGCCTCGCCCTCGGCGATGGCGAAGGCGCGGAAGTCGTCGCCCGCCACGTACAGCGAGCACCGGGGATCCTTCTGGAGCTGGCGGACCTTGAGCCGGCCGGCGATGGTGGAGATGCGGGCCACGCGATGGCGCGCGTCCCAGGCGTATCGGACGGTGGACAGGTGGGGGCGGCCGTTGTCCTTGACCGTGGCGAGCGCGCCGAAGCGCTGCTCGGCCAGCAGGCCGGACAGCTCCTCGTCGCTGAGCGACTGAGGGGCCGGCTCCGCGCCGTAGTTCTCCGCCATGCACCAGCCTCTAAATCGGGAAATATCACCCTATACCGAGCTGGCGGTTGAGCGTCTGGACGTCCGAGATCACCCAGTACTCGGCGAACCTCCCCTCCCGGACCCGCAGGATGTCGTGCCCGCTGAACGCGATCCTGGTGCCAGGAGCGGCCGTCGCGCCGGGCAGCCCGCCCCGGTACGCGCCCGCGAACGTCCACCGGGCCGACACCAGGTCCCCGTCCACGATCGGCCCCACGTCGAGCGTGATCTTCACGTCGTCGAAGGGTGCGTGCCCCTGCCGCAGGGCCTCGGCCAGCCCCTCGGGCCCCGACACCTCCATGCCCGGCCAGTGCCCGGCGAAGTCGGGGGTGACCAGCTCGTACGCCAGCGCGAAGTCGCCGTTCCAGAGCTCCAGCAACCAACGGCGGTAGAGATCTGAGATCATCCGGCCCCACTACCCACCCGCGATAGGTTACAAGCCATGAATCTTGCGATTACCAGCGGATATGTCGTGCCCGTCGACGGCGACCCCATCGACGGCGGAACCGTGCTCATCCAGGACGGGAAGATCGCCGCGGTCGGGCGGGACGTGGCCGTGCCGGAGGGCACCCGGGTCGTGGACGCCGCCGGCGCGTGGGTGCTGCCGGGCTTCGTGGAGGCCCACGGCCACCTGGGCGTGCACGAGGAGGCGGAGGGCTGGGCCGGGCAGGACACCAACGAGATGACCGACCCGAACGGCGCCCGCCTGCGCGCGCTGGACGCCATCAACCCGGCCGACCTGGCCTTCGGTGACGCGCTGTCCGGCGGTGTCACGACGGCGGTGATCAAGCCGGGCTCCGGCAACCCGATCGGCGGCCAGACCGTCGCGATCAAGTGCTGGGGCCGGTCGGTGGACGAGATGCTGCTCAAGGAGCCGGTGAGCGTGAAGAGCGCGCTCGGCGAGAACCCCAAGCGCGTCTACGGCGATCAGAAGAAGCTGCCCAGCACGAGGCAGGGCGTGGCCGCGGTGATCAGGGACGCCTTCATGAAGGCCCAGGACTACAAGGCGCGCCGGGCCGCCGCCGAGCAGGAGGGCAAGCCGTTCGACCGTGACGGCACGCTGGAGATCCTGGTGCGGGTGCTGGACGGCGAGCTGCCCTGGTGCCAGCACACCCACCGGGCCGATGACATCGCCACCGCGCTGCGGCTGGCCGGCGAGTTCGGCTACCGCCTGGTGATCAACCACGGCACCGAGGGCCACCTGCTGGCCGACACCCTGGCCGAGCGGAACGTGCCGGTCATCATCGGCCCGCTGTTCACCAGCCGCTCGAAGGTCGAGCTGCGCCACCGCTCGCTGCGCAACCCCGGCATCCTCGACCGCGCGGGCGTCGAGCTGGCGATCACCACCGACCACCCGGTGGTGCCCATCCACTTCCTGGTGCACCAGGCCACTCTGGCGGTCAAGGAAGGGCTCGACCCGGCCGCCGCGCTGCGCTCGATCACCGTCAACCCGGCCCGCATCATGGGCCTCGACGACCGGGTCGGTGCGCTGCGCCCTGGCCTCGACGGCGACGTCGTCATCTGGTCGGGAGACCCGCTGGACGTCATGAGCCGGGCCCTGAGGGTGTTCATCTCGGGCCGGGAGGTGTATTCGTACACGGACGGTGAGCCCGTCGTGGCGGATCCGTACTACCGCGAATCAAGTGACCGTTAAGCGCCTGTAGATGCGCGGCGCGCATAGTGGGCGAACCCAACGGGAAGAGAGGCATCACCATGACTGCTCCCCCGCTCGCCCAGCGCCCCAGCAAGGCCCTGCTCATCGGGCTGGTCGTCTCGGGCGTCCTCGCGCTGATCGTGCTGGTCGTCATGCTGCTGTCAGGTGGTCCCATCGGGTTCGGCCTGTCGGCGTTGCTGGCCGTGGCGCCGCTGCCGGTGCTGCTGGCGGCGGTGCTCTCGCTCGACCGGCTGGAGCCCGAGCCGAAGCTGAACCTCGCGTTCGCCTTCGCGTGGGGCGCGGGCGTGGCGATCGTGGCGGGCATCGCGCTGACGCTCGTCGGCCAGGAGTTCTTCGCCAGGGCCGGCTACACCTCCACCGCCGTGGAGAACATCGGCACCGTCGTGATCGCGCCGGTCGTGGAGGAGGCGCTCAAGGGCTCCGCGCTGCTGCTGCTCCTGCGCCGGCGCGCCGAGATCGACGGGCTGACCGACGGCATCGTGTACGCGTCCATGGCCGGCCTGGGCTTCGCCGCCGTGGAGAACGTCGGCTACTACCTGCTGGCGTTCGGCGAGGACGGCGCCGGGGCGGCGGTGCAGCTCTTCGTCCTGCGTGGCCTGATCGACCCGCTGGGCCACCCGATCTACACCTCCATGTTCGGGCTGGGCGTGGCCTACGCGCTCACCCGCGGCAACGTCGCCAGGTACGCCGCCGTGCCGCTCGGCTACGTGGCCGCGGTCTTCCTGCACGGGCTCTGGAACGGCGCCGCGACCACCGGCTCGCTGGAGTGGCTGGGTGCGGCGTACCTGGTCATCATGGCGGCGCTGATCCTGATCATCGTGGTGACCGTCGTCGAGCGCCGCCAGCTCGTCGCCAGGATGGGGTACTACCTGCCGGCGTACCAGCAGACCGGGTTGATCAACGACACGGACGTGCGGATGCTCACCACGCTGTCGGCGCGCAAGGCGGCCCGCAAGTGGGCCAGGGGAGTGGGGCTCGGCCGGGCGATGAGCGACTACCAGCAGGCGGCGACGGAGCTGACCCTGCTGCACCTGCGGGCCGAGCGGCAGGGCGTGGAGCCGCGCAGCTTCGTCATGGAGCGCGACGCCCTGCTCGGCGCGATGGCCCGCGCCCGCCGCTGGTAGCAGGCTCAACAGAGCGCGATGGCCCGCGCTCGCCGCCGGTGAAGGCTCAGGAGAACGCGACGGGCCGTCGCTGGTGATCTCAGGCGCGGACGAGCAGCGCGGCCAGGGCCGTGACGGCGGTCAGCAGCACGCACGCGCCCACCGCGACCGCCGCCCCCTGCGCGGGCCCGAGGCCGCCGACGACCGCCGCGATCCCGGCCGCCCCCAGGGACGACCCGATGTACCGGGCCGTGTTGTTGGCCCCTGAGCCCATGCTCACCCGGTGCGCGGGCACGCTCTCGATCGCCAGGTGGGTGATCGAGGAGTTGATCAGCCCGGATCCGACCCCGCTCACCGCCAGCCCGCCGACGATCAGCGGCAGCGACAGGGAGGCGCCCACGCCCAGGAGCCCGGCGAACCCGGCCGCGGTCAGCCCGAGCCCGAGCGCCAGCCGTCCCGCGGCCCGCAAGGGGACGAGCCCGCCGAGCAGCGAGGCCACGAACGACAGCCCCGACCAGACGCAGAACAGCAGCGCCGTGTCCAGCGGCGTCAGCCCGTGCGCGGTCTGCAGCACGGTCGGCAGGTAGCCGAGCAGCCCCACGACCGCCGCCCCGACGACCAGCGCCCCGCCGGTCGCCACGAGGAAGACCGGTCGCCGGAACAGCTCCAGGTCCAGCAGCGGCTCGGCCCGCCGCCGCTCGACGGCCACGAACGCCCCCACCAGCACCACGGCCAGCGCGAAGGCCACGAGCACGACCGGCCGCGACCATCCGGCGCGCCCCTCGGTCACGCCGGCGACCAGCGCGGCGACCCCCAGGGTGAGCAGCACCACGCCGGGCACGTCGAACCGGCGCGGCGCCGCGGAGCGCGACTCCTCCAGCGTCCGCGCGGACGCGGCGGCCAGTGCCAGCGCGCCGGCCGCCATCAGCCAGTACGCGGACCGCCAGCTCGCCACCCCGGCCAGCGCCCCGGACAGCAGCGGCCCCACGGCCGTGCCCAGCCCGATCATGGCCCCGTACCGGGCGGTGGCCCGGACCCGCTCGGGCCCGGCCGGGTAGGTGTGCCCGACGATGCCGAGGCTGGCGGCCAGCACGGCCGCGCCGGCCCCGCCCTGCACGAGCCTGGCCAGCACGAACAGCGGCACGTTCGGGCTGAGCGCGGAGACCACCTCGGCGGCGGCCATGACCGCGGCGCCCGTCACGAGCACCCGCCGGCGCCCGTAGTCGTCGGCCAGCCCGCCGGCCACCAGCAGCAACGACGACAGGCCCAGCGCGATCGAGCCCAGGATCCACACCGGCCCGGTCGGCCCGGCCCCGAGCGAGGCGGCGGTCTGCGGGAGCGTCGCCATCGGCAGCGTGAAGTTGGTCAGGACGAGCAGCGGCGCCGATGAGGCGACGGCGAGCGTTCCCGGCCGCACAGTCGGTTCGGTCATTGAACTCATGCGGCGCAGACTAACACGGTTCGGTGAATGAACTAACATGGCGGGTATGGCACTCGGCAAGAACTACGACGGCCAGAGCTGCGCCCTGGCCAGCGCGCTGGAGGTGATCGGCGAGCGCTGGACGCTGCTCATCGTCCGCGACGCCCTGTACGGCGTGCGCCGCTTCGGCGACTTCCAGGCCCACCTCGACATCCCGAAGGCGGTGCTGTCCCAGCGGCTGTCCACGCTGGTGGCGGCCGGGGTGCTCGAACGCCGCCGCTACCAGGAGACGCCGCCCCGCGACGAGTACGTGGTGACCCCCGTCGGGCAGGAGCTCTGGCTGCCCGTGCTGGCGCTGGCCCAATGGGGCGAGCGGCACCTGTCCACGCGCGGCCCGCACCGCCTGTTCCACCACGTGACCTGCGGCGGCCGCCTGGAGCCCACGTCGTACTGCCGGACCTGCGGCGGGCTCGTCACGCTCGCCGAGGTCGAGATGCGCCCGGGGCCGGGCCTGGCCGGCGACACGCGACAGGACCAGGTCAGTCTCGCCCTCCGGACACCACACCGGATGCTCGACCCGATTCCCTGACAAAATGGGGTGTTACCCCCGAAGGGAGATCACATGAGCTGGGCCGAGATCGGGTCGGAGGCGGAACTGCGCGAGCTGCTCGGCGAGGTCATGCCGAGGGCCGCGACCAAGGAGAGGCAGCGGCTGCACGAGCGTGACCGCGAGTGGCTGGCGGCCTCGCCGTTCTGCCTGATCGCCACCTCGGACGAGGCCGGCAACTGCGACGTCTCGCCCAAGGGCGACCCGGCCGGGTTCGTGCACGTCATCGACGACACCACGATCGCGATCCCGGACCGCCCGGGGAACCGCCGGGCGGACGGCTTCCTCAATATCCTGAAGAATCCGCATGTGGGGTTGATCTTCTTGATCCCCCGCAGGAACGAGACCCTGCGCATCAACGGCCGGGCCCGGCTCGTCCGCGAGGCCCCGTTCTTCGACGAGATGATCGTGAAGGGCCACCGCCCGCACCTCGCCCTCGTCGTCGAGATCGAGCAGATCTTCTTCCACTGCGCCAAGGCGTTCCTGCGCTCGTCCCTGTGGAAGCCCGACTCGTGGGGCGCCGACACCCTGCCGTCGCACGCCAGGCTCGTCAAGGACGTGCAGAAGGTGGAGGAAAGCCTCGAACAGCTCGAAAGCTACTACGGCGAGACCTACGCCCAGCGCCTGTACGGCTGACTCAGGCGGCCGGAGCGGGCCCACCGGGGAAACGGATGACGTTCTTGCCGGTGTAGGCGTGCAGATGGACCACCTTGGGATCAGCGGGGGGCTTGCGGCGGCCGGCCGAGCGGATGTCGCGGACCTTGTGCCTCGCAACGTGTGGCGGCACCACCACAAGCCTCTTCATCGTGAGCCCCCCGTGATGTTCTTGTTACCTCTGTTATCTACCGATACCCCCGTAAGTTCGGTGTAAGGAGCAGGTCAATAGGGGAGCCGTCGGCCCGCCGGCGATCTCAGGTCCAGCTCCGTCGTCCAGGGACGCCGCTTCACAGCGGGTTTGGCGATCCTGACGCGTTTCATGGTCTCCCCCTTCCGAAGCGCGCCCGCTCTCCTTCTCCCGATCGTGCGCCGCGCCGTTTGGCGGCGGCATGACGGATCCTTTCCCCCCGCCATGCGCGCCAACCTAATCCGGGCCGGCCCGCCCGCTCAATGGATTTCTACGGACTGGGCCGGTGCCCGCGGTCACTGACCGGGCGTCGTCCGTGCGATGACGTTGATCCGGTTCCAGGCATTGATCATGGCGAGCGCCACGATGAGCAGGCCGAGCTGCTTGTCGCTGTAGTGCTCGGCCGCCTGCTGCCACACCGCGTCCGGCACGGCCTCGCGGTCCGCCAGCCGGCACGCCTCCTCCGTCAGGGCCAGCGCGGCCCGCTCCTCGGGGGTGAACACCGTGGCCTCGCGCCACGCCGCCACCATCCAGAGCCGCTCGTCGCTCTCGCCCGCCTTCTTCATGTCGCGGCTGTGCATGTCCACGCAGTAGGCGCAGCCGTTGATCTGGCTGGCCCGCAGCTTGACCAGCTCAAGCGTGCTGGTGGGCAGCTCGCTCTCGTGCAGTAGCTTCTCCACGGCAAGGAAGTGGTGGAAAGCCTGGGGCACCTGCTGGGCGACATTGATCCGCTGGGTCATGAGAACCTCCGTGATTGCGTAGTCATCACCAGGGACGGGACAGCCCGCCCGGATGTGACAGCCACGGCGAAAAAAGGTTCGTCCAGGGGATCCCTACCCCCGATCAGCCGCCGCAGTTGCCGAAGCTCTTGCGCCCGCCCCAGGCCGTGACGCGGTTGTCGGGGTCGCGGGTCCAGCCCGCGTACCGCACGCACTTCCACGCGCCGTCCACGTGGCCGGTCTCGGCGTAGTACTGGTAGCGCTGCTCGTCCTCGCTGCGGCCGCCGCCCTTGACCTCCAGGTAGGCGCCGGTGACCGTGCGCGTGCCCGTGTAGGCGGTCTTGATCGCGGCGACGCAGTTCTTCCCGGCGCGCTTGTTGTACATGAGGTATACGTGTCCGAAAACGGCGCCGTCGCGCGTCGTCATCGCGCGGTGGCCGTCCTTGACGCGGTGGAAGCCCTTGCCGCAGACGCGCTCAGGGGTGTACGCGGCGGTGGCGGCGTACGCGGAGGACGGGACGGCGGCGATTCCTGCGGCTACCAGGCTGGCCGCGATGACCGAACGGATGAGCACGAGCTTCCCTTCGAAGGGGTATTTGGGCAAGGCTGATCTTTACTGTGTCCTGACCGGAATTTCAAGGAGTACTGGTAGATGCCGTTGATCGCGGTCTGTGCGGCCTGGGGCGTTTTCTGGGGGTCGTGGTCGGCCCTGCTGCCCGCCGTCAAGGCGGGGCTCGGCATCACGGCCGGGGACCTCGGGCTGGCGCTCAGCGCCGTACCGGTGGGCGCCCTGCCCGCGATGGCGCTGACCGGGCGGCTGGCCAGAGGGCGCGAGCGGGCCGCGCTGGCGGTGACCATGATCCTGTTCGCGCTCGCCGTGGCCGGCATCGGGCGGGCCGGCGACGCCTGGCAGCTCGCGCTGGCCCTGCTGCTGGTCGGCGCCGCCAGCGGCGCCCTCGACATCGCGCTGAACCTGGCCACCGGCCGCGCCGAACGCGAGACGGGCCGCCGCCTCTTCCAGCCGGTCCACGCCGCCTTCCCGGTCGCGGTCATCGCTGCGGCCCCGCTGACCGGGCTGGCCCGCTCGTACGGGCTCGGCGCGGCCACCGTCCTGCTGATCATCGCCGCGATCGTGGCGGCCACCTCGCTCACCCTGGTGGCGTTGCCCCTGGGCCGCGGCCTGCCGGAGGGGAACGGCGGCGGCGACGGGCGGCGGCTGTGGGGCGCGGCGGTCGTGCTGGGCGCGCTGGCCGCCTGCGTCCTGATCATCGAGAACTCCGTCGAGCAGTGGTCGGTGCTGCTGCTGGAGGAGCACCGCGACGCCACGCCGCTGGTCGCCAGCGCCGCGCCCGCGATCTACATGGCGGCGCTGACGGCGGGCCGGCTGGTCGCGCAGGCGCTGCCCCGGCTGCCGCTCAAGGCGTTGTACGCGGTGGCCGGGGCGGGCGGCGGCGCCGGCATCGCCCTGGCCGGGCTCGGCGGGGGAGCGGCGGCCTCGCTGGCGGGGTTCGGGCTGACCGGGCTGGCGCTCGGGCCGCTGGTGCCGGCGCTGCTCAGCCGGGCCGCCGCCGACGATCCCAGCGGGACGATGGTGTGGGGGGTGTCCACGATCTCGTACACGGGGTTCGTGGTGAGCCCGCTGCTGGTGGCGGGGCTGAGCGGGTGGATCGGCCTGCCCGCCGCCCTGGCCGCGCTGGGCCTGCTGGGTCTTCCCCTGCTCGCCCGCGCCGTCGCCCCGCGCTCGTGACGGGGGCGGGCGGGCTGAATATGGTGGTGCCTTGGGACAAAGACACCACGGAACCGGGTATCCCCCCGGCGGAAAGGGGATCACCATGGCTGTCTGCGAGACCTGTGGCAACGACTACGACATGGCGTTCGAGGTGCACGCGCAGGGAGCGGTGCACACCTTCGACTGCTTCCAGTGCGCGATCGAGGCCATGGCGCCCATCTGCGAGCACTGCGGCACCAAGGTCATCGGGCACGGCGTGCAGTCGGGCGAGCACTGGTACTGCTGCGCCCACTGCGCGCGCGAGAAGGGCAACAAGGGCATCGTCGACCGCGTCATGGCGGGCACCTCGACCTGAGGCGACCGCGTCATGGCGGGCACCTCGACCTGAGGCGACCGCGTGAGGGCCGGCGCCTCCACCTGAGGCCCGGCCCGTCAAGGAAAGCTAGGCGCTGAACGCGTCCAGCAGCTCACGCATGCGCGTCACCGCCCGGTCGAGCGGCGCCTGCGGCACGGAGGCGGCGACGTCGAGCACGACGTCGCCGCCCTTGGCCTCCCAGACCCCGGCGACCCGGCCCTCGTGCACGACCACGGGCGAGATCCAGCCGGCCTGCCGGCTCACCTTGGCCTTGAGCTCGGGCGGCAGCAGCGGGGCGAGGTCGCGCGGCGCGCCCAGGATGTACTGGTCGAAGCCGGGCAGCAGGTGCACCGCGGCCGACGGCTCGGCAGCCGTCAGGGAGTCGAGGTGCTCGGTCAGCGCGAGCAGCGTGGTGCCGTCGTCGGTCTCCACCTCCGTCAGCTCCGGAGCCAGCTCCCTGAACCACCCTTTCAGCACCGCCTTGCGCGCCACCCCGCCGAACAGCCACCCGTCGAACATCTCCGGCGTGGCCGGCCCGTGCGCCCCCAGGAACGCCCGCACCAGGCGCACCCCCGCCTCCTCCTGCGGCGGCAGCTCGCCGGGCCAGCCCGGCACCCAGGAGCGCGGCGTGGTGAACGTCACCTTCCCCTCGCGCGGCGGCCCGTAGCACAGCTCGCCCAGCCGGCTCAGCGGCTTGAGCAGCGCGCCCCAGCCGGAGGTCAGCGGCTCGCGCAGGTGCTCGTCGCCGGTGCGCGCCACCACGGCGTCGACCAGCTCTTCCCTGGTCAGTGCCCGGTCGCCGAGCGCGGCCGGCACCGCTTCCATGATCGCCGCGATCTCGGCGGCGGTGACGCCGTGCCCGCGCTGCCACGAGCCCTTCTCCCAGAAACGCAGCGTGCTCAGCGCCGAGCAGTAGTCGGCGAGCTGGTCCGACGGCACCAGATGCAGGGTGCCGCCGCGCATCAGCCACGTCTTGACCAGCGTGCGGCCGGTCCACAGCGCCTCGTCGACCTCGGCCGGGTCGGGCCGGGCGCTCCTGACCGCGACCGCGAGCCGGGCCGACGAGGCGACCTGCGCCTGCACGCCGCACAACCGGCGCGCCACCGCCACCGCGCCGGCGCCGTCGGCCGCGCTCACGAACTGCCTGCTCAACCGCCAGGCGAGGATCTGGGACCACGTCACTTTCACGGGCCCCTTTCTACACCTGATCGCGGACAGGTTCAGTCCGTGAAACCGATGTCCTCGTACCGGAGGTCGTCGAAGCCGCGCGCCCCGACGTTCGCCAGCTCCTGCCGCACGGCCACCATCTGCGGCCGCTGGTAGAGCGGCAGCACGTTCACCTCTTCCCAGATGAGCCGGTCGGCGGCGTTCGTGGCGGTGCGAGCCCGCACGGGGTCGAGGCTCTGCGCGGCCCTGCTCATCGCCGCGTCGATGGCCGCCGATCCGGTACGCCCGAAGTTCGCGTTCCAGCTCTGGCCATTCGCGGCGTTGGCGTAGATGCCGTAGCTGCTGGAGACCGGGAAGGGCGTGCCGATGTAGGCGAACGGGGTGATGTCGAAGTTGCCGGGGATGACGTACTTGGTGAAGAAGTCGTCGCTCGGCACGGCCTTGATCGTGACCTTGACCCCGATCTGGGCGAGCATGCTCTGCGCCAGCTCGCCCTCCGCCTTGCTGATCTGCACCCCCGACGGCACCACGAACCGCAGGTCGAGAGGCTTGCCGTCCTTGTACCTGACCGACCCGTTGAGCTTCCATCCGGCCGCGTCGAGCAGCTGCTTGGCCTTGGCGGGGTCGTAGGCGCCGAGCGCCCCCGCGTTGTCCTGGTAGCCCTCCTGGGTGTTCATGAAGAAGTGGTTGTTCAGCAGCGCGATCGGCCAGTCGAGCCCCTGGAGGTCCGACTGCGCGATGGCCTGGCGGTTGATGCCGAGCTGGATGGCCTGCCTGACGTTGCGGTCGCGCAGCAGCGCGCTCGCGCCGTTGAAGGTGAAGTGCCGGAAGTCGGGGCCGGCCGCCTGCCGCACCTGGGCGCCCGCGGTGGCCTTGGCCCGCGCGTAGTTGGGCGCGGAGGTGCCGACGTCGATGAGGTCGAGCTCGCCGTTGCTGAACGCCCCGATCAGGGAGTCCTGCTCCGACGCCCGATAGATGATCTTGTCCAGCTTGGCGCGGGCCCCCCACCAGGCGTCGTCCCGCACGATCGTGATGGTCTTGGCCGTCTGGTCGAACCCGCCGAACTTGAACGGCCCCGCCGTCACCGGGATCCGGTTCACCCACGCGTTGTTGAACGCCTGCGCGCTGCGGTTGGTGTCGGCCGGCAGCAGCGGCCCGAACAGCGCCTGCCAGTCACCGAACGGCCGGCGGAACGTCACCACCACCTCGTGGTCGTCCTTGCCCCGCGCCACCTTCTCGATGTCTTGGTAGCCGGTGGAGGAGACGATGTGGAAGGCCGGGTCGCGCCCGCTGAGCGCCTGCCACTGCGCCTGGTAGTCGGCCCAGGTGATCGGCTTGCCGTCGGACCATCTGGCCTTCGGGTTCAGCGTGTACGTCACCACCTGCTTGGGCCGCTGCTCGGTGACCTTGGCGTCGAGCACGTAGTCGGTGTCGACCGAGATGTCCGCCTTCTCGTCGGAGGTGAACGGCGAGGGCAGCAACGCGTTGCTGATCACGGCGGCCATCGCGAGGTTGCCGTCGACGTGGTTGCGGTTCCACTGGGTGGGGAACTCGTTGATGCCCCAGCGCAGCGTCCCGCCGTCCTTGACCTTCTCGCGCGGCTGCGGGTTGATGTCGGACGCCTTGATCGTCCGCTCGTCCCCGGCGCTGTCCTGGACGCCCGGACCGCCTCCGTGCTGGGTGCCGCAGCCGGACAGCAGCAGCGGGGCCGCCACGGCGACGGTCACGGCCAGACGTGATGGTGCTTTCATCGCGCGAACTTCCTCCTGGTCGAGCGAGGTCTATCCGACTCCGCATCTGTCTGCGTAATGGCAGGCCGCACCTTGGTCCTCGCCCACCGGCCGCACCTCGGGCTCGACGCCGACGCAGAGCTCGCGCTCCTCGCCGGTGAGCTCGGTGCGGAACTTGGGGCACCTGGTGCGGAATCGACAGCCCGTCGGAGGGTTGGCCGGGCTGGGCAGGTCGCCTTCGAGCAGGATCCGCTCCCGGGAACGCTCGCGTTCGGGATCGGGCAGCGGGATCGCCGACAGCAGCGCCTGGGTGTACGGATGGGCGGGATGGTCGTAGACGGCGTCGACGTGGCCGATCTCGGCGATCCTGCCGAGATACATCACCGCCACCCGGTCGGCGATGTAGCGCACCACGGCCAGGTCGTGCGCCACGAACAGGTAGGACAGCCCGAGCCGGGCCTTGAGCGAGTCGAGCAGGTTGATCACGCCGGCCTGGATCGACACGTCGAGCGCGGAGACCGGCTCGTCGAGCACGAGCAGCCGGGGCTCCAGCGCCAGCGCCCTGGCGATGGCGATGCGCTGCCGCTGCCCGCCCGAGAAGTCTTGCGGGTAGCGGGCGGCGTGCGCGGGGTCGAGGCCGACCAGGGCGAGCAGCTCGCGCACGCGCCGCCCGGAGCCGGGGCGCCCGTGCGTGCGCAGCGGCTCGGCCAGGATGTCGTGCACGGTCATGCGCGGGTCGAGCGAGGCCAGCGGATCCTGGAAGACGACCTGCATGTCGCGCCGGATCTCGGTGCGCTCGGCCCGGCTCAGCCGGGCGGTGTCGTGCCCGAGCACCACGATGCGGCCCTCCTGGGGCGCGGCCAGCTCGAGGATCTGCGTCAGCGCGGTCGTCTTGCCGCTGCCCGACTCGCCGACCAGCCCCAGCGTCTCGCCCTGCCGCAGGTCGAAGCTGACCCCGGCCACCGCGTGCACGGTGCCGATGCGGCGCTTGAACACCGCGCCCTTGAGCAGCGGATAGTCCTTGACGAGCTGGTGCACCTCCAGCACGCTCCGCTCGCCACGCGCCCGCAGCCGCGGCCCGTCGGACGGCGCCGCGTGCCGGCCCGGCCCGCGCGGATGCACCTCCTGCCACCGGATGCACGCCGCCCGGTGCTGCGGCCCGACCTCGAACAGCGGCGGCTCCTCCTCGTCGCACGCGCTGACGTGCATCGGGCAGCGCGGCGCGAACGGGCAGCCGGGCGGCAGCGCGGCGGGCGAGGGCGGGTTGCCCTCGATGGGCGTCAGCGGCTGGCGCCCGCGCCGGTCGACGCGCGGCACGGAGCCGAGCAGCCCCGCCGTGTACGGCATGCGGCTGCGGTAGTAGATGTCGTCCACGCCGCCCACCTCGACGGGCCGCCCCGCGTACATGACCAGCACCCGGTCGGCGAACCCGGCCACCACCCCGAGATCGTGGGTGATCATGATGATCGCGGCGCCGGTCTTGGCCTGCGCCCGCTTGAGCACCTCCAAGATCTGCGCCTGGATAGTGACGTCGAGCGCCGTGGTCGGCTCGTCGCAGATGATCACGTCGGGGTCGTTGGCGATGGCCATGGCGATGACCACGCGCTGCCGCATGCCGCCGGAGAACTCGTGCGGGAAGGCCAGCGCCCGCTCGGCCGGCCGCGGGATGCCGACGAGCTCCAGCAGCTCGATGGCCTTGACCAGGGCCGTCTCCTTGCCGACCCGCTGGTGCACGCGCACGGCCTCGGCGATCTGGTCGCCCACCCGGTAGACCGGGGTGAGCGCCGACAGCGGGTCTTGAAAGACCATCGAGAGGGACTTGCCGCGCAAGGAGTTGAGAGCTCGTTCGGGGGCGCCGATCAGCTCCTTGCCGCGCAGGCGCACCGAGCCGGTGACGCGGGCGCCGGGCGGCAGCAGGCCCATCACGGCGGCCGAGGTGACGGACTTGCCCGAGCCCGACTCGCCGACGATGCCCAGCACCTCCCCGGGCCGTACGGCGTAGCTCACGCCGCGCACGGCCCGCACGTCGCCGAACGACACGGTGAGGTCGGTGACCTCCAGCACCGGCTCGTCCATCACGCCTTCCCGGAGGACGGGTCGAACGCGTCACGCAGCGCGTCGCCCACGAGGTTGACCGCCAGCACGGTGACCACCAGCAGCCCGGCCACGAACCAGAACGTCCACGGCGCGTACACGGCGGTCAGGGAGCCGTCGGCGATGAGCGTGCCGAACGACACGTCGGGCGGCTGGATGCCGAACCCGAAGTACGACAGCGACGTCTCGGTCAGGATCGCGCTGCTGACGTTCAGCGTGGCGTCGACGATGAGCAGCGACGACAGGTTGGGGATCACGTGGCGGAAGATGATGCGCACCGGCGGCACGCCCATGTAGCGGGCGGCCTGGACGAACTCGCGCTCCTTCACCGAGATCGCCATCCCGCGCACGATCTTCGAGGTGACCATCCACAGGAACAACGCCAGCATGACCACGAACAGCGGCCACTGGCCCGACCCGAACAGCGGCGACAGGATCGCCAGGATCAGGAACGCGGGCAGCACGAGCAGCAGGTCGGTCACCCAGCTCAGCACCCGGTCGGTCCAGCCCAGGAAGTAGCCGGCGAACGCCCCCACGACCGCCGCCAGCGCCGTGGACACCAGGGCCGCCAGCAGCCCCACGACCAGCGACTTCTGCATGCCCCGCAACGTCACGGCGAAGACGTCGGAGCCTGTTTGGAGCGTTCCGAACCAGTGGCGCGCCGACGGCGGCTGCATGAACGCGGTGAAGTCCTTGTCGGTGTACGTCCAGGGGCTGAACAGCGGCCCCACGAAGGCCAGCAGGAACATCAGCGCCAGCACCGCGAACCCGATCAGCCCCTGCGTGGAGCGGAAGAAGCGCCCGGCCACCATCCGCGCCCTGGACGGCGGCCTGCTCAGCGTGCCGTCGGCGAGTTCCTCGGCCAGCTCCTCCTCGGAGAGCGTCATGCCCGCACCCTGGGGTCGAGCGCGGCGTGCAGGAGGTCGGCGGCCAGCGCGGCGCACAGCACGGACACGGCGGCCAGGAGCGAGATGGCGGCGACCGTGTTGACGTCGTTGCTGAAGATGGAGTTGATCAGCTGCTCGCCCAGCCCGTGCCAGCCGAAGATCTTCTCCGTGAACGTGGCCCCGGTCAGCAGCGCCCCGAACGTGAACGCGAAGTAGGTGACGACCGGGATCATCGCGGTGCGCAGCGCGTGCCGGGTCAGCGCCTGGCGCCTGCTCAGCCCCTTGGCCCTGGCCGTGCGGACGAAGTCGGCGCCGAGCACGTCGAGCATCATGTTGCGCTGGTAGCGGCTGAAGACCGCGACCAGCCCCACCGACAGCGAGATCGTCGGCAGGACCAGATGTTGCAGCCGGTCGACCACCTGGCTCCCCAGGCCCTCGACGCCGGCGCTGTACTCGCCGCTGACCAGCAGCACCTGGCGGCCGAACACGTGCTGGTTGGCCCACGCCCCGGCGAGGATCAGCATGTTGGCCAGCACGACCACCGGCACCGCCAGCACCAGGAACGACAGCCCGGTGGACAGCCGGTCGAACCAGCCGTACTGCCGCACCGCCGCCAGCGCGCCCACCAGCACGCCCAGCAGGCTCCCGCACACCAGACCCAGGATGACCAGCCGGAACGTGACGCCCATGCGGCGCTTGATGTCGTCGTTGACCGGCGCGCCCGCGACCGTCTTGCCGAAGTCGCCGCGCAGCACGCCGCCCGCCCAGACGGCGTAGCGCTGCAGCAGCGGGGTCTTGTCGTTGAGGTTGAGCATGGTGAGCTGGGCGTCGACGACGGCGGGCGGCGGCTTCGGGGTGCGGTCGGCGTAGTTGGAGCGCGGGTCGAGGGCGGTGGCGGCCACGAGATAGGCGAGGCTGGCGGCCACGACCACGAGCACGGCGTAGTTGAGCAGCCTGCGGGCCAGGAACCCCGCCATCGCTCCCCCTCCTACGCGCGCCGCACGCACCCGACGAGCCACTGGACGTGGCTTATCGTAGTCATATTGCTACACCATGCGAGCATCTCGCCGCACGGAAGTTACGAAGACGGGAGTTGCGAAGAAGGTCAGCGTCCGGAGAGTTCGTCCACCGCGGTGCGGACGTCCTCGCTGGTGATCGTGGTCAGGTCGGCGGCGCTGGCGGAGCCGCCGCGCGCGGCGTGGGCGGCCAGCCGCACGTCGCGGCGCATGGCCGCGCGCTCGAACAGGGACCTGGCGAAGCGGCCGTTGCCCAGGCCGTCGATCAGCCGGTCTTCGCAGACCCAGGTGAACACCTCGTCGAGCCGGCGCAGCGCCTCGTCATCGAAGGAGTCGCCCGACTTCTCCGCCAGCAGCACCGCGATCTGCGACAGCTCGCCGGGCGAGTAGCTGGGGAAGGCCACGCGCTGGTTGAAGCGGCTGGCCAGGCCGGGGTTGGAGGCGAGGAAGGCGTCCATCTCGCGCTCGTAGCCGGCCAGCACGATGACGAGCCGGTCGCGGTCGTCCTCCGCCCGCTTGAGCAGCGTCTGCACGGCCTCGGCGCCGAACGCGTCGCCGCCCTGGTAGCCCGGGTTGACCAGGCTGTAGGCCTCGTCGATGAACAGCACGCCGCCCAGCGCCCGGTCGACCAGCTCGTTGGTCTTGATCGCGGTCGCCCCGAGATGCTGGCCCACCAGGTCGGCCCGGTGCGCCTCGACCACGTCGGGCCTGGCCAGCAGGCCGAGCGCGGCGAAGACGCGGCCCAGCACGCGGGCGACCGTCGTCTTGCCGGTGCCCGGCGGGCCCACGAACACGAAGTGCCGCATCTGCGGCGGCGTCGGCAGGCCGCGCTCCTGGCGCATCCTGGCCACCTGGAGCTGGGCGGCGATCGCGTGCACCTGCCGCTTGACGGGGGCCAGCCCGGCCATCCTGTCGAGGTCGGCCAGCGCCTCCTCCAGCGTGGGCGTGGCCACGTAGCCGCGGAAGCGGGCGGTCAGCTCGTCGAACGCCTTGGTCACGTCGGGCGTGGTCGTGGTGACGAGGTCTTGCGTGCTCGGCGTGCCGCCGGCGCCCACCACGCGCACGTCGCGGGCCTGCGCGGCGGCCTCCACCAGGCTGCGCGCGAAGCGGGCGTTGCCCAGCTCGTCGAGCAGGCCGCGGCGGTGCACGTCGTCGTAGAGGCCGAGCAGCACCCGCTTGGTGGCGTCGTCCATCTGGTCGCCCCTGTGCCGCTGCAGCAGCTCGGTGACCTCGACCAGCTCGGCGGGGGAGTAGCCGGGAAAGCGCACGCGCGTGGCGAACCTGCTGGCCAGCCCCGGGTTGCTGGTCAGGAACGAGCCCATCTCCTGCTCGTAGCCGGCCAGGATGATGATCAGCCGGTCGCGGTCGTCTTCCGCCCGTTTGAGCAGCGTCTGCACGGCCTCGGCGCCGAACCGGTCGGGCTGCCCGTCGGAGGAGTTGACCAGCCCGTACGCCTCGTCGATGAACAGCACGCCGCCCAGCGCCCGGTCGACCAGTTCGTTGGTCTTGATCGCGGTCGCGCCCAGGAACTCGCCCACCAGGTCGGCCCGCTGCGCCTCGACCACGTAAGGGGTCTCGAGCAGGCCGAACGCGTAGAAGATCTTGGCCAGCGCGCGGGCGACCGTGGTCTTGCCGGTGCCGGGCGGGCCGACGAACACGAAGTGCCGGGTGGGCCGCTCGGCGGTGTAGCCGGCCTCGGCGCGCAGGCGGGACGCCTCGATGGAGGCGGCGATCGAGCGCACCTGCTCCTTGACCGGGGCCAGCCCGATCATGCTCTCCAGCTCGGCCAGCGCCTCCTCGACGGAGATCTGCGGCGGCGCGCCGGCCTTGTCGTGGGGCGCCTCGGGCCTGCCCTCGCGGACCCGGACGCGTACCTGCTGCTCCTCGGCGGCCAGGCTCGCCGCGCGGGCCTGCCTGGCCAGCACGAACCGGTAGCCGAGGACCGCCACCGCGGCGGCGCAGGCCGCCCACACGGCGACCGCGTCGGAGACGGGGGAGAGCGCGGCGGCGAGCAGGCCGGCGGGGACGAGCGCCATCAGCGTCGTCACCCACGGCGTCACCCAGCGGATGAGGTGGGCCGCCCCGGCGACGGGCAGGGCGAGGAAGACCATGACGTGCACGGTGGCGGCGCCGTCGGGGAACAACCGCCCGAACGCCTGCACCGCCAGCGCCATCCAGCCCGCCACCACCAGCGCGGTGGCGGCGGCCCTCGGGTAACGCATGGTCAGCGCGACGAACGCGAGCAGCAGGAGCACGAGGGGGAAGGTCTGGAGCAGGTCCCATCCCAGTGCCGCGCCCACGCCCATCGTGCCCACGAGGACGACCACGTAGAGCACCCGGCGCACGGCCGGGGGAATCTGGAAATAACGCAGCCGAACCTTCTCGAACAGATCCCGCGCCGCGGCCCGCCCCGCGGCCTGGGCCCTGTCGGACTCACGCATCACGCCTCCCCGGTCCGCCCCCGGTTATACCGCACCGCACCGACTATTGGGCGGTCCTGACACGCTAGGTGGAGGTCACGAAAAGGGCTATCTGACGGCCGAGTTCGGGCCCGGCGTCCTCCTGGAGGAAGTGCCCGGCGCCCTTGATCACGGGATGTCGCAGGCCAGCGGCGCCGCGCAGCGATTCGCGCAAGATGGGAGCCATGCCCCCGGTGATCGGGTCGCCGTCGGAGAACGCCACCAGGACGGGCCGGTCGAGTGTGGTGAGGATCCGCCAGGCGGCGCGGTTGGCGGGCGCGGCGGGGTCGTCGGGCGTGATCGGCACCAGCCCCGGCATGGCGCGCGGCCCCGCCTTGTACGACTCGTCGGGGAACGGCGCGTCGTAGGCCGCCCGCACCTCCTCCGGCAACTCGCCGCGGCAGCCCGCCTGCACCAGCCGGGCGATGTCCAGGACGGGCGCCTTCAGCACGGCGTCCCTGAACCGGTGCCACACCTCGGGCATGGGAATGTCACCCGTCGGCAAGCCCGTGTTGGCGGCCACGATCCTGGCCACCCGCTCCGGGTGCTCGGCGGCCACCCGCAGCCCGATCAGCCCGCCCCAGTCCTGGCCGACCACCGTCATGCCGGTCAGGCCGAGCGCGTCGAGCAGCAGGGCGCGCGTCCACTCGACGTGCCGGGCGTAGGTGTGGTCGGCGAGGTCGGCGGGCTTGTCGGAGCGGCCGAACCCGATCAGATCCACCGCGATCGCCCGCAGCCCCGCCGCGGCCAGCTCGGGCATGACGTGCCGGTAGAGGAAGGACCAGCTCGGCTCGCCGTGCAGCAGCACGACCGGCTCGCCGTCCTCGGGGCCGTCCTCGACGTACGCCATGCGCAGGCCGTCGCCGACCTCGGCGTAGCGGGGCTCGTAGGGGAAGCCGGGCAGGTCCGCGAAGCGATCGCCGGGCGTGCGGAGGATTCGCATAGAACAACGTTCTACCCCGTGCGCGCGGTGGGCGCCACCAGTGCTTGCGCCGCCCGGGGCGCCTCCGGACGCTAGCGGCGCTGGTGCCGGCCGGGGAACTCGCCGACCAGCACCTCCTTGGGCGTCACCCGCAGCACGTCGGAGTCGGCCCTGGCGATCCCGCGCACCTCCACCCAGAACCGGCGCTGCAACGGGTCGGTGGCGAACACCGCCACCCGGGGATCGGCCTCGATCGCCTCCCACGCCGCCGTCTCGGCGATCAGGCGCAGCTCGCCCGAGGACGTCACCGACGCCACCGCCCCGGCGACCCGGGGGCCGAGGGCGTCGCCGTAGGACAGGACGATGCTGCGGGCGTACGAGAAGGTCTGGCGCACCTCGGGCTCCAGCGCGACCGACGGCCCGGCGCCCACGGGCAGGTCGCACATGAACAGGGACGAGCGCGACGGGCCCGGCCCGCCCCGCCACCAGGCGCGCAGCCCGCGCACCGCGAACACGAGCGCCACCGCCCCCAGCGCCCCGAGCCCGGCCCGCCACGCCCAGGCCCCGCCCGGCGCCGCGCCCAGCAGGCCGCCCGCCGCGCAGGCCACCGCCGCCGCCACGACCAGCCAGGTCGCGCCGGCCAGCCACGGATCGCCCCGGTGGCGGGCGCGCAGGTAGCCGCGCACCATCGGGTACGGCACCGCCACCGCGGCCACCGCCGCCCTCGGCTCCACCGCCAGCGCCCCCGCCGCGAGCGTCACCAGGACCGACCACGTCCGGCCGAGCACGATCCAGAGCGTGACGCCGGCGTTGCGCCGCGCGGCCCGCTCGCTCTCCCGCGCCGGAGCCGTCACGGCCAGCGCCCGCAGCGGACGTCCCCGCCACGACTCGGCCAGCGCCCGGACCCCGGCCATCGCCGGCCAGCCGAGCACCACGATGCCCGCGAGCCCGGCCCCCACGGGGTCGAGCAAGGACGGCGGCACCCGTACCGCGCCGAGCACCAGCCACGCGGCGAACGCGATCACCGACAGGACCGCGGAGACCACCGACACGCCGAGCCAGGGGTCACGGCGGAGCATCGCCCCCACGTACGTCCATAGGCCGACCCGCCGCGCCTGCCGCAGGGTGAGCGGGACGAGCAGCAGGAGCACGGCCCAGCCGGCCAGCCGCGCCTCGCTGCCCCGGCCGAGCGGCAGCGCGCACGCGGCGATCGCCGGGGTGGCCACGGCGAGCAGCAGCCGCACCTGGCGGGCCCAGATCTCCAGCGCGCGCCTGGCCCGGCCGCTCTCGCGCGGGTCGATCGGCCAGGCGGGGTCGTGGTGGCGGCGCGGCGGCTCCCAGCGCAGCAGGGCCAGGCCGAGGTTCACGCGGGCCTGCCGATCGTCGGGGTCGGCGGCGAGCGCGGCCAGGTAGGAGCGCTCGGCGCGCGCATGCTCGCCGCGCAGCAAGGCGAGGTCGCCCAGCATCACCTCGGGCCCGGGCTGCTCGGGCGCGAACTTCCTGGCCAGCCCGGCCTGCTCGACCGCCTCGGCCCAGCGTCCCGGCGTGCGGCGCAGCACCGCGGCCAGCCGCACCCGGGCCTGCCAGGAGCCGGGGGCCAGCTCCACGGCGCGCTCGGCGGCGGGCAGGGCCTCGGCGTCGCGGCCCAGCCGCTCGTGGGCCAGGCTGATCAGCCGGTGCGCCCACTCGGAGCCGGGGTCGAGGTCGGCGGCGTGCCGGGCGGCGTCCAGAGCGGATTCGGGACGGCCGGCGTCCAGCCTGGTCAGGGCCTCCTCGCACCATTCGCGTGAGGACCGGTCGGAGGGGGTGCGTTTCCTGCCACTTTCATCGGTCCCCACGAGTCCCATGATCGGCGGGCAGCCGATTAATGGATAGATCCCGACATATGGCTGTATCTCTCTAGAGAGGTGTGCGGTGACCGTGGATCGGCCGATACCGCTATCACAACCCCCCGGCATGGCCTAAGCTGCCACGCAAGCCGGGAGCGCCGGAGCCACTCCGCGCAGCTCGAAAGGAGACGAGCCGCGGTTCCGCCGCCGCCGACCACCAGTAAGTAGCGGGCCCTGTGACGCGGATCGGCCTGCGAGGAGGCCCATGACCGTCACACAGGCCACGTCCTTCGTCCGCACTGCCGACCGCGACCCCCAGGATCGCCGCTGGTCCATCCTGGTGCTGCTCTGCCTGAGCCTGCTGCTCATCACGGTCGACGCCACGGTGCTGCACATCGCGGTGCCCGCGCTCACGGCCGCGCTCGAACCCTCCGCGGTGCAACTGCTGTGGATCATCGACATCTACTCGCTGGTCGTCGCGCCGCTGCTGATCGTGTTCGGCACGCTCGGCGACAAGTACGGCCGCAAGCGGCTGGTCCTGTGGGGCTACGTGTTGTTCGGCCTGGCCTCGGCGGCGGCCGCGTGCGCCCAGACCCCGCTGGCCCTGGTGCTGGCCAGGGCGCTGCTCGGCGTCGGCGGCGCGATGATCATGCCGGCCACGCTCTCGCTGATCCGCCAGGTCTTCACCGACCGGCGCGAGCGCGCCATCGCCCTCGGCGTCTGGAGCGCCGTCGCGGCGGCCGGCGCCGCGGTCGGGCCGCTCGTCGGCGGCGTGCTCGTCGGCATCTGGTGGGGCGCGGTCTTCCTCATCAACGTGCCCATCCTGCTGGTGCTCCTGCCCGCCGCGATCCGCCTGCTGCCCGACTCGCGCGGGCGCCGCGACCGGCCCTGGGACGCGGTCAGCGCCGTCCTGTCCGTGGCCGGCATCCTGGCGCTGGCCTTCGGCCTCAAGGAGGCGGGGTCGGGCAGCCTGATGCCGTTCTGGGCCTCGATCGCGGTGTTCCTGGCCGGGGTGGCGCTGCTGGTGGCGTTCGTCCGCAGGCAGACCCGGCTGCCCGCCCCGTTCCTGGAGATCGGCCTGTTCCGGCGGCGCGAGTTCACCACCGGGGTCGCGGGCGTGCTGCTCGGCGTGTTCGCGCTGGTCGGCCTGCAGCTCATGCTCGCCCAGTACCTGCAGCTCGTCCTCGGCGACAGCCCCGTGCGCGCGGCCCTGCGGATGCTGCCGCTCGTGCTGTCGGCCGTCACCGGCGGGCTGGCCGCCGCCCACATCCTGCCCAGGATCGGCATGCGGGCCACCATGAGCGGCGGGCTGGCCCTCGTCGCGCTCGCCCTGACCCCCACCCTGACCTGGGGCGTCGAGGGTCATCCCGTGATGCTCGCGGTGTGCTTCGTGGGCATCGGGTTCGGGGTGCAGGTGGCGCTGCTCGCCGCCTCCGACACGATCATGGCCGCCGCCCCCGAGTCGCAGGCGGGCGGGGCCGCGGCCATCGAGGAGACCGCGTACGAGCTGGGCGCCGGCCTGGGCGTGGCCGTGCTCGGCACGATCACCACGATCGTGTACGCCCCCGGCCTGCCGCCCGTGCCCGGCGTGTCCGACGGCGGCATGGACCAGGCCAGGCAGTCGCTGGCCGCCGCCGCTCACGTCGCCCACGAGGTGGGCGGCCCGGCCGGCGGCGCGCTGCTCGACGTCGCCCGCTGGGCCTTCGTCAACGCCCTGCACACGACCGTGGTCGTGAGCGTCGTCCTGCTCAGCCTGACCGCCGTCGTGGTGGCCATGCTGCTCAGCCGTGATTGAGGTGTGCCATGTCCCGATTAGGGCAGACAACTACCGTGAAACAGGTCCTCCGTGATCTTGCCGCTTTAGTCGCCCGCCTCGCGGTGGGCGGTATCTTCTTCGCCAACGGCTGGGCCAAGCTGGAGGACGGCCTCAAGATCACCGGGGCCAAGTTCCTGGAGCAGGGCGCCCCCGCGCCCGGCGCCTGGGCCACGGTGACCATGCTCGCCGAGCTCATCGGCGGTGCGCTGCTCATCGCCGGCCTCGCGGTCTCCACCACCGGGCTCATCCTCTTCGCCGAGGCGCTGGCGGTCTTCCTCGTGGCCCCGCCGCTCAACCCCATCACCATGAACGAGCTCATCCTGCTCGGCTCCGCCTCCCTCCTGCTCGCCGTGGTCGGTGCCGGACGCATCTCGGTGGACCACATGGTGGTGATCAGACGCAGGGAGTCGGAGGCGGCCGACGAGTTCGCCGCCGACACCGAGGCCGACCGCGTCATCGCCGCCCTCCGCGACCCGGACGACCCACCCGCCCAGCCTCCGGAGCCCGCTGTCACGGACGACACGGTGCCGCAGCCCCGGGTCCGCGCGCAGGCGTCCGCTCGCGGCCGGGCGGGCGCAGAGACGCAGGCGTCCGCTCGTGATCAGGCGGGCGCCGAGACGCAGGCGGGCGGGCCGGAACGCGCCCAGCCGAGGGAGCCCGAGCCCGCCAAGCCCAAGCGCACCGAGGAGACCTCGGCCGCGCCCGTGCCGGGTGACACGCTGGTCGCGGGCCGCAAGAAGCCCGCACCCCGCGGCCGCCGCACCACCACCGACTGAACGCCGGCTGAATATCCTGGCGGCACGGGCCGAGCGAGGAGCGGCGATGGCGGGCAGGGTGCGGGCGAGGAGCGGCGATGGCGGGCAGGGTGCGGGCGACGGTGCGTGACGTCGCGGCCGAGACGGGCCTTTCCATCGCCACCGTCTCCCGCGTGCTCAACGGCCAGCCCAACGTCGCCCCCCACACCCGCGAGCTGGTGCTGGAGGCGGTCGGCCGGCTCGGCGCCCAGGCGCCCAGGCCGCGCGCCACGCCCGACGCGCCCACGGGTGCGGTGTACGTGCGCTGCCCGTACGTGCTGACCGACTACTTCGGCCTGATCGTCTCCTCGGTGGGGGAGACGATCGAGCTGCACGGCCGGCAGATGATCCTCGGGGCGGGGGAGTCGGCGCAGCGCACGGCGGTGCTGCCGGGCCTGCCCGACCGGCCGGGGGTCGCGGGCGCGATCCTCGTGCTGCCTCCGGAGCCGGGCGAGGAGCTGGTACGCCTGCGCGACCGCGGCTTCCCGTTCGTGGTGATCGACCCGCGCACCCCGCCGCCGAAGGACATCGTGGCGGTGTCGGCCGCGCACTTCGCGGGCGGGCGCAAGCTGATGGCGCACGTGGTGGAGCTGGGCCACCGGCGGGTCGGGATCATCGGCGGCCCGGTGAAGTGGCTGCCCAGCGAGGCGCGGCTGGCCGGCTACACCGCCTCGCTGGCCGACGCGGGCGTGCTGCCGGCCCCCGAGCTGCTGCGGCACGTCCCGGAGCCGAACATCGAGCACGGCTACCTGGCCGCCCGCGAGCTGCTGGACCTGCCGGAGCGGCCGACGGCGCTGGTGGCGTTCAACGACAAGATGGCGGTGGGGGCGCTGCGGGCGGCGGCCGAGCGCGGCCTGAGCGTGCCCCGTGACCTGTCGGTGGCGGGCTTCGACGACATCGACATCAGCAGGGCGGCCTCGCCCGCCCTCACGACCGTGCGCCAGCCGTTGCAGGAGATGGGCCGGATGGCGGTCACGCTGCTGATGCGGCTGCTCAGCAGGCACACCCTGGAGGCGCTGCACGTCTCCCTCGGCACGGAGCTGGTCGTGCGCGGCTCCACGGGCCCGGCGCCGCGCTGACTGTTTCATTTGTTACATCGGTTGACGAGGCAGTCAGCCCATGTTTCGCTGCTCGGAGCAGAGCGGTGTTTCGGCACTGTTTCATTTGTTTCAAGGGCATCACCCCCCGGCCCTGAGAGGACTCCGCCGTGCCCAGAATCCTCCTGGCGCTCGCCTGCGCCCTCGCGCTGGTGGCCGCCGCACCCCTGCCGGCGCAGGCCGCCGGTGAGAGCGTGAACGTCTGGCTCACCACCACCTCCGACGCGGGCGGGCGCACCGTCACCCGCGGCCTGGCCCAACAGGCCCCCATCGCCTTCGGCCCCGCGGGCGGCAGCGCCGACCGTACCGTGACCGTCAACGAGGGCGTCACCTACCAGCAGTTCGAGGGCGGCGGCGCGTCGATCACCGACACGACCGCGTACCTGCTGCGCGGCGGCCCCGTCAGCGCGGCCACGCGCGACGCGGTCATGCGCAAGCTGTTCCACCCCACGGACGGGATCGGCCTGTCGTTCGTCCGCAACCCGATCGGCGCCTCCGACCTGTCGCGGCCCGGCATGGTCTCGCTCGACGACACCTGCTGCGACCTGAGCGACTTCGGCGCCAACGGCTACGACACGGACGTCCGCCTCCTGACCGTCCAGGCCAAGCAGCTCAACCCGGCCCTGCGGGTCAAGGCCGTGCCGTGGAGCGCGCCCGGCTGGATGAAGGACAACGGCCGGATGGACCAGATGGGCTGGCTGAAGTGGGAGCACTACGGCACCTACGCCCAGTACCTCGTCAAGTACGTCCAGAGCTACCAGGCCGCCGGCGTGCCCATCGACTACCTGTCCGTCCAGAACGAGCCCAACTGCTGCCAGGCGGGCAACCCGACCGCCATGAACTACCCCGGCATGTCGTGGAACGCCTCCGGCCTCGTCGAGCTGACCAAGAACTTCGTCTACCCGGCCTTCCGCGCCGCCGGCATCGGCACGAAGGTGCTCGTCCACGACTGGAACTACGGCGACTACGGCCAGATCGGCGGCCCCATCCTGGCCGACGCTGCGCTGCGGAACGACCCGCTGTTCGGCGGCATCGCCTGGCACGGCTACTACGGTGACCCGGCGGTCGGCAGCCAGGTGCACGACCAGTACCCGTCGGTCAAGCAGTTCAGCACCGAGCACTCCGGCGGCACCTGGATCACCAACCAGCACAACGAGGACATGGCCGACATCGTCACCTACGCCCGCAACTGGAGCAGCAGCCTGGTCAAGTGGAGCCTCGCGCTCAACCAGAACATGGGCCCGCACAACGGCGGCTGCGGCACCTGCACCGGCCTGATCACCGTCCAGGAGGGCGGCTCCCGCGCCGGCCAGGTGGACTACACGATCGAGTACTACACGACCGGCCACCTGACCAAGTTCGTCAAGCCGGGCGCCCGCCGCATCGACTCCACGGCCGACGCGACGATCCAGAACGTCGCCTACCGCAACCCCGACGGCTCGAAGGCGCTGATCGCCCACAACGGCGGCACCTCCGCCCACTCCCTCAGGGTGAACTGGGGCGGCCAGTCCTTCGTCTATACCCTGCCCGCCCGCACCACCGCCACCTTCACCTGGTCCGGCACCCCGTCCTCAGGAGGCGGCGGCCCGATCACCGGGCTGGCCGGCAAGTGCGTGGACGTGGCCGGCGGCAGCAGTGCCGACGGCACCGCCGTCCAGCTCCACACCTGCAACGGCACCGCCGCCCAGCAGTGGACCCGCCCCGGCGACGGCACGCTGCGCGCCCTCGGCAAGTGCCTCGACGTCCGCGACCGCGGCACCGCCGACGGCAGCCGGCTCCAGCTCTGGTCCTGTACGGGCGGCGCCAACCAGCAGTGGACCCACACCTCGGGCCGCGACCTGGTGAACCCGGCGGCGGACAAGTGCGCCGACGTCACCGGCAACACCAGCGCCGACGGCACCCCCTTGCAGCTGTGGACCTGCACGGGCGCCGCCAACCAGAAGTGGAACCTCTCGTGAGGAGAGGCCCGGCTCACATCTCCGCGGTGAGCCGGGCCACCGTCCGCATCTTGTTCATCGCGTCCAGCGCCGCCACCTTGTACGACTCCGCCAGCGTCGGATAGTTGAACACCGCGTTGACCAGGTAGTCGATCGTGCCGCCGCACCCCATGACCGTCTGCCCGATGTGCACCAGCTCCGTCGCCTGCGTGCCGAACACGTGCACGCCCAGCAGCCGCCGGTCCTCCGACGACACCAGCAGCTTCAGCATCCCGTACGAGTCGCCGATGATCTGCCCCCTGGCCAGCTCCCGGTAGCGCGAGATGCCCACCTCGAACGGCACCTTCTCCCGGGTCAGCTCGTCCTCCGACTTCCCGACGAAGCTGATCTCGGGGATGGTGTAGATCCCGATCGGCGGCAGCTCGTGCAGGTCTCCCGCCGGCTCGCCGCAGGCGTGCTGCGCGGCCAGCCGCCCCTGCTCCATCGACGTGGCCGCCAGCGCGGGGAAGCCGATCACGTCGCCCACGGCGTAGATGTGCGGCACCTCCGTGGCGTAGTTCTCATCCACCTTGATCCGGCCCCGGTCGTCGGCGGCCAGGCCGGCGGCCTCCAGGTTCAGCTCGGCCGTCTTGCCCTGGCGGCCCGCCGAGTACATGACACAGTCGGCCGGGATCTTCTTGCCGCTCTCCAGCAGGGTCAGCGCGCCGCGCGGGCGCCGCTCCACGGCCGCCACCGTCTCCCCGAACCGGAACGTCACCGCCAGGTCGCGCAGGTGGTACTTGAGCGCCTCGACGATCTCCAGGTCGCAGAACTCCAGCATGCGCTCGCGCCGCTCCACCACCGTCACCTTGGTGCCGAGCGCGGCGAACATGGACGCGTACTCGATGCCGATCACCCCGGCCCCCACCACGACCAGCGTCTCGGGCACCTTGTCGAGGTGCAGGATCGCGTCGGAGTCGATCACCGTCCGGTCGTCGAACTCGACGCTGGACGGGCGCGCGGGCGAGGTGCCCGTGGCGATCACGATCTTGTCGGCGGTGACCTTCTTCTCCTCCTCGCCCGTGATGCCGATCGTGTGCTCGTCGAGGAAGCGGCCGGTGCCCTGCAGCACCGTCACGTGGTTGCGGGCGAGCTGGCTGCGGATCACCTGGATCTCGCGGCCGATCACGTGCTGGGTGCGCATCCCCAGGTCGGCGACCGTGATCTCGTCCTTGACGCGGTAGCTGGCGCCGTACAGCTCCCGCTGGTTGAGCCCCGTCAGGTAGAGGACGGCCTCGCGCAGGGTCTTGGACGGGATCGTGCCCGTGTTGATGCAGACGCCGCCGATCATGTGCCGTTTCTCGACCACCGCGACGCGTCTGCCGAGTTTCGCCGCCGCTATCGCGGCCTTCTGCCCACCGGGCCCCGAGCCGAGGACCACCACATCAAAGTCCGCCACACCGTCCAGTCTGCGGGCGGCATGTTAACGAGGAAAGACCCGTCTGGGAGACTCCGGAGTATGTTGCGCAGATTCACGCAGGTCGACGTGTTCGCCTCAGGCCCGTACACCGGGAACCCGCTCGCGGTCGTGCTCGACGGCGAGGGGCTGAGCACCGAGGAGATGCAGCGGTTCGCCCGGTGGACGAACCTGTCGGAGACCACCTTCCTGCTGCCGCCGACCACGCCGGAGGCCGACTACCGCGTCCGGATCTTCACCCCGGACGCCGAGCTGCCGTTCGCCGGGCACCCGACGCTGGGCTCCTGCCACGCCTGGCTGGAGGCCGGGGGCGAGCCTCGCGAGAAGGACGAGCTGGTGCAGGAGGGCGGGGTCGGGCTGGTCCGCCTGTCCGCCACCGGCGGCGGGCTGTCCTTCCAGGCGCCGCCCCTGCTCCGCTCCGGCCCCGTCGACGACGAGCTCCTCGACCGGATCATCGCCTCCCTCGGCATCACCCGGGACGACGTCGTCGCCGCCGAATGGGCCGACAACGGCCCCGGCTGGGTCGGGCTGCTGCTCGCCGACGCCGAGGCGGTGCTCGCGCTGCGCCCCGGCACGGTGCCGCACGACGTCGGCGTGGTGGGGCTGTACCCGGAGGGGTCGCCGTGCGCGTACGAGGTGCGGGCGTTCTTCCCCTCGCAGGGCGCCACCGTGGAGGACCCGGTCACGGGCAGCCTGAACGGCTCCCTGGCCCAGTGGCTGCTGCGCACGGGCCGCGTCAAGGCCCCGTACGTGGCCGCGCAGGGCACGGCGATCGGCCGCGCGGGCCGCGTCCGCATCACCACGGGCCCGGAGGAGGACGTCTGGGTCGGCGGCGACGTGATCACCAGCGTCACCGGGCAGGTGGAGCTGTAGCCCCCCGGGTGGTGAAGCGAACCTCGTCGCCCGGCCTGAGCTGGGCGAGCACCGGCAGGTCGGCCTCGCGGACGACGCCGATCACCGGATAGCCGCCGGTCGGCGGGTGGTCGGCGAGGAACACGATCGGCTGCCCGCTCGGCGGCACCTGCACCGCCCCGGTCACCATGCCCTCGCTGGGCAGCTCGCCCTCCTTGGCCCGCTCCAGCCGCGCACCGCGCAGCCGCACGCCGACGCGGTTGCTGTCCTGCGTCACCGTGTACGGCCGCGCGCACAGCTCCGCCAGCGCCTCCGGCACGAACCAGTCGTCCCGCGGCCCCGGCACCACACCCACCACGGCCGGCCGCGGCCCGGGCAGCGGCGCGAGGTCCACGGAGATCTCGCCCTCGGGCGGCCCGACCGGTAGCAGCGTGCCCGCCCGCAGCGGCTCGGGCCCCAGCCCGGACAGCGAGTCGGTGGACCGGCTGCCCAGCACGGGCTCGACCGCGATCCCGCCGCGCACCGCCAGATACGTGCGCAACCCCCACAAGGGCGCCCCCAGCCGCAGCTCACCGCCCGCCGGCACCCAGAACGGAACTCCCATGCCGGCCGCCGCCTCTATTGGCACTCCGGCCGCCGTCGCGATCGACACCTGGGCCGGCGGCGCCCCGGTCAGCGCCGCCCACGCGCCGTCGAGGAAGCGCAGCCGCGCCCCGCCGAACGTCAGCTCGATCCCGGCCAGCGTCTCGGCGTTGCCGACGAGCCGGTTGGCCAGCCGCAGGCTCGGCGCGTCGGCCGCGCCGGAGCGGGGCACGCCGAGGTGGGCGTACCCGGGCCGCCCGAGGTCCTGGACCGTCGCGTAGGGCCCGGGGTGCAGTACCTCGATCATGCCGCCTCGAACCGCACGCGCGTGCCGGGCCGGAACAACGACGGCGGATCGCTCGCCACGTCCCACACCCGCACTGCCGTGCGCCCGATCAGCCGCCACCCGCCCGGCGACGCCGACGGGTACACCGCCGAGTACGGCCCCGCCACGGCCACGGACCCGGCGGGCACCGACGTGCGCGGCGTGTCCAGCCTGGGCAGGTGCAGCACCGGATCCAGCCCGGTCAGGTAGGCGAACCCGGGCGCGAACCCGAGCCACCCCACCACCAGCTCCCGCCCGGTGTGCCGCGCGACCACCTCGGCGGCGGAGATCCCGGCCAGCGCCGCCACGGAATCGAGATCGGCCCCGTCATAGACCACGGGAATCGTCACCAGCGGATGCCCGTCGGCGGCCCCCGCGACGACCTGGTCCCGCTCGGCGCGGGCGACCTCCTCCAGCCGCGCCCGCAACCGCCGCTGGTCGGCGCCGGGAGCCACGACGAGCACCGTCTCAGGCCCCGGCACGACCTCCACGACCCCCTCGGGCGGCGCCGCCCGCAGCGCCGCGTCGACCCGGTGCGACAGCTCCAGCGACCCCGTCTCCACGAGCAGCCCGTGCTCCCCGGCCGTGCGGATCACGTGAACGCCTGCAAGACCACCCCGGCCGCCAGCAGCTCGTCACGCACCCCCTGCGCGAGCCTGACGGCGTCAGGCGTGTCACCGTGGACGCAGATGGAACGCGCCGATATGGGCACCGAACTCCCGTCAGCGGCCGTCACAGAGCCTTCCACGGCCATCTGACGGGCACGGGCGGGCACCGCGTCGGGGTCGTGGATCACCGCGCCGGGCTCCCGGCGCGGCACCAGGGTGCCCTGAGGGGTGTAGGCGCGGTCGGCGAACGCCTCGCTCACGGTCGGCACGCCCTCGGCCGCCGCCACCTTGTGCACGACGGAGCCGGGCAGCGTGAGCACCGGCAGCGACGGGTCGTAGTCGGCCACCGCCTCGATGACCGCCGTCGCCTGGGCCTCGTCGCGGCAGATCCGGTTGTAGAGGGCGCCGTGCGGCTTGACGTAGGAGACCCGCCCGCCCATCGCCCTGGCGATGCCGTCGACGGCGGCGAGCTGGTAGAGCACCTCGGCGCACAGCTCCTCCGGCTCGACGTCCATCTCCCTGCGCCCGAAGTGGGCCAGGTCACGATAGGACACCTGGGCGCCGATCGCCACGCCCCGGTCGACGGCCGCCGCGCACGTGCGCCGGATCGTCACCGGGTCGCCGGCGTGGAAGCCGCACGCCACGTTGGCGCTCGTCACGATGTCGAGGAGGGCGAGGTCGTCGCCCAGCCGCCAGATGCCGAAACCCTCGCCCAGGTCCGCGTTGAGGTCGATCACCATGCGTCCATCATGGCGGGTGAGGCGGCCCCGGCGCGACGCACAACGTCGCTTGCCGCCGCCGTGAGCTAGAACTCGTCGGGAATGTCCGCGATGTCGTCGAGGGCGGCCGCCAGCTCCTCCGGGTCGCCGCCGATCCGCTCGGCGATCTCGATCAGTACGTGCAGGACGTCGTGGCGGTCGTGCCCGAGGTCGAGCAGGCGCTGCGCCGCCTCCCAGAGCTGCGGCGGGTCGCCGTCCCACAGCCGGGTCGCGATCTCCTCGTGCCAGGCCAGGTGCTCCTGGTCGATCGCGCCGCCGTGGTCGATCTCGAGTAACGTGCGCCGGTCGGCCTGGTCGGCCGGGTCGAGCTGGTCGAGCTCGATGCCGTTGTGCGTGCCCTGCAAGTAGGGGAACGCGAAGGCCCGCCTGGCCAGCGCCGACAGGTCGCCGTCGGGCAGCAGCCGCTCCAGCAGCGGCCGGTCGAGCCCGAACGACGTCGGGTCGCGGTACGCCTCGGGGAACTTCCCGGTCGCCTCCCACACCGCGTCGAGCGTGGCCTTCAGCCCCTGCTCGGGCAGCCCCGTGCGGTGCGCGGCGAAGCGCACCCACGCCGACAGCACGTGCGGCATCGCCTCCTGCTCGGCGACGCTCAGCATCACCTTGCGCGGCAGCCAGTCGAGCAGGAACGTCTCGCACTTGGTCGGGCTCACCCGCAGCGGCCGGTTGAAGTCCTGCTCGCAGCCGTAGTCGATGATGTGGTCGGCGCAGCGCGAGGCCGCCGACGGGTCGGACAGGTGCTCGGCCGCGTCGGAGGCGAGGAACTCCGCCGCCAGCATGGCCCGCCGCTCCCTGCTGTAGGGGGCCTCGATGTGCAGCGGCGCCGGCCGCTTGCGCCCCGGCGGCAGCGCCTTGAGCCGGGCGCGGGCGAAGGCGTGGTAGGCGCTGTAGCTCTCGCTGACGGGCGGCGGCGTCTTCGGCTCTCTCGTGGCCTTCATCGCCGACTCCAGCAGCGCCCTGGCCTGCTCGGGCTGGATCTCCTCGAACAGCAGCAGCGGATTGCCCGCCGCCTCCGCCCTGGCCTGCTCCAGCAGCTTGTCGACCTGCGAGGAGACCCAGGCGTCGCGGGCCATGCCGCTCATGTTGTAGTCGACCACCATGACCAGCGCGTGGCGGTCGATCGGCTGCTCGCCGTCGTTCCAGCGGTAGGCGAAGGTGCAGATCACGGTGTCCTGGTCGCCGTAGGCGTCGCGCGAGACGTAGCAGCCGGCGGGCTTGACCGCGCCGACCCGGTCGGCCCAGCCGGGCCTGGCCACGCCCGACTCCATCATGGCCAGCGCGGCGCCCTCGGCCTTGGCGCCCTGGCGGGCGGTGCCGAGGTAGGCGAGGCAGATCAGCAGCGTCAGCGAGGCCGGCGTGCCGGCCTTGGCCGCGTAGTCGACCAGCCCCTCACCGAGCACCTGCTCGACGTCACCGCCCCTGACACGCCTGCCCCACCAGGCTCCGATCATGTCGGAGACCATCAGCTCCGCGTCGAGAGGAGTGCGTACGGCCAGCAGCTCGCGAGCCGCCTGGACCATCTCCTTGAACACGTCGTCTGGCGGGGTGCTCTCCCGGGGATCTCGTCGGTGTCGGCGCACACCCTCACTCTCTCGTATTCCAGGCGTAAACGCTGCGGAGAACACGGCCCGGTGACCCCGATGTTATCGGGGAAGGCGCTTTCACCGGGCACGCCGGCGCGGGCGCCCCGTTTCCCGCCTCCCGGTCGCCGCCCTAGCGGAGGCTCCGGGGAGGAGGGGCCGAGTTCACGATCGCGAGCAGGTGCTCGCGCGCGATCCGTTCCACGATCTCGGGCGTGGCGGAGATGCCCAGATGCTGTGCGCACGCGCACACGTCGGCCACGCAGCGGTCGATCGTGTCCACGGGTACGGTCAGGAACTCTTCGGCCAGCCTGAGACTGACCGGCTCCCGCAGGAACCGTGTGGCCAGAGCGAGCATAGGAGTGAGATTCCTCTGGAGGCCCAGGGGCAAACCCCCAGGAATGTCTGCAGGGCGACTTGCGCTCTCATTTCACCTTTTCTCGGGCCGGTGTCAAGGCTCCACGGCGTCTGTGTTCACTTCACCCGGCGAGCTTTCGTGCGAAGCTGTCTCCATGCGCATCCAGCTCGCCCAGCGGAGCGAGGCAGACGAGCTCCTCGGCCGCAGCCCGCTCGCCCTGCTCGTCGGCATGCTGCTCGACCAGCAGATCCCCATGGAATGGGCGTTCACGGGGCCCTACACGATCTCGCAGCGGCTCGGGCACGACCTCACGGCGGAGGAGATCGCCTCCTACGACCCCGAGGCGTTCGTCGCCCTGCTGGCGGAGAAGCCGGCCGTGCACCGCTATCCCAAGTCGATGGCGGCCAGGGTCCAGCAGCTCGCGGCCTACCTCGTCGAGCACTACGACGGGCAGCCGGAGAAGATCTGGGCCGACGCCACCGACGGCAAAGAGTTGCTGAAACGACTCATGGCCCTGCCGGGATACGGCAAGCAGAAGGCCCAGATTTTTTTGGCATTGCTGGGCAAGCAGCTGGGGGTCCGGCCGTCAGGCTGGCGTGAGGCGGCCGGGCTCTACGGCGAGGAGGGGTCGCACCGGTCGGTCGCCGACGTGGTCGACGCCGACAGCCTGAGCCGCGTGCGGGCCGCCAAGCAGGAGGCCAAGCAGGCGGCGAAGGCTCAGCCGGGCCAGTAGCCTGACGGGATCCGACACGGCGATCCGGCCCCGGCAATCCGACGCTGTAACCTGATCTTGCTGCGCAACGTGGAGCGACTTTGACAGGATGCGTAGACCCGAGAGGCGACCGGGCCGCGGCGGGGGCTTCCGTCCGTACCTGCCCATCGTCGATGATGTACTGCAGGATCCGGTCGCCCGGAGCTGCGCTACGCCGATACACAGTTATGGAGATGTGCCGCGTGGGAGACCCTGGCACGCGACGGAGGTGCGGACCATGAGCGCCGAGACCTCCGTTCCCCGTCCCCGGGAGTCGGATGTGGACATCTCAGACTCCGCCCTCTTCAAGGGCATGTTGTCGGAGGCGGAGTTCGCCTTCGCGTTCTTCGACGCCGACAGCCGCATCCAGCGGGTCAACGACGTGTTCAGCGATGTCGTCAACGTGCCCGCGGAGCGCATGGTGGGCCGTCAGCCCGTCGAGGTGCTGGCCGCCGACCTCAGCCAGATCATCACGCACGCCGTGCAGGCCGTCATCGAGACCGACGCCCCGGTGACCGAGGGCCGCGTGCGGGTGCGCTCCGCGGAGGGCGACACCCGGCACTGGTCGCTGTCGTTCTCGCCGGTCCACGACGACGCCGGTGAGCTGCGCGCGATCGCGCTGGTCGGCCTCGACGTCACCGAGAGCCGCCAGACCGAGGAGGCGCTGCGCCGCAGCGAGGAGCGCTACCGCTCGCTGGTCGAGGCGCAGTCCCAGCTCGTCTGGATCACCTCGCCCACCGGCGCGGTCGTCGAGGACGCTCCGCAGTGGCGCGCCATCACCGGCCAGGGCCTGGAGGAGTACCTCGCCAACGGCTGGCTGGAGGTCGTGCACCCCGAGGAGCGCCAGCAGACCGAGGAGGCGTGGCGCGAGGCGCTGCGCGGCCGCACCATGTTCGAGTGGAACTACCGCGTGCGCACCCGCGCCAGCGGTTACCGCCACTTCGAGGTGCGGGCCGTGCCGATCATCCGGCACGGCCGGGTGGTCGAGTGGGTCGGCGCCAACACCGACGTCACGCCGCAGCGCGAGGCCGAGGAGATGCGCGGCCGGCTGACCGACCAGCTCGGCGCCGCCGCCCTGCGCACCGCCCGGCTCCAGGGCGCCACCGCGATGCTCGCGGAGGCGCTCACGGTCGAGCAGGTGGTGCAGGTCATCATCGACGTCGGCCGCACCGCGCTGGCCGCCGACCGCTCGGCGGTCGCGCTGCTCGACACCGACCGCGCCGCGCTCAAGCTGATCAACGGCGAGGGCATCCTGGAGGCTTCCGGGGCGACGGGCGACGAGATCCCGCTGTCCCACTCCAACGTGATGACCATGGCGGTCAACAGCCGCCGGCCGGTCTTCGCCGAGTCGCCCGAGTCGCTGAAGGCCCAGCTGCTGGAGGCGGGCGGCGACGAGGAGGTGCTGGCGGGCTTCCTGGCCCACGGCGACGAGCGGGCCTGGGTGGGCCTGCCGCTGCTCGCCGCGGGGCGGGCCTTGGGAGCGCTCCGATTCTCCTTCACCCGGCCTCAGAAGATCTCTCAGGAGGACGGCGTCTTCCTGGAGGCGCTGGCCGGCCAGTGCGCGCTGGCGGTGGAGCGGGCCACGCTGTTCGAGCGCGAGCACCGCACCGCAGAGACGTTGCAGCGCAGCCTGCTGCCCGACCGCCTGCCGGTGGTCAAGGGCCTGGTGCTGGCCCAGCGCTTCCGCTCGGGCAGCCGCCACGTCCAGGTCGGCGGCGACTGGTACGACGCGTTCGTGCTCCAGGACGGCCGCGTGGCGGCCGTCGTCGGCGACGTCATGGGCAAGGGCGTCAAGGCGGCGGCGGGGATGGGCCGCATCCGCAACGCCATGCGCGCCCTGGCGCTGACCAACCCGCCGCCCGCCGCCGTGCTCACCGGCCTCGACCGGGTCTTCGAGGCCACGGAGGAGGAAGAGCAGGTCACGACGCTGGCGTACATGGTGGTCGAGCCGGTCACCGGCGAGGGCACGCTGGCGCTGGCCGGTCACCCGCCACCCGTCCTCGTCTCGCCGCAGGGCACGGCGATCCTGTGCGACGCCGAGCCGGGCACTCCGCTAGGCTGGCCGACCAGCCGCAGGCAGTTCCGGTTCGTGGTGCCGCCCGGCCATACCGCCGTGCTCTACTCCGACGGCCTCGTCGAGAACAGGAAACGCGGGCTGGACGCCGGTCTCGCAGAGCTTTGCAGTGTTGTGACCGAAGCGCCGCCTGAGGTGGTGAGTAGTCCACACATGCTGCTGGACTTCCTGGTTGACCGGATGTTGTCTGGATATGAACAGGATGATGACGTTACCGCGCTCGCAATTCACGTCCCACCAGCCACGAAGAGTGACTGAATGAAACAGTCATAACGGTTGCTTTCGGGTATCAGTGCCCCGCTTACGTACGCACTACTGTCTCGGTCGGCCTAGGGTGGAGGTCAACCGCCGGGAGGTGGCCGTATGGAGTGCGGGGTCGTGCCACAATGCTGTGCAGGTCCGTCGCGGTCCGCACGGCCTCACCGATCTCCGAGAGAGGCAACAGCCCCCCAGCGGGCATCTGGGTCCATTGTCGCCACGCGTTCGTTCGAGAGGTGTTCGTGTCGCCTGCAAGTTCGACTCGCTCGAAGCCACAAGAGCTGAACGAGCCCGTCATTCAGCGACTGCTCGAGCGTGGGCGCTCGCAGGGTTTCCTCGAGTCTGAGGATGTCCGTCAGGCCTTCGAGGAGGCGGACATCCCCATGTCGCACGCCGCCGCGTTCTTGCGGAACCTCAGCAAAGAGGGCGTGACCGTGGTGGTGACCGCCGCGGATTCGGCTGCGCCGAAGAAGTCTCGTGGTCCAGCAAAGCGCCGCACCGCCGCCCCCGTCAAGACCAAGACGGCGGCGGCCGCCAAAGAGCAGCAGCCCGAGACCGTGACCGCGGTCGTGGGCACCGCTGAAGCCGAGCCGGCCGCCAAGAAGGCGGCCCCTGCCAAGAAGGCCGCTCCGGCGGCGAAGAAGGCCGCGGCACCCGCCGCCGCCAAGAAGGCCGAGCAGAAGAACGCTGGGCCTGCCGAGACCAAGCCCAAGGCGCCCGAGGCCCCGCGGGGCGAGACGGACGACGACGAGGACATCGAGCTCGACGGCGACGTGGAGCTGGAGGACCTCGAGGACATCGACGTCGACGACGAGATCGTCGCCGAGGACGACGCCGAGTCCGAGGGTGACTCCGACGACGACTCCGACTCCGAAGACGAGCCCAAGGCCGCAGACGTCGCCGCCCAGAAGAACGAGGACGAGGTCCTCATCCTCTCCGACGACGACGATGACGCTCCGGTGGCCCAGGTGGCCGCCGCCGGCGCCACCGCCGACCCGGTGAAGGACTACCTCAAGCAGATCGGCAAGGTCCCCCTGCTCAACGCCGAGCAGGAGGTCGAGCTGGCCAAGCGCATCGAGGCGGGCCTGTTCGCCGAGGAGCAGCTGGGCAGCGGCGAGACCGACAACCTGCCGGTCGACGTCAAGGCCGAGCTGGAGTGGATCGCCGAAGACGGCCGCCGCGCCAAGAACCACCTGCTGGAGGCCAACCTCCGGCTCGTGGTCTCGCTGGCCAAGCGCTACACCGGCCGCGGCATGCTGTTCCTCGACCTGATCCAGGAAGGCAACCTGGGCCTGATCAGGGCCGTGGAGAAGTTCGACTACACCAAGGGCTACAAGTTCTCCACCTACGCCACGTGGTGGATCCGGCAGGCGATCACGCGTGCCATGGCCGACCAGGCGCGGACCATCCGCATCCCGGTCCACATGGTCGAAGTGATCAACAAGCTGGCCCGCGTCCAGCGGCAGATGCTGCAGGACCTCGGCCGCGAGCCCACGCCGGAAGAGCTGGCCCGCGAGCTGGACATGACGCCCGAGAAGGTCGTCGAGGTCCAGAAGTACGGCCGCGAGCCCATCTCCCTGCACACCCCGCTGGGTGAGGAGGGCGACAGCGAGTTCGGTGACCTCATCGAGGACTCCGAGGCCATCGTGCCGGCCGACGCCGTCAGCTTCACGCTGCTGCAGGAGCAGCTGCACTCCGTTCTCGACACGTTGTCGGAGCGCGAGGCGGGCGTCGTGTCGATGCGGTTCGGCCTCACCGACGGCCAGCCGAAGACGCTCGACGAGATCGGCAAGGTTTACGGGGTCACCCGTGAGCGCATCCGCCAGATCGAGTCGAAGACCATGTCCAAGCTGCGTCACCCGTCGCGCTCCCAGGTGCTGCGCGACTACCTCGACTGATCGAGCCTGTCCCGACGCCCCGCCGGAAGCCTTTCCGGCGGGGCGTCGGCGTTCGCGCGCCCGTTACAGGTGCACGTCGAGGGTCCAGGGGCGGCCGGAGCGGGCGGGCTCGGCCAGGTCGACGCTGTGACCCAGGCCGGCGAGGGTCTTGGCCAGCTCGTCGGGGCTCTCGGGTGCCGACTCGTGGCGGACGAGGGCGCGGGCGATCTCCCCGCGGGTGGCCTTGGCCATGTGGCTGACCACCTTGCCGTCGCGGAAGACCCGTACCGTCACCGAGCGCTCGCCGGGCTGCCAGGCGCCCGCGTACGTGGCCGAGCGCAGATCCACCACCAGCCCCTCGATCCGGTCCAGCTCCTTGGTCACCTTCGGCCGCCAGAACGCGGCCAGCCCGCCGAGCGGCGGCAGATTCACGCCCATCGACAGCCGGTACGGCGGGATCCAGTCTGTGATCTTCACCACACCCCAGAGCCCCGAGAAGATCAGCAACGACTCCTCGGCCCGCTCGCGCGACTCCTCGTCCAACGAGTCGAGGCCGAGATTGTCGTAGAGCACGCCGGTGTAGAGGGCGGCGGCGGGCAGCGTGGGGGCCGTCTTCAGTGCCGCGTTCTTGGCCAGCTCGCCCGCCAGGCCCGGCGTCAGCCCGAGCACGTCGAGCGCGTCGCGGCGCTTGGAGGCGCGCACGAGCGCGTTCAGCACCCGCGTGCGGTGCCTGGCCAGGGCCGGGAACGACAGCTCGCCAACAGGCGGCCCGCTGCCTTCCGCGGCCTTGCCCTCGGACGGCGGCAACAGAATCAACACAGCCCCCTACCCTATTGGCCCAGGCCAGCGCCCTGCCCGCCGGACCCGTCCCCTCTCGGGTGCGGCTAGTCTGCGCGGATGGATGTCGACCGCCTTGTCCATGAAGCCTGGCCCGCGTACGAGCAGCAGCCCCACGACGGGTGGGTCTTCCGCTGCGCCGGCGGGGTGACGAAACGCGCCAACTCCGTCCTCCCCGTCGGACTGCCCGCCGACCTGCCCGGCGCCATCGCCGCCGCCGAGGCGTTCTACGCCGAGCGCGGGCTGCCGTGCGTCTTCTCCGTGGGCCCCGGCGCGCCCGCCGGGCTGGACGAGGAGCTCGAACGGCGCGGCTACGCGCTGGTCGACCCCACCCTCGTCATGGCCGGCACGCCCAAGGGCGAGCCCGTGCCCAGGGTGCGGATCGAGGACCGGCCGTGGCCGGAGTGGCTGGAGACCTGGTGGGCGGTGGACGGCCGGTACGGCAGCGGCCTGGAGGAGGCGACGCGCATCTGCGCCGGGGTGCCCGCGTGGTACGCGGCGTACGAGGAGGACGGCGTGCCCGTGGCCGTGGGGCGGGGCGTCCCGCAGGGGGACACGCTCGGGATCTACTGCATGGCCACCCTCCCCGGCGCCCGCCGGCGCGGGTTGGGGCGGGCGGTGCTGCGGGGGCTCGTGGCGCGTGCCGGGGGCGGGCCGGCGTACCTGGTGGTGACGGCGGGGAACGCCGGGGCGCAGGCGCTGTACCGGGGCGAGGGGTTCGAGGTCACGGGCCAGTACCACTACCGGGTGCGGTGACCCGCGACACGCCCGGTCGCGAAACTGATCTGAACGGGACCGCTCACGCAGAACGGCGACCCCGGGGTGGCCCGGGGTCGCCGTTCTGATCATGCAATATGTGGTTATCTCATCACGACCAGCGCTGGGTCAGCGCTCGTCGTTGGGGGCAATGGTTGGGGTTTCGCTGAGTCGAGCCGACTCGTCCAGGATGTCGGCACCCTTTTCGCGCAACGCTGCAATGTGCTGACGCCCATGGTGGGCGCAGAAGAGCAGCTCCCCACCCACAGGCAGGGTCGCGCGAATGTAGGCCTGGGCACCGCAGCGGTCGCAGCGGTCGAGGGCCGTCAGCGGCTTAACGGGGGCGAGAGCTCCAGTCACGTATCGCCTTTCGGGTCACCCCCGCCGAAGCGAGGATCTGGCGTCAGTCACTTGGAACAACATCTAACCGGACCTGGACGTTCCCAACCGCCCCCTCTCTACGCCCAGAGCGGAATGTGTCCCAAAGTAATGACGATCAGCCGGTTGGTAACGGCAAACGTGACGCCATGGCAAGCTTGTACGCGCGCGTAGGGGAAGAACGGTAGGCTACGCACACGTGTTCGATGCCTAGACCAGGGGAGCTGGAGTGACGCTTGTGGAGGCGGGTTACACGGCTCGTCACCTCTCGGTGCTTGAGGGCCTGGAGGCCGTGCGGAAACGCCCGGGCATGTACATCGGGTCCACCGACAGCCGCGGGCTCATGCACTGCCTCTGGGAGATCGTGGACAACGGCGTCGACGAGGCCCTGGCGGGTTTCTGCGACCGGATCGAGGTCGAGCTCTACCCCGACGGCTCCATCGAGGTGCGCGACAACGGCCGGGGCATCCCGGTCGACATCCATCCGAAGACCGGCCTGACCGGTGTGGAGCTCGTCTACACCAAGCTGCACGCGGGCGGGAAGTTCGGCGGCGGCTCCTACGGCGCCTCCGGCGGCCTGCACGGCGTCGGCGCCTCCGTGGTCAACGCGCTGTCCTCGCGCCTCGACGTCCAGGTCGACCACGACGGGCGGGTGCACGAGATCAGCTTCCGCCGCGGCGTCACCGGCGTCTTCGACGGCGAGGGCCCGACGGCCAAGTTCAAGAAGAAGTCCGGCCTGCGCCTCGGCGCCGAGATCCCCAAGGGCGTCTCCGGCACCCGCGTGCGCTTCTGGGCCGACAAGCAGATCTTCCTGCCCGACGCCGAGGTCTCGCTCGACGAGATCCACGTGCGGCTGCGGCAGACCGCGTTCCTGGTGCCCGGCCTGACCCTGGCCGTCTACGACAGCAGGCACGAGGAGCGCATCGAGGAGGAGTTCCGCTTCGAGGGCGGCATCTCCGAGTTCGCCGAGTTCCTGGCCCGCGACGAGGCCGTCTGCGAGGTGCTGCGCCTGCAAGGGGTGGGCCACTTCCACGAGACCGTGCCCGTCCTCGACGACCAGGGCCACATGACGCCCACCGAGGTGCAGCGCGAGCTCACCGTCGATGTGGCGATCCGCTGGGGCAAGGGCTACGAGTCCACGGTGCGCTCGTTCGTCAACGTGATCGCCACGCCCAAGGGCGGCACCCACCTGACGGGCTTCGAGCGCGGCCTGGTCCGCACGATCAACGAGCTGCTGCGCGAGACCCGCCTGCTGAAGAACGGCGACGACCCCGTCACGAAGGACGACATCTCCGAGGGCCTGACCGGCGTCGTGACCGTCCGGGTGCCCGAGCCGCAGTTCGAGGGCCAGACCAAGGAGGTGCTCGGCACCTCCGCGGCCACCCGCATCGTCTCCCACGTGGTCTCGCGCGAGCTCAAGGAGCTGTTCACCAACCCGCCGCGCGGCTACAAGCAGCAGCTGCGGGCCGTGCTGGAGAAGATCGTGGCCGCCGCGAAGGCCCGCATCGCGGCCCGCGAGCACCGCGACAACCAGCGCCGCAAGAGCGCGCTGGAAAACTCCGCGCTGCCCGCCAAGCTGGTCGACTGCCGCAGCGACGACCTCGACCGCAGCGAGCTGTTCATCGTCGAGGGAGACTCCGCGCTCGGCACGGCGAAGCTGGCCCGCGACTCCGAGTTCCAGGCGCTGCTGCCGATCCGGGGCAAGATCCTCAACGTCCAGAAGGCGTCCGTGAGCGACATGCTCAAGAACGCCGAGTGCGCCGCGATCATCCAGGTCGTCGGCGCCGGCTCCGGGCGCTCGTTCGACATCGACTCCGCCCGTTACGGCAAGGTCATCCTCATGGCCGACGCCGACGTCGACGGCGCGCACATCCGCTGCCTCCTGCTGACCCTCTTCCACCGCTACATGCGGCCGATGGTGGAGGCCGGGCGCGTGTTCGCCGCCGTGCCGCCGCTGCACCGCATCGAGCTGACGAATCCGGGGCGCGGCAAGGAGAAGTACATCTACTGCTACTCCGACGCCGAGCTGCAGAAGGTGCTGCGCGACCTGGAGCGGCGCGGCAAGCGGTGGAAGGACCCGGTGCAGCGCTACAAGGGTCTGGGCGAGATGGACGCCGACCAGCTCGCGGAGACCACGATGGACCCGCGCCACCGCATCCTGCGCCGCGTGCGCATCGAGGACGCCGAGGCGGCCGAGGGCATCTTCAACCTGCTGATGGGCAGCGAGGTCGCGCCGCGCCGGGAGTTCATCGTCAGCAGCGCGGCCGAGGTCGATCGCGACCACATCGACGCCTGACCGGCTCTCCCGGCTGCCTCCTGTGATGTTCTGGGGTCTCTGCGGGGCTGTGGTGCCCCGTGGAGGCTCGTGCGCTTCTTCAGGCCCTCTGGGGCCTGCTGAGCCTTCTCCTACGCGCTGGGGGCTCTGAGGGCTTCACAAGGTGTCCGTACGCGAGCATGCCGATGCCCCGGCACCCAGCGAGGGGCCGGGGCATTGCGTCGGTCAGTGGTCGGAGGGGGTCAGCCGGCCCGTGTGCACGTCGTAGATCGCCCCGCCCACCGGCATCTCCTTCGGCAGGAACGGGAACGTCCTGATCCGGGTCAGGTCGTGCTTGAGCGCCTCGTTCTGGTCGGGCACCGTGTGGAAGTCGATGCTGCGGGTGTCGATGCCGCGCTCGCCGGCCAGCCGGTGCACGTCCGCGTCCGTCACCTTGGCCATCCCGCAGTCGGTGTGCGGCATGACCAGCACCCGCTCCACCCCCAGCAGCACGACGGCCAGCACCAGCGTGCGCAGCACGTCGTCGGTGACGCGGGCCCCGGCATTGCGCAGGATCTTGGCGTCGCCGGGCTTCAGCCCGAGCAGACCCAGCGGGTCGATCCGGGAGTCCATGCAGGTCACAACGGCAAGGCCGCGGGCCGCACGGCCGGTGAGGCCGGAGCTGCCGAAGCTCGCGGCGAACTTCTCGTTGGCGGCATACAAGTCGTCGAACGCGCTCATGCCACAAATAATCTCTCATGCCCCAGAACGCGCGCGGGCGGGGTGGCGACAGGCCGGAGTTGGCAAACCTCCCACGAAAACAGCTCACCTTGAGTGATGATGTCGTAGCCGTACGTACGTGATCCAAGAAGGTTGTCGTGAGTAGGTCAGAATCGCTCGCCGTGTACCTCCGCGCCCAGGCCCGGCGCCGTCTCGATCGTGTGGAGACCAGGGACGACGGTCGCAACGCCAGGTGCGCCCTGGCCCTGCTCGACGCGGCCGCCTACGCCGGCAGCCTGCCCGAGGACGATCCGCTCATCCTCATGCTGGACCAGGCCGGGTGCTTCGGGCCGCTGGGATGCGAGGGGTTCGATCCGGGGGAGGCGGGCACCAAGCTGATCCGGCAGTGGGAGGGCGGGGAGCCGCACGAACTGCTGCTGGCCCTGCCCGCCGCCATCGCCGCCGCCGCTAGCTGAGCCCCGCAGGGCCGGAGCAGGGCCGGAGCAGGGCCGGGTCAGGGCTTGCGGGCGACGCCGACGTACCACCACTCGCCGCCCGCGAGCGCGGACTCCCACGGCTCGTCGGGCCGCCAGTCGCCCACGTGCGTCACCCCGGGCTCCAGCACGTCGAAGCCGTCGAACAGGCGGGCCACCGCGGCGCGGTCGCGGTGCACCAGGGGCGCGTCCGCCGCGTCGTACACCTCCCGCGCCGCCTTGCCCACCTCGGGATGCGCGTCGTCGGTGAGGTGGGAGACGACGAGCGCGCTCCCGGACGCCATCCGCTCGCGGAAGGCGGCCACCACGCCCCACGGGTCGTCCGCGTCGGTCAGGTTGTGCAGCACGCCGAGGAACAGCACGCCCACCGGCCGGCTGAAGTCGATCAGCTTCGCGGTCTCGGGGGCGTCGAGGATCGCGGCGGGCTCGCGCACGTCGGCGTGCACGATCGCGATGCCCGCGTCGGTGCCCGCCAGCAGGGCGCGGGCGTGGACGACCACCACCGGGTCGTAGTCGACGTAGACGACGTGCGCGCCGGGGCGGACCCGGCGGGCGACCTCGTGCACGTTGTCCTGGCTGGGCAGGCCGGTGCCGAGGTCGATGAACTGGTCGATGCCCAGGTCGGCGACGTGGCGCACGGCCCTGCCCAGGAACCGCCGGTTCGCCAGGCAGATGTCGCGGCTCGGGCCCAAAGCCATGATCTTCTCGGCGGCCTCGCGGTCGGCCGCGAAGTTGTCCTTGCCGCCGAGGTAGTAGTCGTACATGCGCGCGTCGTTGGGGACGCGGGGATTGATGCCCTTCGGTACGCGCGGGGGATTGCTCATCTGGGCCCTTCGGGATGCGCGGGGAGATGAGCTGATCGTAACGCCCTCGTGACAAGTTTGTGGATCTTTCCAGTCAAACCCGTAGATCCCTGAGCGCGCGATCAGCGTCTCACCGCCCGCTCACGCGACGGGTTCGTTGCCCGGCTTCCACTTGATGCCGCAGCCGAGCGACGGGTTCTGCCGCTCCGGCACCTGCCCGCCGTCGAGGAGGGCGTCGATGGCCGGCCGCAGCGACGAGCCGGTCACCGGCACGCCGTTGCCCGGCCGCGACCCGTCGAACTCGCCCCGGTAGACGAGCCGGAACTGCTCGTCGTACAGGAAGAAGTCGGGCGTGCAGGCGGCGCGGTACGCCTTCGCGACCTCCTGCGTGTCGTCCAGCAGGTACGGGAACGTGAACCCGGCCCGCGCGGCCTGCTCCGCGAGGTGTGTGGGGTCGTCGTCGGGGTAATTGACGCTGTCGTTGCTGCAGATGGCGACGATCGACAATCTCGCGCCGTACTCCTTGGCCAGGGCGCCGAGGCCGGATTCGATGTGCCGCACGTACGGGCAGTGGTTCGAGAGGAAGACCACCAGGGTCGCGGGAGAGCCCTTGAGGTCTTCGAGCGAGACGCTGCCGCCGTCGATGGCGGTCAGGTCGAAGGCGGGCGCGGGAGTGCCGAGGGGAACCATGAACGAGTTGGCAGCCATGGCAGCCATTGTCTCGTGAGAGGAGCTGACAGGCATGGGCGGCATCGCCGAGTTCAGGACCGTCGTGCTGGACTGCCCTGATCCCCGTGGGCTGGCGGAGTTCTACTCCCGGTTGCTGGGCTGGCCGGTCACCTCCGTCGAGGACGACTGGGTGGTGGTCAGCGACGGCGGCCCGCCCAGGCGGCTGGCCTTCCAGCTCGCGCCCGATCACCAGCCGCCCGTGTGGCCGAGTGCCGAGCGGCCGCAGCAGTTCCATCTCGACGTCACGGTGACCGACCTGGACGAGGCCGAGCGGGAGGTGCTGAAGATCGGCGCCACCAAGCACGAGCACCAGCCCAGCGAGGACGACGAGTTCCGGGTGTTCCTCGACCCGGCGGGGCACCCGTTCTGCCTCTGCCGGAACGTGTGAGGCGGGGCGGAAAGGCTCCGCTGCGGCGGCTCGGGCCGGGCGACAGGGGACTGCTCCCGGGCGAGCCGCCGCAGCGGGCACCAAGACAATCGGCTTAACGGGCGGCCTGGGCCAGGAGGTTCACCGCCCTGGTCAGGTCGCCGGAGGCCAGCTCGTGATCGGCCGCCGCCTGAAGGTCGAACCGCTTGCCGGCGCGCTGCGCGACGTCCCGGGCCACCGAGACGACGGCGTCGTCCACCGCGTACGAGTCGCTCTTCGAGCGTTCGAGCAGCGCCGCCGCCGCGCCCAGCGCGCCCAGCACCGCCCGCGCGTCGCGCACCGACCCGCCGGCGTCCCAGTTGCGCCCGGACAGGGCGAGCGTCAGCGTCGCGGCGGCGGCCCTGGCGGGCGCGTCGCCGCGGGCCAGCTCGTCGCGCGCCGCCTTGAGCCGGTCCCGGGCCCGGTCGGTACGCAGCCCCCACCCGTACGGGAACAGCGGATCGTAGGAGGCGTCACCGACGTTGATCGGCACCTGCTCCATGGAGCGGAACCACGTGAACGGCAGCCGCCCCGTGTACGGCACGGCCCCGAACAGCGGATCGGCCACCCCGTCCCCTTCGGTCCCCGGCAGCCAGGACGCCACCACGGCCGCCACGCCCGACAGGTCGCCCAGCAGCATCGGCCGCCCGGACACGACCAGGACGACGCACTTCATCGCCCCGCACACCCGGTCCACGGCCGCCCGGTCGGCGGCCGACAGCTCCAGCGTGCGCCCGGCGCGGCCCACGTCGCCCTGCCCCTCGGCGTACGGCGTCTCGCCCACCACGACAACGCCCACGTCGTGCCCGGCCAGGCCGGCCGAGGCATCGCGCGACCAGGTGACGGACGCGGCGCGGGAGCGGATGGCGTCCAGGATCGTGGTGCCCGGGGTGATCGGCCCCGACGAGCCCTGCCAGGTGATCGTCCAGCCGCCGGACTGGTTGCCGATGTCGTCGGCGTTCGACCCGGCCACGTAGACCTTGGCGTCGCGGCGCAGCGGCAGCAACCCGCCGTCGTTCTTCAGCAGCACCTGCGACTTGGCGGCGGCGGCGCGGGCGACCGCGCGGTGCGCGGCCGAGCCGACGCGGTCGATGCCGGAGCGGTCGGCGTACGGGCGCTCGAACAGCCCCAGCCGGAACTTCTGCGTCAGGATCCTGGCCACCGCGTCGTCGATCCGCGCCATCGGCACCCGCCCGGCCTCGACCTCGGCCTTGAGCGTGCCGGTGAACTGCGGGTACGCGTACGGCACCATGATCATGTCGAGGCCCGCGTTGACCGACGTGCGCACGTCGCTCGGGTAGTCGCCGGGGATCTGGTCGATGGCCTGCCAGTCGCTGATCACGAACCCCTTGAACCCGAGCCGGCCCTTCAGCGTCCCGTTGATCAGCTCGTCGTGGGCGTGCATCTTCAGCAGCCCGTCACCGAAGTCCACGCTGGAGAACGACGGCATCACGGTGGCCACACCGCGCCGGACCGCCTCCTTGAACGGCGCCAGGTGGACGCGCTCGAGCTCGTCCCTGCTCACCCGGGTGACGCCCTGGTCGATGGTGTAGTCGCCGCTCGTGGACGAACCGTAGGCGGTGCCGCCGTCGCCGACGTAGTGCTTGGCGGTGGCCAGCACCCCGTGGTCCTGCAGCCCGTCGATGACCGTGGCCATGCGGCTCACCAGCGCCGGGTCCTCCCCGAACGACTCGTACGCCCGGCCCCAGCGGTCGTCGCGCGACACGCACAGGCAGGGCGCGAAGTCCCACGGGACGCCGGTGGCCCTGACCTCGTCGGCCGTGACCCTGCCCGCCCGCTCGACCAGCTCGGGGTCGCGGGCGGCGCCGAGGCCGACGTTGTGCGGGAAGATCGTCGCGCCGACCACGTTGTTGTGGCCGTGCACCGCGTCCACGCCGTAGATCAGCGGGACCTGGAGGCGGGTCTGCCGGGTCTGGAGCTGGAAGGCGTCGATCATGTCGGCCCACGCCTTCGGGGTGTTCCGCGCGGGCGTGGAGCCGCCGCCGGACAGCAGGGAGCCCAGCAGATAAGTGGCGATGTCGCTCTGCTTGGCCAGCGCGCCGCGCTCGGCCTGCGTCATCTGCCCGACCTTCTCCTCCAGCGTCATCCGGCCCAGCAGGTCGGTGACGCGTTCCTTGACGGGCTTGCGGGCGTTCAGGTACGGCAGGCCGTGCGCGTTGATCACGACCACCGGGGGCTCGGCCGGCGGCCGGGTGCCCGCGCCGGACAGCTCGATCGGGATCGTCTCGGCCACCTCGTCCTGGCCGTCCCGCAGCGTCCTGACCGTGATCCGCTGAGTCGACCCTGAGGCCGTGCCCGCCGGGAACGTCAGCGTCCCCTGGACGGCGGTGTAGTCGGCGCCGGGGGTCGCGGTGCCGGTGCCGGTCCGGTAGTCCACGGCCAGGTCGGCGGGCAGCGGCGCGCCGTCGGACGTGGTGATCGTGACCCCGATCTCGGCCTGGCCCTTCTCGTCCACCGGGTACACGGGCTTGGCCGTCGAGAGCCGCACCGGGCGGAGCGTCGCGGTGCCGTAGAGCTCTACCTGGTCCCAGAGCAGCGTGCCCTGGGCGGCGGGCAAGCGCATGCTGTACCCCCACATCGCCACCAGGTCCAGCTCGCCGTCCGTGGGAGCGCCGCCGGGCTGGTAGTCGGTGCGGCGGGTGAAGTCCGCGAACGGCACCTTGACCTGCCGCCAGCCGGTCGCGTCGTCGGTGAACGACGACTCGAACAGCTCGGAGGCGCCGGCGCTGCCGCCGCCGTCCTTGATCTCGAAGAAGATCTTCTGTCCCGACGCGGTGCCCTTCACCCAGAAGGAGAAGCCCTCGTACGGGGACCAGTCCTGCGCGGCCGTCAGGTCGTGGGACCAGCCGCCCCACTGGCTGATGGCGTAGACGGACCTGAGCACCCGGTTCGTCGCGGGAGCTTCCGGACGGTCGGCGCCGGGCTCGATCGTGAGCGCCGGGGTTGAGGCGGCGTCGTTGCCCCAGGCCGACACGCCGGCGGGCACTCCGTCCGACTCGAAGTCGGTGATCGTCAGCGGCGCCGCCGCGGCGGGGGCGGGCTGGGTCGTGAGCAGCGGCGTCAGCAGGGCGAGTGCCGCCGCCCATAACGCGCGTCTGGATCGGAACACGGTACCTCCAGGGGGAGAGCGCTCTCGCAGGAGAGATCGCCGGAGGGCCATGTTTCATAACAGGACAAGCCTGACCGAAGTGCGACAACCGGCCACCCGCGCCGGCATGCGCCGGCCTGGCAAGCGCACCGCGCCCGCAACCGCAACGCCCGCATGTGCCGCGCCCCGCAAGCGCCGCCGCCGTGCCGGCGTGCGCTGCGCCGGCGCGAGCGTCGTGGCGGTCGGCGTGCGCGCGTCAGCCGGGCGCCGCGCGTGGGGGAGCGGCGCGGCGCCGGGCCGTGCGTGGCTACTCGTCCCCGGAGTCCTCGGACGACGTGGCGCCGTCGCCGCGCTGGGGTTCGGGCCCGGAGCCCAGGGCGCCGCCGATCGCGCCGATCGTGTGCGTGAGGCGCACCCCCGAGCCGTCCCGGCGCCCGATCTCCTCAGGCAGCGGCACCGGCTTGCCGACCGCCGAGACGGCCTTGGCGGGCGCCGGGCCGGCCCAGGCCAGCAGCAGTTCGTCCTCGCCCTTGAGGAAGCGCTGGGCCCGCACCCCGCCGGTCGCGCGCCCCTTGGCGGGGAACTCGGCGTAGTCGGAGACCTTGCCGCCGCCCACCTGCGTGCCGGGCAGCGCCGTGGAGGAGCCGGCGACGGTGACGACCACTGAGGGACGTTCGGGATCGACCGCTCCGAACCAGATCACCTTGGCCCCGTCGTCGAGCCGGATGCCGGCCATGCCGCCCGCCGGCCGGCCCTGCGGGCGTACGAGCGAGGCGGAGTACCGCAGGAGCTGCGCGTCGGAGGAGATGAACACCAGGTCGTGGGACTCGGACTCCAGCTCGACGGCGCCCACCACGGTGTCGCCGTCCTTCAGGGTGATCACTTCGAAGTCGTCGCGGTTGGCCGGGTAGTCGGGCACCACCCGCTTGACCACGCCCTGCGCGGTGCCGAGGGCCAGGCCGGGGCCGTCGGGGTCGAGGGAGCCGAGGCCGACGACCTTCTCGTCGGGCTGCAGGGAGACGTACTCGGAGACCGGGTGCCCGCCCGACAGCGACGGCGGGTTGTTCGACGGCGGCAGCGTGGGCAGGTCGACGACCTGGACGCGGATGAGCCGGCCCAGCGAGGTGACCACGCCGACCTCGCCGCGTACGGAGGTGCGTACGACGCTGAGCAGCACGTCGTGGGCGGTGCGATCGCCCTCGCCGGGCAGCGGCGCGGCGTCGGGGGTGCGGGCGAGCAGGCCGGTGGAGGAGAGCATGGCCAGGCACGGGTCGTCGGCGACCTGGAGGTCCACCACGGGGGTGCGGGTGATGCCGGGCGCCTCCAGCAGGACGGTGCGGCGCGGCGTGCCGTACTTCTTGGCGACGTCGGCCAGCTCGCCGGAGACCACCTGGCGCAGCTTCGTCTCGGAGGAGAGGATCTCGGTGAGCTTGGCGATCTCGTCGCTCAGCGTCTCCTTCTCGCGGTCGAGCTCCAGCTTGTCGTAGCGGGTCAGGCGGCGCAGCGGCGTGTCGAGGATGTAGGCGGCCTGGATGTCGGTCAGGTCGAAGACCTCCATCAGGCGGGTGCGCGCCTGGGCGGAGTCGTCGGAGGAGCGGATGACCTGGATGACCTCGTCGATGTTGAGCAGCGCGATGATGAGGCCGTCGACGAGGTGCAGGCGCTCCTCGCGCTTGCGCCGCCTGAACTCCGACCTGCGGCGCACGACCTCGAGCCGGTGGTCGACATAGACCTGCAGCATCTCGCGCAGCCCGAGGGTGCGCGGCTCGCCGTCCACCAGGGCGACGTTGTTGATGCCGAAGGTCTCCTCCATCGGCGTCAGCCGGTAGAGCTCCTCCAGCACGGCCTCGGGGATGAAGCCGTTCTTGATCTCGATGACCAGCCGCAGGCCCTTGTGCCGGTCGGTGAGGTCTTTGAGGTCGGCGATGCCCTGGAGCTTCTTGCTGGTCACCAGCTCTTTGATCTTGGTGACCACGCGCTCGGGGCCGACGTTGTAGGGCAGCTCGGTGACGATGATGCCCTTGCGCCGCGGCGTGATCTGCTCGACCGCGCACTTGGCCCGCATGCGGAACGTGCCGCGCCCCGTCTCGTACGCGTCGCGCACGCCCTGCAGCCCGATGATCGAGCCGCCGGTCGGCAGGTCGGGCCCGGGGACGAACTTCATCAGCTCGTCGAGCGTCGCGTCGGGCTTCTTGATCAGGTGCCGGGCGGCGGAGACGACCTCGACGAGGTTGTGCGGCGCCATGTTGGTGGCCATGCCGACCGCGATGCCGCTCGTGCCGTTCACCAGGAGGTTGGGGAAGGCCGACGGCATGACCGTGGGCTCGGTCTCCTGGCCGTCGTAGTTGGGCTTGAAGTCGACGGTGTCCTCGTCGAGCGACTCGACCATGAGCATCGCCGCCGGGGCGAGCCTCGCCTCGGTGTACCGCATGGCGGCGGGCAGGTCGTCGGGCGAGCCGAAGTTGCCGTGCCCGTCGACCAGCGGCAGGCGCATGGAGAACGGCTGTGCCAGGCGGACCAGCGCGTCGTAGATGGCGCTGTCGCCGTGGGGGTGCAGCTTGCCCATGACGTCGCCGACCACGCGGGACGACTTGACGTGCCCCCGGTCGGGGCGCAGCCCCATCTCGCTCATCGAGTAGAGGATGCGCCGCTGCACGGGCTTGAGACCGTCGCGCGCGTCGGGCAGGGCGCGCTGGTAGATCACTGAGTATGCGTATTCGAGGTAGCTCGCGCGCATCTCGGCGGAGACGTCGATGTCGACGATCCGCTCCTCGAAGTCCTCAGGCGGGGGTGCAGTCGTGCGTCGGGCCATCTTGTGCTGCGCGGCTGCCTCGGCCGTCGCGCCGAGGGGAAGCGCATCCTCCTTCTGTTCTCGTGCTGTAACCGTAGCCGTCAGCTCGCTTGCGAAGCGTCAGATCGGCGTGCGAGGCGTCGACGTAACCTGCCCCCGTCGCGGGGATCCGACGTGTGTGCCCCTGGAGATGATGGCACGAGCCGGGTCTTGCATGGCATATCAAGAGCGACGCTCACGCCACGGTAACGATCTTTCCGCGTGCGGTCGACAGGCGCGATGAGAACATCATCACCGGCATCCTACTCGATTTATCGCAGATGTGTTCGATCAGCGAGAGGCCATCTCTAGGCGTCTTGACCAAGCAGTTGCTTGGGTCGTACGTTTCGACGAGGGCATCCCACCTGTTCACCGGAGGCGTCATGATCGAGTTCCATCCCGTGACCAAGCACATCGGCGCCGAGGTCACCGGGGTCGATCTGCGCAAGCCGCTGTCGGAGGAAGAGGTCGCGACCCTGCGGGCGGGGTGGCTCGAACACCTCGTGCTGTTCTTCCGCGACCAGCACATCGACGACGAGCAGCACCTGCAGTTCGCCCTGAACTTCGGCACGCTCAACCACCCCGCGTTCAAGAAGGACTCCACCAGCCCCATCCACGTCCTCGACCAGACCTCACCCAAGGGGGAGGGCGGCGACGAGTGGCACAGCGACAACACCTTCGAGCCGACCCCACCCATGGGCTCGCTGCTGCGCTGCGTGCAACTGCCCAGCGTGGGCGGCGACACCTGCTGGGCGAACACGTACCTGGCCTACGAGACGCTGTCCAAGCCGATCCAGCGGCTGTGCGACGAGCTGACCGCCGAGCACGACATCACCATGTCCATGAAGAAGGCCATCTCCAAGGGGCACCCGTTCGACCTCGCCGAGATCCAGGCCAAGTGGCCGCCCGTGACGCGGCCCGTGGTGCGCGTGCACGCCGAGACCGGCCGCAAGGCGCTGTTCGTCAACCGGGCCTCCACGACGCGGCTCGTGGAGCTGAGCGACCGGGAGAACGAGGCGCTGCTGCCGTACCTGATCGACCACATCCGCTCCCCGGAGTTCCAGCTCCGCCTGCGCTGGCGGCCCGGCACCCTCGCCTTCTGGGACAACCGCCCCACCCAGCACTACGCCGTCGCCGACTACACCGAACGCCGCCGCATGCACCGCGTCACCATCAACGCCTTCCCCGAGCACGCCGACAAGTGACGGACGGGAGCCGTCCCCGCCGACCCGTGCGGCGGGCGGGGTCGCGCGCGGCGGTGGTCTGGTAACAAGGAGGCATGATTGATGCCCCCGACTCCGCGATGCTCCGCGAAGAGGCCGAGGAACGCCTGCGGGCGCTGGCCGGAGAGCACGCCGTGCTGCGCGACGACCAGTGGGCCGCGATCGAGGCGCTGGTCGTCGACCGGCGCCGCGTCCTCGTCGTGCAGCGCACCGGATGGGGCAAGTCGGCCGTCTACTTCGTGGCCACCGCCCTGCTGCGCGAGCTCGGCGAGGGCCCCACCGTCATCGTCTCGCCGCTGCTGGCGCTCATGCGCAACCAGATCGCCGCCGCCGAGCGGGCCGGCATCAGGGCCGTGACGATCAACTCCGCCAACCCCGAGGCGTGGGAGGAGATCTACGGCCAGGTCGCCGAGGGCCTGGTCGACGTGCTGCTGGTCAGCCCCGAGCGGCTCAACAACCCCGACTTCCGCGACAACGTCCTGCCCGAGCTGGCCGAGAGCGCCGGGCTCGTGGTGGTCGACGAGGCCCACTGCATCTCCGACTGGGGCCACGACTTCAGGCCCGACTACCGCAGGCTGTCCACGCTGTTCGCGGACCTGCCGCCGGGCATCCCCGTGCTGGCCACCACCGCCACCGCCAACGCGCGCGTCACCCGCGACGTGGCCGAGCAACTGCGCCTGCCGCCCGAGCTGCGCACGGAGGGGGACGACACGCTGGTCCTGCGCGGCCCGCTGGAGCGCGAGAGCCTGCACCTGAGCGTCGTGCGGCTGCCGAGCGCCGAGCAGCGCCTGGCCTGGCTGGCGCAGACGCTGCGCGAGCTGCCCGGCTCCGGCATCGTCTACACCCTCACCGTGGCCGCCGCCCACGAGATCGCCGGTTACCTGCGCGAGCAGGGCCTGGAGGTGGCCGCCTACTCCGGGCAGACCGAGCCGGCCGAGCGGCTGGCCGCCGAGGAGGCGCTGCTCAACAACAAGATCAAGGCGCTGGTGGCGACGAGCGCGCTGGGCATGGGGTTCGACAAGCCCGATCTGGGGTTCGTGGTGCACGTGGGGGCGCCGCAGTCGCCGGTCGCCTACTACCAGCAGGTCGGACGGGCGGGGCGCGGCGTCGAGCGGGCCGAGGTCATCCTCCTGCCCGGCACCGAAGACCGTGACATCTGGGCGTACTTCGCCTCGCTGGCCTTCCCGCCCGAGACCGTCGTCCGCACCACGCTCCAGACGCTGGAGGAGCGGGGCGTCATGTCCACGCCCGCCCTGGAGACGGCCGTCGACCTGAGCCGCAGCCGGCTGGAGATGATGCTCAAGGTCCTCGACGTCGACGGGGCCGTCCGCCGGGTCAAGGGCGGCTGGGAGGCCACGGGGGAGCCGTGGGCGTACGACACCGAGCGCTACCAGCGCATCGCCGCCGAGCGCCGGGCCGAGCAGGAGGCCATGCTCGCCTACCTGACCACCACCGAGTGCCGCGAGCAGTTCCTGCGCCGGCACCTCGACGACGACACCGCAACGCCCTGCGGGCGCTGCGACAACTGCACCGGGCGGCACCGCTCGCCCGAGATCGGCGCGCAGGCCGTCGAGAGCGCCCGCGAGCGGCTGAGCAGGCCCGGCGTCGAGATCGAGGCCCGCAGGCAGTGGCCGACCGGCATGCCCGACCTGTCCGGGCGGATCAAGCCCGAGCTGGGCGCCGAGCCCGGCCGGGCGCTCGGGCGGCTGACCGACATCGGCTGGGGCAACCGGCTGCGGGAGCTGTTCGCCGGGCCGGACGGGCCGGTGCCTGACGACGTGTTCGCGGCCGTGATCAAGGTGCTGGCCGCGTGGGACTGGCGGGAGCGGCCGGTCGCCGTGGTCAACGTGCCGTCCGCGTCGCGGCCGGCGCTGGTGCGCGGGTTCGCCGAGCGGCTGGCCCAGGTCGGCCGGCTGACGTATCTCGGGGAGCTGGGCTACCGCGCCGGTACGCCGGGCAAGCAGTTCAACAGCGCCAAGCGGGTGCAGGCCATCAGGGGCACCCTGGCCATGCCCAAGGAGCTGGGCGCCGCGATCGCCCAGTGCGGCGGCCCCGTGCTGCTGGTGGACGACCGCGTCGACACCGGCTGGACGATGACGCTCGCCGCCGCCCAGGTCCGCCACGCGGGCGCCCCGGCCGTCCTGCCCCTGGCCCTGGCCGTCACGAGCTGACCGCTTCCGGACGCCGTCACGAGCGGGCGGCGTCCACCCCCATGGTGACCAGGTCGTAGTCGCCGAACACCGGGCTGACGTGCAGGTTGGTCGCCGTGGCGCCGCGCAGCAGCAACGTGCGCCGCCACGTCGTCGGCACCAGCACCGCCTCCTCGGCCACCCGCCGTTCCACCCGTTCCCACAGCCCGGACCTGATCGTCGGGTCGGGCTCCGCGGTGGCCCGGTCCATGAGCTCGTCCACGTCGGGCAGGCGGACGGTGAGGTTGACCGACGGCTCCTTCTCGCTCAGCTCCCTGCTGTCCACCAGGGCAGGCAGGTACGCGTAGGGGTCGGGCCAGTCGGGGGCCCACGACCTGGCGATGAGTCCCACGCCGTCCCGCTTCAGGTTCGCGGGGACGCCGCCGAACTCCTTGTGGAACTTCTCCACCGGCGCGTGGTCCAGCGTGACGTGGATGCCGACCTTGGCCAGGCTGTCCCGTACGGTCTCCGCGGCCTCCTGCTCGCCGGGCAGCTCGCGGTAGATGTACTTGGTGGTGAAGCCGTCCGGTCGCCCGCACCGCTCCAGGGCCTCGCGGGCGCCCTCCTTGTCGCCGCGCGGCGACAGGGCGGGGTCGGCGTAGCGCACGCCCGCGACGTCCGGCGGCACCAGGGACGTCGGCACCTGATCCGGCACCGCCCGCGACGCCTTGGAGACGGCCTCCAGCTCCAGCGCGCGCACCACGGCCCGGCGGCAGTCCACCTTGTCGAGCGGCGGCACCTGCGGGTTGATCGCCAGGGTGCGGACGGCCGTCACCGGGGCGTCCGCCCGCGCCTTGAGCGCGGGGTCGGCCAGGATCGGCGCGTACTCCTCGTCCGGCAGGAACCCGCCCATCTCCGTCTCACCCGACTTGAGCAGGGCGCTCACCTCGTCGCCCTTCATGCCGTAGGTGAACACGAAGCGGTCGGGCAGCGCCGTGCGGTTGGGGTCGCTCGCCGGATCCCAGTGGGGGTTGCGGACGAGCGCGACGTAGTCCTCCCGGGTGCTCTCGATCTGGTACGGCCCGGAGGAGACGACGGCCGACTTGTAGTCCGCCCGCGTGTCGCGCGCCTTCGGCACCGGGATCGTCTCGGGAAGCTGCACGACCTGGTCGAACGTGGCCAGCGGCTTGCGCAGATGGAAGACGATCGTCTCGTCGTCCGGGGTCTCGATCGCCCGGTCCGTGTCGGCGCCGGGGGACTTGTACGGGCCCTCGTAGCCGGCGGGCAGGTCGAGCAGGGTGTCGAAGAACAGCCCGCCCTGGGCGAAGCCGGGGTCCATGCTGCGCAGCACCGCGTACTTCACGTCCTTGGAGGTGATCGCCGTGCCGTCCTGGTATCTCACGCCCTGCCGGAGCTTGTAGGTCCAGGTCCTGCCGCCGTGACTCGACCGGCCGAGGCTGCGCGCCAGGTCGGGGACGATCTCGGCGCCCGCCGGGCCGGGGGCGGGCTTGAACATCGTCAGCGAGCGGCCGTACAGGCGGACCATGTTCCGTGAGTACATGGTGAACATGTCGGCCGGGTCGGTGGACTCCAGGAGGTTCTGCGAGGACACGCGTACGGTGCCGCCCTTGCGGGCGGACGGGCGTACGACGGAGGTGAGCCCGCTGCCGTAACCGCCGGGGGCGCGGCTCGGCGCGGGGTCGTCCACGAGGTTCGCCGTGGGCGTGCGGCCGCCGTCGTCGTTGAGCCGCACGACCGCCCAGGCCGCCAGGCCGACGACGAGCGCCGTCGCCGCGGCGCTGACCGAGACGAGCAACCTCCGCCCGCCCTTCCTCGCGGTGGTCACCACGCCCGCCGCCGGCCCGGTGCCGAGCCCGGCCCCGCTCGATCCCGGCCCCGGCGGGTGGCTGTGCCCGGGGGAGACCCATCCACCTCCCGGCCCGCTCGCGCCATCGCCGAGCCGCGGCACAGAAGGGTGTGGCACGGAAGGCTGTGGCACGGAAGGCTGTGGCACGGAAGGCTGTGGCACGGAAGGTGGCGGCATGGAAGGTGGCGGCGCCGTCATGGGCGCCGAGCCGCGGATGAGCTCCTGCAGCAGCCGGTCCGCCGTGGGCCGCTGGTGCGGGTCCTTGGAGAGCGCGGCCCGCAGTAAGGGCACCAGGGAATCGGGCACCCCCGACAGATCGGGCTCCCCGTTCATGATCCGGTGCATCACCACCGGCAGCGCCCCGAACCCGAACGGCCCCCGTCCCGTGGCGGCGAACACGATGGTCCCCGCCCACGCGAACACGTCGCTGGCGGGCTGCGCCTCCCCGAGGAACTGCTCGGGCGCCATGTAGGCGGGCGTCCCCACCACGCTGGTGCTCACGCTCTGGCTGACGTCGAGCGCCCGCGCGATCCCGAAGTCGATCACCCGCGGCCCGTCGGGCCCGAGCAGCACGTTGCCCGGCTTGAAGTCCCGGTGGATCACCCCGGCCTTGTGGATGGCGGCCAGCGCGGTGGCGGTGGCCACGGCCAGCCGCACCAGCGCCGCCCCGCGCAGGGGCCCCTCGGTGCTCACCTGCCGTTGCAGGGAGGGCCCGTCGACGTACTCGCCGACGATGTACGGCCGCCCGTCGGCCTCGCCGACGTCCAGCACCCGGGCCGTGCAGAACTCGGCCACCCGCCGCGCGGAGTCGGCCTCGCGCAGGAAGCGGCGCACGGCCCGCTCGTCCTCGGCGTACCTGGTGTGCAGCAGCTTGACGGCGACCTGCTCACCGGACGGCGACTGCCCGAGGTAGACGCTGCCCTGCCCGCCTTCGCTGAGGAAGCCGGACAGCACGTAGGAGCCGAGGGAGGTCGGATCTCCGGAACGCAACGGGCGCACGCCGGCCATCGGGCTCCTCATTCACACGCTGTCAGGGATGATCCACCCTAACGTGAACGAATCACCCTAGAAGGGCGGCCGGGCACCCAGATGCATGATCGCCTTGGCCGCCAGCCGGCACCCGGAGGCCAGCGCCTCGGCCGGCGGCTTGCCCTCCAGCCACGCGGGCAGGAACCCGGCGCAGAACGCGTCACCCGCGCCCGTGCCATCGACGATCTTGTCGACGGGATCGGCGGCCACGTGCACCGGATCGGGGCGCCCGTTGCTGAACCACAGCGCGCCCTCGGCGTTCATCTTGATCACGACCTGCGGGAACCACGCGGTCAGCACCTTGGCGGCGGCCTCGGGGTCGTCGCGGCCGGTCAGCACCTTCGCCTGGTCGGTGTTGGCGAACAGCAGCTTGGCGCCGTTGGTCCACTCGAGGAACGGCTCGGCGCCCGTGCGCTCCAGCGGCGCGGAGGACGCGCAGTCGACCGAGATCGACATGCCCGCGCGCCTGGCCATGTCGAGCGCCGCGAGGCCCGCGTCGCGCGAGCCCTCGTTGATCAGCGTGTAGCCCGACAGGTGGAGGTGCGCGCCCTGCGCGAACAGGTCGCGCGGCAGGTCTTCGGGCGACAGCGCCGCGTTGGCGCCGGGGTCGGACAGCATCGTGCGCTCGCCCTTGTGCGTCACCAGCACCACGCACGTGCCGGTCGGACGCTCGGGGTCCATGACGAGCCGGGCGTCGACGCCGTAGCCCATCAGCTCCATGTCGCGGTTGCGGCCCGTGATGTCGGCGCCCCTGCGGCCGATGAAGGCCACCTCGGCACCCTCGACGGCGAGCCAGGACGAGATGTTCGCCCCCGAGCCGCCGCCGTGCATGGTCACGATCGCCGGGGTGTCGCTCGCACGGGCGAGCGCATAACGGGCGCGAGCGACCGCGTCGGTCATGAGATCGCCCACCACGACGACCCGCGTCATGATGTCACCACCTTGCTGCCTTCAGATCGAGCCTGGCCACGGCTGAAAACGCCACCGCAAAAGTAACAGCTTCCGGGCGACCCGTGGGGCGTACCCCGGAGACCGGGCAGGAGTCGATGCACAAGCGTTGCCCAACAGGGCCCCTGGTCTTGGCATATGGGATGCGGGTTTACAGTCGAGACTGTGGAGGCACAATATCCGGCTCACTGGGAGGCCGATGTCGTCCTGGCCGACGGCGGCACCGCGCACGTCCGCCCGATCAGGCCCGCCGACGCCGACCGCCTCCGTTCCTTCTACTCGCGGCTGTCCGACGAGTCGATCTACTTCCGCTTCTTCGGGCCGCGGCCCCGCCTGTCCGACAGGGAAGTCGAGCGGTTCACCAACGTCGACTACGTCAACCGCGTCGCGCTGATCGCCACCATCGGCGCCGAGATGGTGGCCGTCATCCGCTACGACCGCACCGGGCCCGGCGAGGCTGAGATCGCCTTCCTCGTCGAGGACGCCCACCAGGGCAGGGGAGTGGCCTCCGTGCTGCTGGAGCACCTGGCGGCCACGGCGCGCGAGCGCGGCATCGAGCGGTTCGTCGCCGACGTGCTGCCGGCCAACATGCGCATGACGGGGCTGCTGCGGCAGGCCGGCTACACGGCGCAGAGCCAGTTCGAGGACGGCGTCGTCCGCATGACGCTCGACCTCACCCCGACCGACACCTCCACCGAGGTCACGATCGCCCGCGAGCACCGCGCCGAGTCCCGCTCCATCGCCCGGCTCCTCACCCCGGGCTCCGTCGCGGTCATCGGCGCCTCCCGCGAGCCGGGCGGCGTCGGCCAGACCGTGCTGCGCAACCTCCTGGCCGCCGACTTCACCGGCCCCGTCTACCCCGTGCACCGCGAGGTGCGGGCGGTGGCGGGCGTGCGGGCCTACCCGAGCGTGGGCGAGATCGACGGCGACGTCGACCTCGCCGTGGTCGCCGTGCCCGCCGAAGGCGTGCTCGACGTCGTCAAGGAGTGCGCGGAGAAGGGCGTGCACGGCCTGGTCGTGGTCTCCTCCGGGTTCGGCGAGACGGGCGAGGAGGGCCGGGCCAGGCAGGACGAGCTGGCCCGCATCGCCCGCTCCTACGGCCTGCGCGTCGTCGGCCCCAACTGCCTCGGCATCGCCAACACCGACCCGGCCGTCAAGCTCAACGCCACCCTCGCCGCCACCGTGCCCGGCAGGGGCAAGGTGGGCTTCTTCAGCCAGTCGGGCGCGCTCGGCACCGCGCTGCTGCAGCGGGTGGCGCAGCGCGGCATGGGCATCTCGTCGTTCGTCTCGGCGGGCAACAGGGCCGATGTCTCGGGCAACGACCTGCTCCAATACTGGGAGGAGGACGACTCCACCGAGGTCATCCTGCTCTACCTGGAGTCGCTCGGAAACCCGCGCAAGTTCACCCGGCTGGCCAGGCGCATCGCGCGCAGCAAGCCCGTCGTCGTGGTCAAGAGCGGCGGCACCCCCTCAGGCCACTCGGCCGAGGAGCTGGGGCTGCCCGACTCGGCGATCAGCTCCCTGTTCGAGCAGGCGGGCCTCATCAGGGTCGACGACCTCATCCAGCTCTTCGACGTGGGCCAGCTGCTCGCCTACCAGCCGCTGCCCGCCGGCCCGCGGGTCGCACTGGTCACCAACTCCGACGCGCTCGGCCTGCTCGCCGCGCACGCCTGCCGCGCCGTCGGCCTGGAGCCGCGCGCCCCGGTCAACCTCGGCCCCGCCGCCGGCGCCGCCGAGTACGGCCCCGCCCTCGCCGGCGAGCTGGCCTCCCCCGACGTGGACGC
>NZ_JAATEP010000035.1:0-119303 GCF_012034275.1 Nonomuraea composti | reverse complement strand
AACCAGCGGCGCAAGGAAGCGAAGAAGGCACAGGTGGAGGCCGAGTTCGAGCAACTGTCCGAGGAGCCGACGGCCGGTGGCTTCCCTGTGCCGCCGCTCGACCTGCCGCACTACCACGGGGTGCAGCACAAGGAGATTCCCAGTGGGACTAACTGATTGGCTGAACCCCGTCAAGGGCTTCGGGGTCACCTTCCACACGATGTTCAAGAAGCCCGTCACGACGAACTACCCGGAGGAGAAGAAGCCCACGGCTCCTCGCTTCCACGGGCGTCACCAGCTCAACCGCTGGCCGGACGGGCTGGAGAAGTGCGTCGGGTGCGAGCTGTGCGCCTGGGCGTGTCCCGCCGACGCGATCTACGTCGAAGGCGCGGACAACACCGAGGAGGAGCGCTACTCGCCGGGCGAGCGTTACGGGCGCACCTACCAGATCAACTATCTGCGGTGCATCCTGTGCGGCCTGTGCATCGAGGCCTGCCCGACCCGCGCGCTCACCATGACCAACGAGTACGAGCTCGCCGACACCAACCGCGAGAGCCTCATCTACACCAAGGAGATGCTGCTCGCGCCGCTGACCCAGGGCATGGAGCAGCCGCCGCACCCCATGCGGCTCGGTGAGACCGAAGAGGACTACTACCGGCTGGGGCGGACCAATGGGTGAGACCATCACTTTCTGGGTGCTCGCCGTCGTCTCCGTCGGCGCCGCGCTCGGCATGGTCTTCAACCGCAAGGCCGTGTACTCCGCGCTGATGCTCGGCACCGTGATGCTCTGCCTGGCCGTCCTGTACGCCGTGCAGGACGCGCCGTTCCTGGCCGCGGTGCAGATCATCGTCTACACCGGCGCGATCATGATGCTGTTCCTGTTCGTGCTCATGCTCGTCGGCGTCGACTCCTCCGACTCCTTCGTGGAGACGCTCAAGGGACAGCGCTTCTGGGCGATCCTCGCCGGTCTCGGCTTCCTGGCCCTGATCGTGCTGGCCGTCGGCAACGCGGTCTTCGCGCCCCAGGTCGGGCTGGCCCAGGCCACCGGGCAGGGCGGCTACATCCGCTCGATCGCGCTGCTGCTGTTCACCAAGTACGTGTTCGCGTTCGAGATCACCTCGGCGCTGCTCATCACCGCCGCGCTCGGCGCGATGGTGCTGGCGCACCGCGAGAAGCTCACCGAGAAGGTCACGCAGAAGGACCTGTCCCGGGCCCGCTTCCTCGGCGACCGCCCGTCCCCGCTGCCCGGCCCCGGCACCTACGCCAGGAGCAACGCCATCGACATGCCGGCGCTGCTGCCCGACGGGTCGGTCGCCGAGGACTCGGTCAACCGCTACATCGCGCGCTACGACGTCGAGCACGACCACCTGCCCGAGGACCCGAAGCTCGCCGAGGCCATCAAGCACACGGCCGAGCTCGACCACGCCCCGACCGAGGCGGAGAAGGACGCCGAGACCAATGAGGTGACCAAGTGACCACGCACTACCTCGTACTGTCCGGCATCCTCTTCGCCATCGGCGCACTCGGCGTGCTGATCAGGCGCAACGCGATCGTGGTGTTCATGTGCGTCGAGCTGATGCTCAACGCCTGCAACCTCGCCTTCGTCACCTTCTCCAGGCAGGTCGGCAACCTGGAGGGCCAGATCATCGCGTTCTTCGTGATGGTGGTGGCCGCGGCCGAGGTCGTGGTCGGCCTGGCCATCATCGTGACGATCTTCCGAACCCGCAGGTCCGCGTCCGTCGACGACGCGAACCTGCTGAAGTACTAAGAGGTGACTGGTGGAATCTCATATCGCTGAGATCGTCCAGCACACCGGTGGAGTGATCGGCAACGCCTGGCTGATGATCGCCTTCCCGCTCGTCGGGGCGTTCATCCTGCTGGTGTTCAACCGGTTCACCAACCGATGGGGCCATCTGCTGGGCGTGGCCATGTCCCTCGCCTCGTTCGTCGTGGCGGTGCTGGCGTTCTTCGAGCTGATCGGGTTCGGGGAGGAGGAGCGCCGCAGGGCCGTCCACCTCTACGAGTTCATCCCCGGCATGGTCGACATGGGGCTGCTCATCGACCCCCTGTCCATCAGCTTCGCGCTGCTGATCACCGGTGTGGGCTCGCTGATCCACATCTACTCGATCGGCTACATGGCCCACGACGAGCACCGGCGCAGGTTCTTCTCCTACCTGAACCTGTTCGTCGCCGCGATGCTGCTGCTGGTGCTGGCCGACAACTACGTCGGCCTGTTCATCGGCTGGGAGGGCGTGGGTCTGGCCTCGTACCTGCTGATCGGCTTCTGGCAGTTCAAGCCGTCGGCGGCGGTCGCGGCCAAGAAGGCGTTCGTCGTCAACCGCGTCGGTGACTTCGGCCTGCTGGTCGGCATGTTCATCATCTGGACCACGTTCGGCACCCTGACCTTCGCCGAGCTGGGCGAGAAGATCCAGCCCGGCCAGACGAACGGCACCATGCTCGCCATCGGCCTGCTGCTGCTCCTCGGCGCGTGCGGCAAGTCGGCGCAGCTCCCGCTGCAGTCGTGGCTCCTCGACGCCATGGAGGGCCCGACCCCGGTCTCGGCCCTCATCCACGCCGCCACCATGGTCACCGCCGGCGTCTACCTGGTCGTCCGCTCCGGGGCGTTCTTCTTCCCCGAGGGCTCCGGCGCCGCGCTCGCCGTCGCCATCGTCGGCGCGGCCACGCTGCTCGCCGGTGCGATCATCGGTTGCGCCAAGGACGACATCAAGAAGGGCCTGGCCGGCTCGACGATGTCGCAGATCGGCTACATGATGCTGGGCGCGGGCCTCGGCCCGGCGGGCTACGCCTTCGCGATCGGCCACCTGATCACGCACGGCTTCTTCAAGGCCGACATGTTCCTCGGCGCCGGCTCCGTCATGCACGGCATGAACGACGAGGTCGACATGCGCAAGTACGGCGCCCTGCGCAAGGTCATGCCGATCACGTTCGTCACGTTCTTCATCGGCTACCTGGCGATCATCGGCTTCCCGCTGCTGTCCGGCTACTTCACCAAGGACGGCATCATCGAGACCGCGGTCCACCACCAGCCCATCCTCGGCTGGCTGGCCGTGCTCGGCGCCGGCATCACCGGCTTCTACATGTCGCGGATGGTCTTCATGACCTTCTTCGGCCAGAAGCGCTGGGCCGACGACGCGCACCCGCACGAGTCGCCGCTCGTCATGACGGTGCCGCTGATGATCCTGTCGCTCGGCGCGCTCGGCCTGGGCGCCTACCTGGTGCTCAGCAACCGGCTCCTGCTGTTCCTGGCCCCGGCCGTCGGCCGGCCCGAGGAACTGCCGGAGTTCGCGCCGTTCGCCCCGTCCGGCCTGGCCACGCTCGGCCTCGTCGCGGTCGGCGCGATCTTCGCCTGGATGAAGTACGGCCGGGCCGAGGTGCCGTCGGTGCAGCCGCGCGGCTCCTTCCTCACCACGTTCGCCCGGCGCGACCTCTACGGTGACGCGCTCAACGAGTCGCTCTTCATGCGCCCCGGCCAGTGGCTGACCCGCCTCGCGGTGTTCTTCGACAACCGCGGCGTCGACGGGATCGTCAACGGCCTGGCGGCGGGCATCGGCGGCAGCTCCGGGCGCCTGAGGCGGGTCCAGACGGGCTTCGCCAGAACGTACGCGCTGTCCATCTTCATCGGTGCCGCCCTGCTGACCGGCGCCCTGCTCCTCGTTGGGAACATCTGATGTCACCCTGGCTTCCGATACTCATGGCGGTGCCCGTGGTGGGCGCCATCGTGGTGGCCCTGCTTCCCAAGGGCAGTGACAAGCTGGCCAAGCAGATCTCGCTGCTCGTCTCGCTGCTGGTGCTGGTCCTCACGGGCGTCGTGGCCGCCGGGTTCAAGCCGTCGGGCGAGCGCTTCCAGTTCGTCGCCGAGTACAACTGGATCCCGAGCTTCGGCGTGAAGTTCGGGGTCGGCGTCGACGGCGTCGCCCTGGTGCTCATCGCCCTGTCGGCGGTGCTGGTGCCGATCGTGATCCTGGCGTCCTGGCACGACGCCGACGGCGTCAAGACCGCCGACGGCACGCTGATCACGCCCAAGCGGTCGGTGAAGACGTACTTCTCGCTGCTGCTCGTGCTCGAAGCGATGATGATCGGCGTCTTCGCGGCGACCGACATCTTCCTGTTCTATGTCTTCTTCGAAGCCATGCTGATCCCGATGTACTTCATGATCGGGTCGTACGGCGGCGCCCAGCGGTCCTACGCGGCCGTCAAGTTCCTGCTGTACTCGCTGTTCGGCGGCCTGCTCATGCTGGTCGCGGTCATCGGGCTGTACTTCGTGGCCGGCAAGCAGACGTTCATGTTCCCCGAGCTCGTCGGGGCCATCCAGGACCCGGTCACGCAGAAGTGGCTGTTCGCCGGCTTCTTCATCGCCTTCGCCATCAAGGCGCCGCTGTGGCCGGTGCACACCTGGCTGCCCGACGCGGCCGCCCAGGCCCCGGCCGGCGCTGCGGTGCTGCTGGTGGGCGTGCTGGACAAGGTCGGCACGTTCGGCATGCTGCGCTTCTGCCTGGAGCTGTTCCCCGACGCCGCCAAGGCGTTCACGATGCCGATCGTCGTCCTGGCGGTCATCAGCATCATCTACGGCGCCATCGTCGCCATCGGGCAGACCGACATGAAGCGGCTCATCGCCTACACGTCGATCTCCCACTTCGGCTTCATCGTCCTGGGCGTGTTCGCCATGTCGTCCGTCGCCCAGTCCGGCGCGGCGCTCTACATGGTCAACCACGGCTTCGCCACCGGCGCGCTGTTCCTGGCCGCCGGGTTCCTCATCGCGCGGCGCGGCTCGCCGTTCATCGCCGACTACGGCGGCGTGCAGAAGGTCGCGCCGCTGCTCGCGGGCTTCTTCCTGGTCGCCGGTCTGGCCGGTCTCTCGCTGCCGGGCCTGTCGTCCTTCGTCAGCGAGTTCATGGTCATGATCGGCACGTACTCCAGCCAGGCGCACGGCTCCGGCGCCCTGACAGTGGCCGCGATCATCTCCGCGGTGGCCGTGATCCTCGCGGCCGTCTACATCCTGTGGATGGTGCAGCGCACCATGAACGGGCCGACGGCCGAGCCGGTCAAGGCGTTCAAGGACCTGAACGCCCGCGAGGTCTGGGTGCTGGCTCCGCTGGTCGCCCTCATCATCGGCTTCGGCTTCTTCCCCAAGCCGCTGCTCGATGTGATCAACCCGTCTGTGCAACAGACGCTGACCAACGTGAAGGTGCCCACCTCCACCATCGCTGAGAAGGGGACAGGTCAGTGAACCCCGCCATCGAAGCGCCGACGATCGAGTACGGCACGCTGGCGCCGCTGCTGATCATCTTCGGCGCGGCCTGCATCGGCGTGCTCGTCGAAGCGTTCGCGCCGCGCTACCTGCGCAAGTCCATCCACGTGCCGCTCACCCTGCTGAGCCTGGCCGGCGCGTTCGCGCTGGTGCTGGTGCAGACCGTGCGCGGCCAGATCTCCACCACGGCCTCCGCCATGGGCGCGGTCGCTGTGGACGGGCCCTCGCTGTTCATCTGGGGCGTCATCCTCGTCCTGTCGTTCGTCTGCGTGCTGCTGATCAACGACGAGGGGCACTTCGTGGCCTCCGCCGCGGCCGTGCCGGGCAGCGCCGACGAGGAGGAGGCCGAGGCCCACGACAACGGCACCGGCCACACCGAGGTCTACCCGCTGGTCCTGTTCGCCGTGGGCGGCATGCTGCTGTTCCCGGCCGCGCACGACCTGCTGATGATGTTCGTGGCCCTCGAGGTCATGTCGCTGCCTCTCTACCTGCTCTGCGGCCTCGCCCGCAGGCGCCGCCTGCTGTCGCAGGAGGCGTCCATGAAGTACTTCCTGCTGGGCGCCTTCTCCTCGGCGTTCTTCCTGTACGGCACCGCCATGATCTACGGCTTCGCGGGCACCGTCTCGCTGCCCGGCATCAACAAGGCCCTGGCCGCGGGCAACACGCTCGACCCGCTGCTGCTGATCGGGTTCGCGCTGCTCGGCGTGGGCCTGCTGTTCAAGATCGGCGCGGCGCCGTTCCAGGCGTGGAAGCCGGACGTCTACCAGGGCGCCCCGACCCCCATCACCGCCCTCATGGCCTCCGGCACGCTCGTCGCGGCCGTCGGCGCCGTGCTGCGGGTCTTCTGGGTGGGCCTGGGCAACCTCGACTGGGAGTGGCGGCCGGTCATCTGGGGCGTCGCCGCCCTCACGATGATCGTCGGCTCGATCCTGGCGATCACGCAGACCGAGATCAAGCGCATGCTCGCCTACTCCTCCATCGCGCACGCCGGCTTCCTGCTGGTCGGCGTGATGGCCACGTACGGCAGCGCCCAGCAGAACGCCGGCTCGCTCAAGGCGATCCTGTTCTACCTCGCGGTCTACGGCATCACCACGGTCGGCGCGTTCGCCGTACTGACGCTCGTGCGCGACCCGGGCGGCGAGGCGGGGCACCTGTCCCGCTGGGCCGGCCTCGGCAAGCGCGCGCCCGTCCTGTCCGGCGTGTTCGCCTTCTTCCTGCTCGCCTTCGCCGGCATCCCGCTGACCAGCGGCTTCTTCGGCAAGTACGCCGTCTTCGCCGCCGCACTGAACAGCGGCACGCAGCCCGGCGACTCCATGGGCGGCTGGATGGCCGGCCTGGTCGTCGTAGGCGTGGTCGCTTCGGCGATCGCCGCGTTCTTCTACGTCCGCGTGATCGTGCTGATGTTCTTCAGCGAGCCGGCGGCCGACGGCCCGGCCATCGCGGCCCCCAGTATGGGGACCGTGGCGGTCATCGCGGTTTCGCTGCTGGTTACCGTAGGAGTGGGGCTCTACCCGGAGTCCGTGCTCGGTGTCGCCAACGACGCCGCCAGCAGCCTGTTCATCAGATAGACAAGGGGATCTCGTATGTCTGCGCCTCCCGTGGTTGACCTTCCCATTGCGGACGAGCGGTTGGCGCAGGACGTGGCCAACGGCCTGGCCGCGGTCGAGAAGCTCCTGCGCTCGTCGGTCGAGAGCGACGACGCCTTCGTCACGGAGGTGTCGAAGCACCTCATCGAGGCGGGCGGCAAGCGGTTCCGTACGCTCATGGTGCTGCTCGCCGCCCAGTTCGGCGACCCGTCGGCGCCGGGTGTCGTGCCCGGCGCCGTGGTCATCGAGCTGACCCACCTCGGCTCGCTCTACCACGACGACGTCATGGACGAGGCCCCGGTCCGCCGGGGCTCCCCGTCCGCGAACGCCCGGTGGGACAACACCGTGGCCATCCTCACCGGCGACTACCTGTTCGCCCAGGCGTCCGACCTGCTGGCCGACCTCGGGCCCGAGCTGATCCGCATCCAGGCGCAGACGTTCTCCCGCCTGGTCCAGGGCCAGATCCGCGAGACGATCGGCCCCCGCGACGACGAAGACCCGATCGCCCACTACCTCGGCGTCCTGGCCGACAAGACGGGCTCCCTCATCGCCGCCTCCGGCCGCTTCGGCGCGCTGCTGTCGGGCGCGCCGGCGGACGTGGAGGAGCGCCTCAGCCGCGCCTGCGAGGCCATCGGGGTGGCCTGGCAGCTCGGCGACGACCTGCTCGACGTCGCCTCCAGCGGCGCCCAGTCCGGCAAGACGCCCGGCACCGACCTGCGCGAGGGCATCAAGACCCTCCCCGTCCTGTACGCGCTGGCCGCCGGAGACTCCCCGCGCCTGACCGCCCTGCTGTCCGGCCCCGTGGCCGAGCAGGACGTGGAGGAGGCGCTCACGCTGCTGCGCGCCCACCCCGGCATGGCGCGGGCCCGCGCCGAGCTGGTGGCCTGGATCGACCGCGCCCGCGCCGACATCTCGGGCCTGCCCGACATCCCGGCCAAGGACGCGTTCCTGGCGCTCTGCGACTACGTGGTCGAACGCTCCGGCTGAAGCACCGCGCGACTACGTGGCCGAGCGCTCCGGCTGAAGCACCGCCGCCTTACGGGCGGTACGGGTCCTCCGTGCCGCCCGCAGGCTGTCGTACGTGAAGATGACCAGCGCCAGCCACACGATCGAGAAGCCGATCCACCGGCTCGGCGGCATGACCTCCTTCGCGATCACCACCCCGCACACCATCTGCAGGATCGGCGCGATGTACTGCAGCAGCCCGATCGTGCTCAGCGGCACCCTGATCGCCGCCGCCCCGAAGCAGAGCAACGGCAGCGCCGTGATGACCCCGGCGCCCACCAGCAGCGCGATGTGCCCCGGCCCCTGCGTGCCGAACGTCGACCCGCCCGTCACCTGGAGATACGCGAGATAGCCGAGGGCGGGCAGCAGCAGCACCAGCGTCTCGACCGCCAGGCTCTCCGTCGCCGCCACGTTCGCCCGCTTCTTGACCAGCCCGTAGATGCCGAAGCTGAACGCCAGCGTCAGCGCGATCCACGGCAGGCGCCCGTAGTCGAGCGTCAGCACCAGCACCGCCAGCGCCCCGAACCCGACCGCCACCCACTGCAGCACCCGCAGCCGCTCCCGCAGCAGCACCACCCCGAACAGCACGTTGACCAGCGGGTTGATGAAGTAGCCGAGGGCGCTCTCCACGACGTGGCCGGTGTTGACGGCGTAGATGTAGGTGCCCCAGTTGACGGTCACGACGATGGCGGCGACGGTCAGCAGGGCCAGCTTGGCCGGCTGGCGCACGATCGTCTTCACCCACGACCAGTGCCGGCGCACGGCCAGCGCGACGGCGACGACCACCAGCGACCACACCATCCGGTGGGCGAGGATCTCGACGGCCCCGGAGGGCTTCAGCAGGGGCCAGTAGAGGGGGAACAGCCCCCACATGGTGTAGGCGGCGATCCCGTAGAACACGCCACGCCGAAGGTCAGGCATGTCCCCGATTGTCACCCCTTACCACCTTTAAACACAAATTTCGTGCACTAAGCGGAAATGTGTAGACATCCTTAAGTGTTGTGGCGTGTGTAGGCTGGATCACGACCTATGGAGGTAGCGCTATGGGCTGGCTGTTCGGCGGCAACAAGACATCGATGGTCCGACCCGAGGACGCCCTCCCCGGCCGCCCCGACCCCATCCCCGTCCCGGCCCGCCACGCCGTCCTCGACGCCCCCCTCGCGCCTCCCTACCCGGACGGACTGGAGATCGCCGACTTCGGCCTCGGCTGCTTCTGGGGCGCCGAGCGCAAGTTCTGGCAGACCCCCGGCGTCTACACCACCGCCGTCGGCTACCAGGGCGGCTACACGGCCAACCCGACGTACGAGGAGGTCTGCACCGGCCAGACCGGCCACACGGAGGCCGTCCGCGTCGTCTACGACCCCGCGCAGGTCTCGTACGAGGAGCTCCTGAAGCTCTTCTGGGAGTCCCACGACCCCACCCAGGGCATGCGCCAGGGCAACGACGTCGGCACCCAGTACCGCTCAGCCATCTACTACCACTCCCCGGAGCAGCAGAAGGCCGCGGAGACTTCACGCGACGCCTACCAGCGGGTGTTGAAGACGGCCGGCTACGGCGACATCACCACGGAGATAGCGTCGGCCGGCCCGTTCTACTATGCGGAGGAGTATCACCAGCAGTACTTGTTCAAGGTCCCGAACGGGTACTGCGGCATCGGCGGCACCGGAGTGGCCTGCCCGGCCGGTTTGACGTCCGGCGAGGCGTAGACCTGCGGAGATCGCTAGCTCCTGGCCCATCGGGATGGGCTACCGGGCGAGTGCCAGGCTGCGTACGACGAAATGCTGGGGCGGGCGGTCCGGACTCACAGGTCGGACTCTGTGGAGTCCACCGCGGAGTCGCCTATGGCGGCCGGCGCGCGGATGCTGGACGACGCCGACGTGTTGTTCGCCGTCTGGGACGGGCAGCCCGCCCGAGGCTATGGCGGCACTGCTGACGTGGTGGCCGAGGCTCGGCGGCAGGGGGTGTCCGTGCGGGTGATCTGGCCCGAAGGAGCCCGGCGAGGTTAGGAGCCTTTAGGCACTAGATACCTGGTCAGTCGGCTGCTGTGCCTCTATCCGATCCTCCAGACCTGGAGGGTGGTCTCTCTAGGTCTGGAGGGAGCGGCTACCGGCAAGCGGATGCAGGAGGAGGACGGCGCAGAGAGCGGCCGGCCGAGGCGCGGATATTTCAGCTCGGCGCCTCATCGGTCCATTCGGCGACCTCATACGTCTCGTATTCGGATACCTCGCCAGGCGCGTGAAAACGGTCCGGCTGGCTCTCGGTCGTCAGGCGGCGGGGCTTGCCGTCGTCTCCTGGGGGGAGATCGCGGGAGCCGTGCGGCGGCGTCGCCACGAGGTCCCGCATGGCCAGCAAGGTTCCGTTGTCAGGGTCGATGATCCACTGGCGCCGGTAGTTACCGAGCTGCTTGGGTGCGGTGAAGAGGCCGAGGGGAATGGTCGTCTCCACGGGCAGGGAGATCACCACTCCAGGACGGCCCAACGGGTCGGTCGTCCTGCTCTCGGCCTTGACGCCGGGCAGGGTGGCGAGCATCCGGAACGCGGCCGCCCGCACCGCCGGCGGGACGGGCGCCTCGGCCAGCAACGTGCCGGCCACATCACTCAGCGCCCGAACACGCTTTTCACCTTGCAGGGCCCGCATAGGTTGCCGTGTGACTTTCGGAGCGTACGCTTCCCAATTGCCTTTGAGATCCAGCAGCGCGTTCTCCAGCTGCTCGGGTTGGGTCGGCAGCGCAGCCAGCTGTTGCGGTGTCATGCCGAAGAACCGGCGATCGTCCACCCTGCGGCACGACTGCTTCCTTTTCGGAGTCTCCAAGAACAGGGTGCCCGGCCCATCCACGGTCGCGACCTGCACCTTCATGGGAGCTCCCGCCTTCCGCCAGCTCTGCCTGTCGCGGGCGGTCCACGGGCGGGCAGGCAAGTCCTGGACGGCGATGCACGCCTTGCCGTGCTGATCGGTCCAGTCGTCGTACCGCATCCTCGACTCGATCTTGTAGTGGTCCGCCGCGTTCTCGCCGACCGCGTAGATCTTCCCGGCGATCCGGGTGATGTGCCAGTACTTGCCGGTCGACCCTTTATCCACATTGGCGGCGGCCACCAGCAGTGCGTTGCCCGGTGCCTGTGGCTTCCCGTTCTCGCCGAGACGGACCGGCCGGCCTCGATCCGATGTCAGAGAGACGGCGGCCAGGGTCGCCGCGACCAGGGCGGCCGTCGCCATCATGCTCACCATCGGAACCCTGAAGCTGCGGCGGGAGCGTGGCGGAGGATCAGAGCGCCAGTCGGCACGCAGGGCGAGCCGGTCCGGGCCCTCCTCCTGGGCCAGTGCCGTCCGCATCTGCCGCAGTGCGTCGAGTTCATCCATCGTTGTTCTCCCCCGGGAGGGCTTTGCGGAGTTTCGTCCGGGCACGGTGAATCTTGGCCTTGACGGTGCCGAGGGGCAGATTCAGGATCGCCGCGATCTCGGCGTATGACAGCTGGCCCCAGGCCAGCAACAAAATGGCGCTGCGATCCTGGGAGCTCAGCGCGGCGAGGGCCTTCGCCAGGTGAGGGCCCTGCGCCGCGGCGGCCATGCGATCGCTGACCAGCTCGGCGACGCCGTCCTCGGCCGGGTCCACGCCCGTACGGGCGAACGCCCTGAACATACGGGTCTCCTGCCGATGGTGCTTGGCGATCAAGTTGCTGGCGATGCCCCACAGCCACGCGCCGAACTCTGATCGCCCGTCGAACCGCTCCCGCTGCCGGAACGCGGTGGCGAACGCTTCCGCCACGATGTCATCGGCCAGAGTGCGTCCAAGGCGACGCTTGATGTAGGCGTGCAGTCGCGGTGCGTGACGGTGGAACAGCTCGCCGAATGCCTCAGGGTCTTCCGAAGAGGCGGCGACAAGTTCTGCGTCGTCGAGCTTCTCCGTCGGCCGACTCACCACTCTGGCCGTAGCCACGGGGCGGTGTGTCGCTTCGTCATTGGTTCCTCCGGGTTCAAGGTGCTTGATGTACCTCCTCTATCCCGAAGGTCGCTCGCGGGTTGCGTTCCTCTTCGTCGAGCGGCTGGTTGCACAGTTGCCTGAGCGCGCTGTGGCGGGGTGGGGCGGCGCTGGTGAAAGCTCGGGTCACGCCGGGCGAGGGCCCAGCGCAATCCTGCTCATCGGCCTGTTGACCAGGGGAAAGCGGTCTCGGGACGCCGGCCGATCACTTTCGTGCGGACGAGGTACCGTCCAAGGAACTGGTTCCAGGGCCGGTTGGAGGTTTCCATCCGATCGGCAGCCGGTCACCCGGCACGGCCATCGCGGCCTTAGGTTGTGCAGACGAAGCCATCCTGCGTTTCAACCGCGGGAGTCCGTGGTTGACTGGCGTGGTGATCAAGTCGCATCCGGCGGGGGCGACGATGGGAAACCGCTGGCCTGTCCTGGTTCTCGTCGTCCTGGTCGTCGCCTTCTCCGCAGGGTGTGGGTTCTTGGGAGTGGCCGCCGGTGGCGGGTTGTGTCAGGAACGGGCGGATCATGAGAACGCCCTGGTCCGGGAGGCGTTGAGCCCCGTTCTCGCCCAGGCGGGGCTGGGTGGGGCCATGGGGGATTGGAATGACTGTGATTCCTCCACGTACGGGTCCTATGTGTATGTCTCCCTTGATGGTGTGCAGCCGGAGAACGTCGTAGACGCCTTCGTGCAGGCGGGGTGGAGCAGTCGGCCGGCCGCCGAGCGGAGCCGGGGTTGCGCTGCCGGGTGTGACGCGTACGACCTGAGGAAGAAGGTCGGGGAGCGGGTCGTCGACGTGTCGGTTGAGGGGGACGAGGGCGTGGAGATCGTGGCGTCGGCGGCTGACGGCTGCTGGGATGCCCGCGGCTATCGGTGCGTCGGCGGGTTCAGCGCCGGCTGAGGTTCCCAGGGGCGGCGAGTTTTCGGGGGATGCAACATTCCCGGGGGTCCGGAGCGTCTCAGTCGGGATGAACGAGAGGACCCCCACTCGTGGATGACGCACCGGATTTCGCGGACTTCGTGGCCAACCGGGGTGATGCGTTGTTCCGCTACGCCTACATGCTCACCGGCAACCCGCACGACGCCGCCGACCTGGTTCAGGATGCGGTGATCCGGTTGCGGGACTCGTGGCCGCGGGTGCGGCGCAAGCACAGTCCAGAGAGTTACGTGAAGACGACGATCACCCGGTTGCACATTTCCGTGTGGCGGCGGCGCAGGCGGGAGCAGCTGGCTTGGGAGGTGCCTGAGCCGCCGCAGGCGGTGGCGGAGTCGCCGCTGGATCTGTGGGATGAGCTGGGCAAGCTGCCCAAGCGTCAGCGTGCGGTGCTTGTCCTGCGGTACTACGAGGACCGGCCGGATGCGGAGATCGCCGAGATGCTCGGCATCTCGCCTGGGACGGTGCGGAGTCAGGCGTCCCGGGCCTTGGAGAAGCTGCGCGACACCGTCAGCCAGGACCGTCACCCAGGGAGGAGCCGGCGATGAACGACGTTGAAGAGGCGCTGCGCCGTACGTTCGCCCGCGCGGAGGCGCGGATCCCGGCCGTGCCGCCGGAGCTGCTGCGCGAGGTGGCCCAGCCGCCGGCCCGGCGTCGCGGGTGGCGCGGGTGGCGTGGACCTCGTGGGTGGCATGGCTGGCATGGGTGGCGCGGGCGTCGTGGGTTGGTGCAGGTGGTCGCGGTGGCCGCCGGTCTCGTGCTGGTGATCTGGGGGTCGGCGGTGGTGACGCGGTGGGTCTCCGGACCTCCGCCCGCCGGTACGCCTCAGCCTGCGCATACACCTCAGCCTGCCGACACGCCCCAGCCCGCCGGCACCTCGCAGCCCGCCGACACGCCGCCGGCCACCGCCACCACGCGGCCGACGCGGCGCGAGCCCGCCACCCGGCGGGTCGTGGAGGAGATCGCGCCGCCGCTGGAGCAGGTGCTGCCGTCGGTGGTCGCGGAGGTGCCGCGGAAGGCCGGGAACGGGGAGGCGTTCACGCCGAAGACGTTCATCGACGAGCGCACCCTGCTGGGATACGTGTCGAAGAAGGGCTACGATCCCGCGCCCGAATGGTGGGTCTACCACCTGGAGTCGCGGACCTTCCAGCGCCTGGCCACCCTCGACTATCCGGTGGCGCCGGTGGAGTCGCCGGCGGTGGGTGAGGGGGTGATCGTCTGGTTCAAGTACGCGAAGCGGACCATCGACATCATGGCGGTCCCCGTGACGGGCGGCCCTCCGCGCAGGGTGGTCTCGTTCGAGGCCGAGCGGGATGTGGACAAGGTGAACGGCGACACCGTGTACGGCGTGGACGTGGCCGTCGGGGACGGCAAGGTCTTCTGGTCGTCCACCAAGTCGGGCGGCGTGCACCAGGTTCCGCTGTCCGGTGGCGAGCCTTCGGCCGTCCCGGGTACGGAGGGGCTGCGGCTCTTCCGCTGGCCGTGGGCGGGGCGGTCCGCCGACACCCCGATGGGGGGCATGACGGAGCTGCTCGACCTGAGCACCGGCGAGCGGCTCGACGATCCCGCGCAGGCGCTGTGCGACGTGACCTGGTGCCTTGTCAGCGGCGACCGGGCGATGCTCCGCGATGGCGGCCAGGTCGTGGACCTGCCGGGCAACAGCCCGCGCTCGCTCGTGGCCGACCGCTTCGTGACCATCGGCCAGACCGACGAGCGGGGGCGGAAGGCCCAGGTGATCTTCGATCTGGCCACGGCGAAGGCCGGCAGGCTGTGGATGCAGGACGACCACAAGGCCTCCCCGACGCTCTACACGGACTCGGAGATGCTGTATTTCAAGCGCGGCGACAAGTGGTTCGTCATCCATGACCGCTGACCGTGGGAAGGTTGCGAGCACGGGGACGATCTTCGTAGGGTGGGGCACCCCCCTGCGAAGATCGGAGCCTCGATGTCCGAGCCCCAGCCGACGCCCGCCGACCAGTGGTCCACCTGGGAGACGAACCCGGAGATTCCCGGCTACTGGCCGGGGCTGGGCCTGGAGCAGGCGGGCGGATTCGAGATCCACCGCGCCGGCGTGCGGTCCGTCGCGGGCGGGCTGGTGAAGCTGGCGGTCCACGCCGGCGACTTCGCCTTCAGCGACGCCACGCACTACGACCTGGCGGCCCTGCACTGGGACCTGCCCCGCGAGCTGCACGCGATCCTCACGGACGCGGATCGCGCGGTGGCGTCGTTCTGGAGCGACCTGTACGCCGAGACGGGCATGGCGGGCCTGCTGATCGAGCGGGCCGCGGCCAACTACCGGCTCGCGGACCAGCCCCTGCTGGGCGACCTGCCGCTCGACCGGCTGCACGAGCGGGTCGAGGAGCTGCACCCGGACGGCCGGGGCGTGCGCGGGCCGAGCGAGCTCTACCCGAACGGCAGGGTGTCCCTGAGGTTGTCGAGGGCGGGAGGTTACGGCGTCGGCGACATGACCGCGGACCAGGCGAAGCTGGACATCGAGGCTCTGGTGCGGCACGGCGGCGTCCGGGATCCGCACGACTACGAGCGGATGGCCGAGGCGCTGGTCGAGCTGGCGAACAAGCTGCAGTTGCGCGCGCAGGACCTGCGGGACGCCCCGTGGCACGGCGCGGCGGCCGACAACGCGCAGACGGCGTTGCGGCAGATCTACGGCAACGCGACGGCCCTGGCCGCCGTCACGGGGGCGCTGGCGGGCGCGAGCAGGAGGTTCGCGGAGATCGTGGACTGGTGCCGCAGGAACTTCGAGGCCATGGCGGACCCGGATCGCGGCGGGTGGGAGGAGTTCTGGGACCTGGGAGGTACGGCCGACAGCCGGGCGCGCAGCTTCCTCGCGCAGGCGAACGACGAGTTCATGGCCGTCTACGACCTGGTGCCGGAGCAGATCCAGGAGAGCCTGCCGGGCCTGCTCGTCACCGACGAGAGCCACACCGAGCTGAAGTGGCGCCTCCAGGACGTCCAGGAGCGCATCCTGGACTCGGGGGTGGGCAGCATGGACGACCCCTACGTGCGGGACCTGGATCTCAGGGTGGCCGCTTACGAGCGGGCGGAGGAGGCGTACGGGTAGGGAGCCCCGGCGAGCTGCTGGAGCGACCGGTGGGCCGCCGATCCCGGCTCGGCCGTGAAGATGACGACCTGCTGCTCCTGCTCCGGCACGGTGAGGATGTCGAAGTCCAGCTCGATCGGCCCGGCCTGTGGATGGTGCACGGTCTGGCGCAGGTGCCGGTCGATGCGGAACTCGTGGGAGTTCCACATCCGGGCGAACTCGGCGCTGCCGGCCACCAGCTCGTCCACCAGCTCGCGCAGCTCGCGGTCGTCGGGGTAGCGGGTGACGGCCATGCGCAGGTAGCTGACGGCCGTGACGACGAACCGCTCCGGTTCGAGCACGCCGTAGCGCGGCCGGTCGGGGTGGTCGGGGTTGAGGAAGTAGCGGCGGATGACGTTGCGCTCCTGGCCGTCGAGGGCGGAGAAGTCTTCGAACAGGGCCGCCGCCAGCGGGTTCCAGGCGAGGACGCGGCAGGTCGGGTCCACGACGATGGCGGGGGCGTCGGTCAGGCGGCCGAGCAGGGTCAGCAGGCTCGGCTCGACCTCGCGGACGGGGCCGGCGGCCGGGCTCTCCTCGCGTTCCCCGGCGAGCTGGAACAGCCGCGCCCGCTCCTGGTCGGACAGGCGCAGCGCGCGGGAGATGCCGTCGAGGACGCGCCGTGACGGGTGCCGCCCGCGCGCCTGCTCCAGCCGGGTGTAGTGGTCGACCGAGATGTACGCGAGCTGGGCGACCTCCTCGCGGCGCAGACCGGGGGTACGCCGGCGGCGCCCTTGCGGCAGGCCCACGTCGGAGGGGCTGACGCGCTCGCGCCTGCTCCGCAGGAACTCCCCGAGGGCGTGCTTGTCCATGGAAATGACTCTATGTCCGCGGGTGAGGTGTTACCCAAGGACTCATGGTCCCTGGTTGCCCCGGCGGGCGGGCGGAAGCCTGAAGCCACCCCACGAAGGAGGAACCATGCGGATCTTCATCACCGGCGCGAGCGGCTATGTCGGCGGCGTCGTCACCGAGCACCTGGTCAAGGCCGGCCACGAGGTCAGGGCGCTGGCCCGCTCCGAGAGCGCGCGGGAGCGCGTGGCGGGGCTGGGGGCCGTGGCCGTGGCCGGCGGCCTCCAGGATCACGAGGCCCTGCGTATGGCGGCTGGGGATGCCGACGCGGTCGTACATGCCGCCGTCGACTACTTCCACCCCGAGATGGGGGAGATCGAGCGGGGCGCGGTGGCCGCGATGCTGGCCGGCATGCACGACGGGAGCACGTTCGTCTACACCAGCACCGGCCTGGTCTACCCGGACACCAAGGGGGAGACCGTGGACGAGGGGTATCCGGTCGATCCGGCCACGTCGTCGCAGCCGTACAAGGTGCTGGGCGAGCGGCAGGTGCTGGCGGCCGGGCACGTGGCGGGCGCGGTGATCAGGGCGTCCCTGGTGCACGGGAGGGGCGGGTCGGGGCTGCTGCGGGGGCTCATCGGCGCAGGCCGGCAGAGCGGCACGGTGCCCTACGTCGGGGAAGGTGCCGCCGAGTGGTCGTCGGTGCACGTGGATGATCTCGCCGCGCTCTACACGGCGATCCTGGACCGCCCGGACCCCGGGATCGTCGTCAACGCGGCCGGGGTCGAGCGTACGCCCCTCCGCCGGATCGCGGAGGCGGTGGCGGAGCTGACCGGCGCGCGGGCGATCTCGCTCACGGTGGAGCAGGCGGTGGCGGCCATGGGGGAGCAGGCCGTCGCGCTGACCCGGTCGGCGCCGATGGACGCGTCGCGGGCCAGGCGGCTGCTCGGCTGGGCGCCGGCCGGCCCCACCCTGCTGGAGGACCTGACGGCCGGCTCTTATCGTTGACGGAGCTCGGCGGAGTCGAGGGCTTCGCGGATGACGGTGGTGCCGGCCGGTACGCCCGGCGACTCCCAGAAGTTCGGGTTGCCTCCCGCGTACGGGTTCCCGTACACCGGCGTGCCGGGCTGGAAGCGCCACGAGTCCGCGAGCGGGCCCGCGTCCACGGCGTCGTACCCGATCGCGTCGAGGAACGCGGTCACCGCCTCCTTGGCGGCGGCGTCGTCGCCCGCGATGGGCAGGGCGGTGCGGTCGGCGCCCGCCGGGCGGGCCAGCGCCCGCAGGTGCTCGGAGTAGATGTTGTTGAACACCTTGACGACCTTCGACGTCGGGAGGTGCTGTTGCAGCAGCTCGCTCGACGTGGTGGACCCGTCGGCGAGCTGAGGGATGTCCCCGTCGCGCTGCGGGTAGTAGTTGCCGGTGTCGAGGACGGTCTTGCCGGCCAGCGGTTCCACCGGGACGTCGGGGTAGGCCCGCAGCGGGATACTGACGACGACGAGGTCGCCGGCCGCCGCCGCCTGTGCCGGGGTCGCCGCGCGGGCCTTGGGCCCGAGCTCGTCGACCAGCTCCTTGAGCGTCTCGGGGCCCCTGGAGTTGCTGAGCACGACGTCGTAGCCGGCCTGCACGGAGAGCCGGGCGACGGTGCCGCCGATGTTGCCGCTGCCGATGAAGGCGATTGTCGTCATGACGGCCCCAACCCCGGCGAGGAGTGGGGAATTCCCTCCGCGGACGACGGCAGGCGGGTGGTGGTCTCGGCGAGGTGCCGCAGCCGGGCCTCCGACTCCGAGCCGGCCTCGGCCGCGAACATGTCCATGCCCTGCAGCTCGGGGTCGCCGGGCAGGGCGACGAGCTCGGCCGACAGCCGCAGCTCGCCGACGAGGGGATGGTCGAGCACGTAGTCGCGGTGCGTGGCGGCGGCGACGTGGTGCTCCTCCCACAGGTCGCGGAACTCGGCGCTCTCCTGGCGCAGCGCGTTGACGTGCGCGGTGACCTGCGGGTTCGCCGGGTAGCGGGCGGCTAGGATGCGGAGCTGGGCCACGTGCTCCCTGGCCAGGCGGGGCCAGCGCGGGCCGTGCAGCCGTCGGATGCCCTCGTCGGTGAAGATGAGGTGGGCGATGGTCCGGCGCTCGTCGGGGATCGCGGCGAAGTCGGCGAAGACGGCGGCGGCGAGCCGGTTCCAGGCCACGACGTCGGCGTGCCGGCCCAGCACGAAGGCCGGCGTGAGGACGAGCGAGTCGAGCAGCCGCTGCAGCCCCGGCCGGACCGGCGTGCGGGGCAAGTCGCGGCAGCGGTGCGCCGGGTGGGCCAGCGCGTGCAGGTACGACCGCTCGTCGCCGGTGAGCCGCAGCACGTCGGCGATGGCGTCCAGCACCTCGGCGGAGACGTGCCGGCTGTGGCCCTGCTCCAGGCGGGTGTAGTGGGTGACGCTCACGCCGGCGAGCAGCGCCAGCTCCTCCCGGCGCAGCCCGCGCACCCGGCGGGTCCCGTTGCTGCGGTACGGGACGCCGACGTCCTCGGGCCGCAGCCGGGCCCGGCGGGACTTGAGGAACCTGCTCAGCTCGACGCTTCGATCCACATCAGCCCAGCCTAGGCAAAGTTTGGCTACCCAGAGCACGGGGCTGGCTGGGGTCGCGGGCCGTCAGCAGGCTGTCCGGCATGAGATCGGTCATCCCTCTTGTGCTGCTGGGTCTCGGCAGCATGATCACTGCCTTGGACTTCACCATCGTCTACGTCGCGCTGCCGGAGATCGGCCGCGCGCTCGGCTTCTCCTCACACGACCTGCAGTGGGTGGTCAGCGCGTACGCCGTGCCGTTCGGCGGTTTCCTGCTGCTCGGCGGCCGGCTGTCGGACCTGCTGGGCCGCCGCCGCATGTTCGTGCTCGGCATGCTTTTGTACGGCGCCGCCTCGCTGCTCGGCGGGCTCGCCGGCACGCCCGGGCTCCTGGTCGGCGCGCGGGCGGTGCAGGGGCTCGGCGGCGCGGTGCTGATGCCGGCGACGCTGTCGCTGGTGGTCACCATGTTCGAGGAGGGGCGGGCCCGCAACCGGGCGATGACGGTGTGGGCGGTGTGCGGCGCCAGCGGGATGAGCGTCGGGGCGCTGCTCGGCGGCGTGCTGACCGGCGCGTTCGGCTGGCCGGCCGTCTTCTTCGCGAACGTGCCGCTGGCCGCGCTGGCCGTCGCGGCGGCGTTCGGCGTGCTGGCGCCCGACGGGGCCAGGCGGGCGGGCGGCTTCGACCTGCCGGGGGCGCTGACTGGCACGGCGGGCGTGACCGGGCTGGTGTTCGCCATCTCGCGCGGCGCCGAGTGGGGGTGGGGCTCCGCCGGCGTGCTGGTGCCGCTGCTGGCGGCGGTGGCGCTGCTCGTCGCGTTCGTCCGGATCGAGGCGCGCAGCCGCAGCCCGCTGCTGCCGCTGCGGCTGCTGGCCAACCGGCACACCAGCGCCGCCGCCGCGGCCATCCTGGTCTACGGCATGACGCTGCAGTGCGTCCCGTACTTCCTCACCCTGCACTTCCAGGACGTGCTCGGCTACGACGCCATGCAGTCCGGCCTGGCCTTCCTCGGGCCGACGCTCGGGATCACGGCCGGGAACCTGCTCGGCGAGCGGCTCATCCCGCGCCTCGGGCTGCGCGGCACGCTGCTGCTCAGCGTGCTCGTGGGAGTGGCCGGCACGGGCCTGCTGGCGCTCAGCCTGTCGGCGGACGGTACGTACCTCGGCCTGCTCGCCGGGGCCGTCGGCTTCGGGGTCGGCGCCGGCCTGTCGTTCACCACCATGTTCATCCTCGCCGCGACCGGGGTGGCCGGGCACGAGCAGGGGGCCGTGTCCGGGCTGTCGTCCACGGTGCTGCAGGCGGGCAGCGGCGTGGGGCTGGCCGTGCTGGTGGCCGTGGCCGATCCCGGCGCCGGCGGGGCGGCGGCCACGGTGGCGGGGCTGCGCGGGGCGTTCCTGACCGCCGCGGGGATCGCACTGCTGGGGTTGCTGGCAGGGGCCGCGATCCCGCGCCGCACGCCTGCCGCACTTACCGGACGATCCGGTACGTCAGGTGGGTGACCAGGCGGCTGCCCGTGGGGGCGGCGACGGGTTCGAGGGTGATGTCGCCGACGTCGTGCAGCAGCCGCTCGCCCCTGCCGATGATCACCGGCGCGACGTGCAGGCGCAGCTCGTCGATGAGGCCCGCCGCCAGGTACTGGTTCACGGTCGCGGCGCCGCCCGCGATGGCCACGTTCCGGTCGCCGGCCGCCTCGCGGGCCCGCTCCAGCGCCGCCTCGATCCCGCCGGTGACGAAGTGGAACGTGGTGCCGCCCCGCATCGGCAGCGGCTCGCGCTCGTGGTGGGTGAGCACGAAGACCGGCGCGTGGTACGGCGGCTCCTCGCCCCACCAGCCGGTCCAGCCCAGGTCCCAGGCGCCCCGGCCGGGGCTGAACATGTTGCGCCCCATGATGAACGCCCCCGCCGCCGTGATGCCCTCGATGACCTCGGCGTGCTCCTCGGCCTCGTCGAACATCCACTGGTGCAGCCGGTCGCCCACGCCCTCGCCGAACGGCTGCTCCAGGCTCTGGTGCGGGCCCGCCACGTAGCCGTCGAGGGACATCGCCATGTCACAAACGACCCTGCTGGTCCCACTGCTCATCTCACTGCCTCCTGAGGCTCCGGTGTTGCTTCACCCTCAGGTCGGAGCCGCCCGCCCGGCTTCTACACGCCGGGCGGAACTTTTTTCCGCGTCACCGGTGATCCACAAGATTTCCGGACAATCCGCAGATAGTTCAGTAAGGTCGCGCGCTATGGCGATCACGTACCCTACGGCCGATCCCGGCGCGTTCCTGGCGGCGTTGCAGGCCACGGACTGGTCGGCGTTCGAGCCGGCCCGCGACCTCCCGCCCCTGCGTGCCGCGCTCGCCGAGCTGGAGCGCACCCACGGGATCACCGAGGCGCACCGGCTCGCGACCGAGCGGATCAAGGGGCTCGGCGCCGTGCTGCGGCACCCCGACGGGCACCCCGCCGAGATCAACGGGTACGGGCTGAGCCCGTGCGGGCGCTACCTCGCCATCGGGAGCTGGTGCGGCGACGACTACGAGCAGGGCGGGATGCTGCAGGTCTGGGAGCTGGCCGGCGCCCGGTGCGTCAACGTGCTCGACGGGATCACCGGCGGCGTCGGCTGGCCCGGGTACAGGCGCACGATCCAGTGGTCGGCCGACGGGCGGCGGGTCGCGCTGGCGTACAACACCAACGGTGTGGGGGCGTGGGACCCGTTCGGGGAGGAGCCGGAGCCGCTGGGCGAGGCTTACGTGACGGACGGCAACTCGCGCCCGCCCGGCTTCGCGGTCGCGCCCGACGGCACCCGCGCCTTCATCGTGACGGGCACCGAGCAGGAGGTGCAGGGGTGCGTCGCGCCGCTGACCGAGGGCGAGGTCTACTGGACCTACGACGACGAGGACGAGGGCGGCCTTGGGGTGGCGCCGCTGTCCGAGCCGCTGCCCGACGCGGTCAGGACCCTGCTGGGCGACGACGAGCTGTTCCTGCGCGACGTCTTCTGGTCCCGCGACGGGCGGCGGCTGCACGGGTGCGCGGACGGCTGGGTCTGCGCGCTCGACGCGGACTCCGGCCGGGTCCTGTGGTTCGCCGAGGCGGGCACCGGCGCCGACGCCCCCTCCTGGAGCAGGGACGAGCGGTACTTCGCACACCAGCTCCACGGGCAGCTGCTGATCGGCGACGCCTTGACCGGGTGGACGGTGGCGAAGCTGCCGGGGCATCCGGGCGCGTCGGAGCTGTGCTGGGGCTCGTACGGGCCCGTCGCCCGGCTGGCGGTCGTCGTGCCGGACGGCAACGAGGCGAACGCCCGCCCCCACGTCACCATCCACGACCAGGGCCGGCACCGCTACGACGTGGACGTGGCGCTGCGGTGGGTCGACCCCGACTACGACGGCGCCGCGTGGGCGTGGTCGCCGGACGGGCTGCACGCGGCGGCGCTGACCGCCCACGGGCAGGTCGAGGTCTGGAGCCTCGGGGACGTGCCGTCCCGGGTGGGCGCCGTCGAGGCGCCGGCGGGCGCGGCCGGCGTCGTGTGGGGCGCCGACGGCGTGATCGCCCTGGTCGGGCCCACCTGCCTGCGCTTCTTCCAGGCCGCCGACGGCCGGATCACGGGCGACTTCGCGTTCCTGCGCACCCCGCCGGAGCCGCGCCCGCTGGAGCTCGACGGCGAGGACGTCGGTGAGGAGGTACGCGTCGGCGAGGAGGCGAGCGCCGACCCCACGTTCGCGCTCGACGACGAGACGTGGGCCGTGGCCTTCGAGCAGGGCCAGGTCATCGCCCCGCCCGAGCGGGCGCACGCCCTCGACGGCGCCCTCGCCTGGACGGTGCAGCGCCGCTTCGGCTGGCCGGTCCGCTGGGGCCCGCTCGACGTCGCCCCGGACGCCGCCACCGCCGCCGAGCGGTTCGGCCCGCCGCTGCGCGCGTACCTGGAGCCGTTCCGCGGCCACACCCCGCCCGCCGACGAGGACTGGCCGCCCCCGAACACCGTCACGCTGGAGGACCTCTTCCAACTCGCCCTCGCCTCGGTCCGGCCGCTCGCGAGCGGCTGGGACTATCACCTGAGCCGCAACCTGCGGCACGCGGCCCGGCTCAAGGCCCGCCTGGGCGACCCCGCCGGCGCGCGGGCCCTGCTCGACGAGATCCCCACCCCGGCCGACCGGGTACGGGGAGGGGCCGACGTGGCGACGATCCTGGCCGCCGCCGGGCGCCGCGACGAGGCCCGCACGTTCTTCGACGGTGACGAGTCCCGGGCCGAGGCGGCGCTCGACGAGTACAACGTGGCGTTCGTGGCCGCGTCCGTGGCCGGCGCGTACGCGGCCATGGGGGACCCGCGCGCCGACGCCTGGTTCGAGCGCGCCCGCGCCGCCATCGAGCCCGAGACGAACCCCGGCGAGCACCGCCTGGCGGTGGCGTGGGCGCTCATCGAGTGCGGGCGGGAGAGCGAGGGCCGCGCCCTGCTGCTGGACGGCGGCACGCCCACCGTCTTCTCCAGCGTGCCGCTGCTGGCCTACCTGATCCTCACCCACCGCGACCACCTGGCCCGCGAGATCATCACGCTGCGCGACCCGGCGGCGGAGGAGTGGCAGGCGCAGGGCTGGTTCGACGGATGGGAGGCGGTGGAGGTGCTCGCCCGCCTGGGCCGCCCGGACCTGCTGCGCGAGTGGGCGCACGTCTACGGCGACGGGTACGCGTACGAGGACCAGCTCGCCCAGGCCGAGGCGAACGCCAGGCGCGACCCGGCCCGCCCGCGTCCCAGCGAGGGGGAGCTGGCCGCGCTGATCGACGCCTACGCGACGCTGCGGAAGACACCCAGGTCGCAGCGCGAGCACCCGACGCAGCTGCTGGCCGTGCAGGCGGCCGAGTGCGGCCATCTCGGGGCCGCGCTGGACCTCATCAGGCGCTTGCCGGCCGACGACCTCAACGGGCAGGCCGGCCACGCCTTCCGCGCCATCTGGATCACCGTCACCGGCCTCGACGTCGAGCCGTGGTGAGCCGGTCCTTCAGCGATCCGGGCGACTCCTTCAGCGATCCGGGCGAGCCCTTCACTGGTCGCGGCGGCGCGGCCCGAGGCTGCGGGTGAGCCTGGCCCGCACGGTCCTGCGCAGCACGGGCCCCAGCTCGTCCAGGACGGCGACGAGCGCGGCCAGCTCCTCCAGCGCGTCGAGGGCCTGGGCCGCGCCGTCGGCGTCCACGCCCTCGTACAGCTCCAGCCCCACGAACGCGGCCGAGACCGCCTTGGCCAGCCCGCTCACGTCCACGAACTCCGCCAGCGGCGAGGCCGCCAGCACCCGCCCCAGCGCCTGCTCCACCTCGGCCGTCCACAGGTCGAGGCCCTTCACGACGGCGGCGGCCAGCTTCTCGTCGCTCTGGCCGCCCGCCAGGAGCTGGGCCAGCGCCGCGACGCTGCCCGCCGTACGCTCCTCCGCGTGCAGCTCGCGGCCGAGGTCGAGCAGCTCGCGCAGCGAGGTGACGGCGGCGAAGCGGTCGCGGTAGAGGGGGATGCGCTGCTGCGAGCCGTGCTCGCAGGCGGCGGCGAGGAGCTGGTCGACGCTGCCGAAGTGGTAGAAGACGAGGGCCTGGTTGACGCCCGCGGCCGCGGCGATCGTCCGCGCGGAGGCGCCGGCCATGCCCTGCTTCTTGAGCGTCTCCAGCGCCGCGTCGAGCAGCTTCGTCCGTGTGTCGGCCACCGGGCTCCCTTGCGAGGTTCAGAGGTACGGGGTTCAGAGGTACGGGGTCAGAGGCGGGCCACCTCCCGCCTGGGCCTCACGCTAGCGGGAACGCCGTGGCTGGCGACGTCCACGTACGAGACGGTGAAGCTGCCCCAGTAGCCGAAGATCCGGCCGAGCAGCGGGTTCGAGACGGTGACGGCGATCCTGAAGCGGCCGGCCCGGTCGTCGTACTGCTCGGTGACCAGGGCGGTGCCGGTGGCGGCGGCCGGGACGCGGACGGCGAGCGGGCCCTCCAGGAGGCGGAGCGGGCCTGAGCGGATGGCCAGGCCGCCCCGGTCGTCGACCGAGAGGGTGAGCGGGGTGGCGAGGTGCTGGTGGGTGCCCAGGTAGTCCACGACGCGGGCGCCGGCCGGGTCGTAGATCATGGTCGCGTCGAAGCGGCTGCGGGGGAAGGTGCGCACGAACGTGACGGTCTCGCGGCCGTAGGAGTCGGCGTACGGGTAGTTCTCGATGCGGAACGGCACGTCGCGGCCGGTGTCGGTGACCAGGATGTTCCTGAGGCTGCCCAGCGACAGGAACGGGCGGACGGCGGGGCCGGCGTTCCAGACCCGGTCCATGACGCCCTGGCCTACGCACGCCTCGCCGCTGTCGAGCCCGACGCCGAAGCGGCGCTGGAGCTGCGGGTGGAGGCGGTCGAAGTCGGGGCCGAGCGCGCGCTGGAAGATCGAGGGCATGGTCGCTCCTTGAGAGCTCTGTCGGGGTGGCGCAGGCACCGGCGGGCCGCCGGGGTGCCTGGCAGGGGCGGCAGGGCGACGGCGAGCGCCGCCACGGCCGCGGCGGGCAGCGGCCCGAGCGTCCAGGCGGCGAGCGCGACGGCGGCCGTCCGGCCGGCCGCTTCCGCCAGGGCCTGGAGGAGGGTGCGGGCGGGGGACCTGCCGGTCTCCAGCCACAGGCGCAGCCGGTCGAACGACCAGGCCGTGGCCCACCACATGAGCCGGGGCGGCAGCACGTGGGGGCGGTAGCCGTAGGAGGTGAGGAAGCGGATGCCGGCCGCCGTCGGGACGTAGCGCCAGTAGCCGGAGCCCGCGCGGATGGGGGAGAGCGGGTGGGTGGAGCCGAAGCGGAGCGCCGAGGTGCGGGTGCCGTCGGCGGCGTGCCGGTTCCCGGTGCTGACGCCGGTGCCGCTGATGCCGAGCGTCGCGTAGCGGAACGCCCCGGGGTCCTCCGGAAGAGGGTGGATGTGGCCGAAGCGCAGGTCCCAGCGGGTGTGCAGGGCCGGGTCCTGGGTGGCCTGCCACAGCGCCTCCATGTCGGCCCTGATCAGGATCTCGATGTACAGCCGCATGACCCCTCACGATGTCCGATTTGAGCGGTCGCTCAAGTCGAATATAAGGCGATTTGAGCGATCGCTCAAGAGGCGGGAAGTGTCGGTCGCGTCTGGTACACAGGCGGGCATGGGTGTCACCGTCGATGAGTTCCTGAAGCTGCTGGACGAGCTGCCCGACGTGCGGATGAGCCACGGCGGCGAGTGGATCGGCCTCAAGGTGCACGACAAGGGGTTCGGCTACCTCTGGGAGGCCACCGAGACCGTCGGGCTGAAGGCGACGATCGAGGAGCAGATCGCACTGGTCAGCGAGCGGCCCGAGGTGTTCGAGGTGCAGTTCACCGCCGGGCGGTTCGGCTGGGTGGTGGTGCACCTCGACCGCATCGACGCGGAGGAGCTGTTCGAGCTGATGGCCGAGGCGTGGTGCCTGACGGCGCCCAAGCAGCTCGTGGCCGACTTCGAGGCGACCCACCCGATCGGGAAGAAGGTGCAATCCGGGTAATCTCCGCAATGTGACCCCTCCTAACGTCCGGCTGCGCGAGTGGCAGGAGGCCGACGCGCCCGTTGTGCTGCGTGCCTTCCAGGCCCCCGACCTGCGGCCGCAGGCGCCCTGGCCCGTCGTCACGCTCAAGGACGCCTCCGGCTGGATCGCCTCCTGGGCCGGGGCCGGTCACGCCTTCGCCGTGCTCCACGACGAGCGGGTCGTCGGCAACGTCGCCGTGACCAAGGTCGACGGCCACGGCAACGGCTCGGTGTCCTACTGGGTGGTGCCCGAGGCCAGGGGGCGGGGCGTCGCGGTGGCGGCCACCCGGCTGGTGGCGCGATGGGCGTTCGACGAGCGCGGCCTCTACCGGCTGGAGCTCGGGCACCGCGCCGACAACCCGGCCTCGTGCCGGGTCGCCACCAAGGCCGGATTCCTGCCGGAGGGCATCGAGCGGGGCAAGCTCTGCTACGCGGGCGTCCGCTACGACGTGGAGCGCCACGCCCGCCTCGCCACCGACTGAGCATTCGGGCCCGCACCGCCTCCCGCCCGCCAGGCTGGGGCCGCTTCCCGCCTGCCGGCTGGGGCCGCTTCTCGCCCTCCGGCCTGCACCGTTCCAAACTCGGCGCCGTTACTGGAGATATGTCTGTTACGCCCGCCGGGTGCGCCCCGATATATCCACGTCGGCGCCGAAGGCGGGGGTGGGGATGGACGCGACGGCGAGCACGACCGCGAACGCTCCGGCGGGCACCAGGGCCCGCTCCCGCTTGGACGGCCTCGACGGCATCCGGGGCCTGGCCGCGCTCTTCGTGGTCCTGCACCACTGCCGGCTGCTGTCCTTCCCCGGCTTCCCCGCCGACACGGGGCCCTGGTGGGCGAGCTGGCTGCTGTACGGGCACTTCGCCGTCGTCCTGTTCATCGCGTTGTCGGGCTTCTCGCTGGCCGTCTCCCCGGCCCGGTCCGGGTGGCGGCTCGGCGGGGTGCGCCGCTTCGCGCAGCGCCGCGCCTGGCGCATCCTGCCGCCGTACTGGGCCGCGCTGGCCTTCAGCCTCCTGGTCGCGTGGCTGGCGGTCCCGCAGCCGGGCGAGGCGGTGCCCACCGGCAAGAGCGTCGTCGTCTTCGGGCTGCTGCTGCAGGACGTCTTCGGCTCGCCCAGCCCCAACGGCGCCCTGTGGTCCATCGCTATTGAGGCGCAGCTCTACCTCGTCTTCCCGCTCCTGCTGCTGATGGTCCGCCGGCTGGGCGCGTGGGTGATGGTGGCCCTGGTCGCCGTCGTGGTCGTGGCCGTGGGGGTGCTGGCTCCGCTCGTCCCGGCGGTGGGCCTGCTCATGCGTCTGACCCCGCAGTTCGCCGTGCTGTTCGCGGCGGGCGTGCTCGCGGCGGGCGTGGTGCGGGCCCGGGTGCGCGCGCCGCTGCACTGGCTGGCGGCGCTGGCGGGCGCGCCGGTGCTCGTGCTGATCGCCGTGCGGGGCTCGACGTGGACGGTGTTCAACCTCTTCTGGGTGGACCTGGCGCTGGCCCCGGCCGCCGCGCTGCTGCTCGCGGCCGTCGCCCAGGGCCGGCCGCGCCCGCTGGTGCGGCTGCTGGACACCCGGCCGGTGCGCACGCTCGGCTCCTTCTCCTACAGCCTCTACCTGGTGCACGCGCCCATCGTGGTCGCGCTCGCCCACTTCGTCGTCTCTCCGCACGTGGCGCCGGGCGTGGGGCGGCTCCTGGTGCTGCTGGCGGTCGCGGTGCCCGCGTCGGTCCTGTTCGCGCGGGGGTTCGCGGCGGTGTTCGAGCTGCCGTTCCAGCGGCACCGCAGCGGCCCGGCGTTGCGTGCGGCGCTGCGGGAGTGGTGGGCGCGGCGCGGACAGTCGCGGTACGGGCGGCTCGGCCGCCGCGCCCCAAGCTCGCCGGAGCCCGTCGAGGAGCCGCCGGCGGCCACGAGCTGATCGGGCCAGGGGAGGAACCGCCCGCGGTCACGGGCTGATCAGGGGAGCCGGTCGCCTGGCGTCCTTCGCGCGGGCTGAACTACGCTTTGACGGGTGAACAGCGAGAGTCTGGCCGCGGCCGGGCTGTTGGAAGCTCTGAGCCGGGCGTCGGAGATTCTCGCCGACTTACGTCATCCGTTCGTGCGCAGCGAGCGGTTCTCCTACTTCTTCCCGCCGGCGGGCGCCCGCGTCGGCACCACGATCGTGCTGCCCGACGGCCGCGAGATCACGTTCGAGGTCTCCATCGCCGCGTCCGGCAGGGCCTTCCACGTGGAGGGCGGGATCCAGTCGGAGGAGGAGACGCTGCTGGAGCTGCCGCGCAAGAGCGTGCCGGACATCGAGGAGGGGCTGGCCGCGTTCGACGACTACGCGGGGGAGGTGGCGGCGCCGGCGGAGCGGCTGATCGGGCAAATGCTCGAAGAATTGTCTGACAACTAGACGAACACTGTCTGGTTGTCTGACAATGTAGCCATGAGGAATGGACCGCTCGCCGTCGTGGGCGCCGGCGTGCTCTGGGGCACCGCGGGCACGGCCGGGCTGCTGGTCTCCGCCGACTCCGTGGCGCTGGCCGCGGCCCGGCTGGTGATCGGCGGCGCCGCGCTGGCCCTGCTGGCCGGCGCCGAGCTGAAGAGCGCCGTCAAGCCGGGGGTGCTGCTGGGCGCGGTGGCGGTGGCCGCGTACCAGCTCTGCTTCTTCGCCGCCGTCAGCCGCACGGGGGTGGCCATCGGCACGGTGGTCGCGATCGGCAGCGGGCCGGTGTTCACGGGGCTGCTGTCCTGGCTGCTGCACGGGCGCCGGCCGACGAAGCGGTGGAGCACCGCCACCGCCGCGGCCATCTGCGGGTGCGCGGCGCTGATCGTGGGCGGCGGGGCCGAGGCGGGCGCGCAGGTGGTGCCTGGCATCGCGCTCGCGCTGCTGGGCGGCCTGCTGTACGCCTTCTACGCCGTCATGGCGGCGCAGGCGATCGGCCGGGGCGGCGGGTCGAACGCGGTGATGGGCATGATGTTCGGCGGCGCCGCGCTGATCATGACGCCGGTTCTGGCGCTCAGCGGCATCGGCTGGCTGGCCGAGCCGCGCGCGTTGCTCGCCGTGCTCTACCTCGGGCTCGGCACCACGGCCCTGTCCTACTTCCTGTACGGCCGGGGCCTGCGCACCACGCCCGTGGCCACGGCCGCCACACTCTCGCTGGCCGAGCCAGCCGTCGCCGCGCTGCTCGGCGTGGTGGTGCTGGGCGAGCGGCTGGCCCCGGTCTCGATCGCCGGGCTCGTGCTGCTGGGGCTGAGCCTGGTGGCGGTGGCCGTACCGGAAAGAAAGCCGGAAAGAAGGCCCGAAAGGGAGCACGGGGCAGAAAGGGGGCACGGGCCGGAAAGGGAGCTAGAGTCGCAGCCGTGACGTTGCCGCTCAGACCCGTCTCCACCGTCGGCGCGCTCGCCGACGCCCTGCGCAGCAGGGTGTTGTCCGGCGAGATCCCGCCCGGCACCGCGTTGCCCGAGCAGGAGATCGCCGCGTCCTACGGCGTCGCCAGGCCGACCGTGCGGGAGGCGCTGGCGAGCCTCGTCCACGAGGGGCTGCTCAGGCGTGAGCGCAACCGCAGCGCCTATGTCCCGGAAGTAACGCTTTCGGACCTCGAAGACCTCATGTACGTCCGCCGCCCGCTGGAGGACCTGATGGCGCGGGCCGTGACGGGCCGCACGGTGCCGGAGGCGGAGGCGGCGCTGCACCGCATGGCCGCGCTGCCGGCCGGCGCGCCCTGGTCGGAGACCGTGGCCGAGCACATGGCGCTGCACCAGGCGCTCATCGAGGCGGTCGGCAGCCCCCGGCTGGAGCGGCTCTACGGCGTGCTGGCCGCCGAGACGCGGCTGGGCCTGGTGCGGCTGCGCGAGGTCTACAAGGACAGGGACGTGCTGGTGGCCGAGCACCGCGAGCTGCTGGACGCGCTCGCGAACGGCCCGGAGGAGGCCGTACGCGCGGCGGTCGCCGCACATCTGAGCCATTCGTGGGGCGGCGACGGCGCGCCGCATGGGGGCCTTTGAGCCACTCGTGGAGCAGTGGCGGCGAGGTCCATCGGCACCTTTGAGTGCGAACCCTTGCGGGACCGGCCCGTAACTCGCAAGAATCGCGGCCATGCACGGCAATCCGATGCCGGACTCCTACGTGTATGTCACGGAAGAGGGCGTCACGCGTCACTATGCGGACGGTAGCGTCGAGGCCCTCGCGTGGGAGGACGTGGTGGAGGTCCGTGTCGTCACGGAAACCGGGGAAGACGTTCTCTACATCCTGCTCGACCGTGACGGCGAGGGCTGCGTCGTGCCGCGCTCGGCCACGGACGCCACGTTTCTCGCCCGCCTGCGTTATCTGCCGGATTTCGACCTCGATCGGCTGACTCTGGCCGCCGATTCCGCCCACGACGGCGTCGTCGTGGTCTGGCGCAGCCCTGACCCTCCGTCGGCGCTTCCTGACCTGGAGTACGACTAGCGCTTCACGCTGCGGCAACCTGGCGAAATGCGGTAGTTAATTGCGTATTTCGCTCGTCAACTACTGCCACTCGTGGACCGTTCCGTCAAGCCCCCAGGCAGTTTATCAATCGTCCGATTGTGGACATTTGCCGGTATTCCTCATGCCGGAATCGATCTTTACTCTTTAGTGGGGGCCGCCGCCCTTGTTGTGCGTGGGACTTGTCAACCCATGTGGCTCAAGGAACGTCCTGTTATCGCGGTGCACAGAGTTGTCAGGGTGGTGTGCTCATGAGGGTGGGGACTGGGGAGTCCGCTGTCGTGCTCCTCGAGGCCGTACCGCGCCGCGCGTCGAGCATCTGGACGCGCGCGTACTTACGGCTGTTGCTGTACGGGGACACGGTGTGCGCGCTGCTCGCGTGCGTGTGCGTGCTGGGCATCCGGCTGATCACCGGCGCGTACATCCCGCCGGCCGAGTTCCTGCTGGGATTCGGCCTCGTCATCGCCTGGCCCATCGCCTTATGGATGGGCGGCGCGTACCGCCAGCGCGCCAACGGCGAGGGGTCGGAGGAGTTCAAGGCCGTCTTCAACGGCGGCATCGGGCTGATGGCGGCCGTCGCCATCCTGGCCTACGCCACGCAGACGGCCATCGCGCGCAGCTTCGTCATGGCGATGCTGCCGCTGGCCCTGCTGGCCACGCTCTACTACCGCTATCGCATGCGCAAGCGGCTGCACCAGCGCAGGGCCGTGGGCGACTACATGCGCCAGGTGATCGCGGTCGGGCACCGGGAGTCGATCCTCGACCTGGTGATGCAGTTCAGGCGCCAGCCGTACCACGGGATGCGGGTGGTGGGAGCCTGCGTGCCCGACAGTGCCATGGACATGGACCTCGACGGCGTCCCGGTGCTGGGCTCGTTCGGGGACGTGGCGCGTGTCGTCGAGCGGGAGCGGGCCGACGCGGTGGCCGTGCTGGCCTGCCCGGAGCTGGACGGCGCGGCGCTGCGCCGGCTGGCCTGGAGCCTGGAGACCGCGCGCACCGACCTGTTCGTGGCGCCCGCCCTGCTCGACGTGGCCGGGCCCAGGATCAGCATCAGGCCGGTCGCGGGCATGCCGCTCCTGCACGTGGAGCACCCCGAGTTCGACGGCATGCGGCAGTTCGTGAAGACCGTGTTCGACCGCCTGGCGGCGGGGCTCGCGCTGCTGGTGCTGGCGCTGCCGCTGCTGGCGATCGCGCTGCTCATCCGGCTGACCAGCCCCGGTCCGGCCTTCTTCTACCAGACAAGAGTCGGCAAGGACGGCAGAGACTTCCGTCTGGTGAAATTCAGGACCATGGTGGTCGATGCGGAGCGGCTCAAGCGCACCCTGCTCGACTCGAACGAGTTCGACGGAGTGCTCTTCAAGATTAGGAACGATCCAAGGATCACCAGGGTAGGCGCTTTCCTGCGGAAATACTCCCTCGACGAGCTGCCTCAGCTGCTCAATGTCCTGCGCGGCGAGATGTCCCTCGTCGGCCCCCGCCCGCCGCTGCCGGAGGAGGTCGCCGAGTACGGCACCGACGTGCGCCGCCGCCTGGTCGTCAAGCCGGGCATGACCGGGCTCTGGCAGGTCAGCGGGCGCTCCGACCTCTCGTGGGAGGAGTCCGTACGCCTCGACCTGCGGTACGTGGAGAACTGGTCGCTCATCCTCGACCTGCAGATCCTGTGGAAGACCTGGTCCGTCGTCACCCGTGGAGAAGGGGCTTACTAGCGGTGAAAGCACTCGTGCTCGCCGGGGGGTCGGGCACCCGGCTGCGCCCCATCACGCACACCTCGGCCAAGCAACTGGTGCCGGTCGCCAACAAGCCGGTCCTGTTCTACGGCCTGGAGGCGATCGCGCAGGCCGGCATCCAGGAGCTGGGCCTCGTCGTCGGGGACACGCACGCGGAGATCGAGGCCGCCGTCGGCGACGGCTCGGAGTTCGGCCTCCAGGTGACGTACCTGCGGCAGCAGGCCCCGCTCGGGCTGGCCCACGGCGTGCTGATCGCCCGCGACTACCTGGGCGACGACGACTTCGTCATGTACCTGGGTGACAACTTCGTCGTGGGCGGCATCAACGACCTGGTCGACCGGTTCGCCAGGGACCGGCCGGCCGCCCAGATCCTGCTGACCAGGGTCGGCGACCCCACCCAGTTCGGGGTGGCCGAGCTGGACGCCGAGGGGCGCGTGATCGGCCTGGAGGAGAAACCCGAGCGGCCCAAGAGCGACCTCGCGCTCGTCGGCGTCTACCTGTTCAGCCCCGCCGTGCACGCGGCGGTGGCCGAGCTCAAACCGTCGTGGCGGGGCGAGCTGGAGATCACCGACGCGATCCAGTGGCTCATCGAGTCGGGGCAGCGCGTCGAGTCCTCGGTGATCACCGGCTACTGGAAGGACACCGGCAACGTCACCGACATGCTGGAGGTCAACCGGCTCGTGCTGGAGTCGGTCGAGCCCAGGATCGAGGGGCGGGTGGACGAGGCCAGCGAGCTCATCGGCCGCGTCGCGATCGAGCCGGGCGCGGTGGTCGAGCGCTCGCGCGTGGTCGGCCCGGCGATCATCGGCGGCGGCGCCCGCGTCCAGGACAGCTACGTGGGCCCGTACACCTCCATCGGCGCCTCCTGCGCCGTCGTCGGCAGCGAGATCGAGTACTCGATCGTGCTGCCCCGCGCCTCCATCGCCGGGGTGGGCCGCATCGAGTCGTCGCTGATCGGCCACGACGTCGAGGTCACCCCCGCTCCCAACACGCCCAAAGCCCACCGTCTCGTGCTGGGCGATCACAGCAAGGTACAGATCAGTTCATGACAAGAATCCTGGTGACGGGTGGTGCGGGATTCATCGGCTCCCACTTCGTCCGGAACCTCCACGAGGGGTACGTCACCGTCCTCGACAAGCTGACGTACGCCGGGAACCGCGCCAACCTCGACGGGGTACGGCACGAGTTCGTGCACGGCGACATCTGCGACGCCGGCCTGCTCGCCCGGGTCGTCCCCGGCCACGACCTCGTGGTCAACTTCGCCGCCGAGTCCCACGTGGACCGCTCGATCGAGGGCGCCGCCGAGTTCATGCGCACCAACGCGCTCGGCACCCAGACGCTGCTGCAGGCGTGCCTGGAGGCCGGGGTGCCGAAGGTGGTGCAGGTCTCGACCGACGAGGTGTACGGCTCCATCGACATCGGCTCCTGGGACGAGTCGGCGCCGGTGCGGCCCAGGTCGCCGTACGCGGCGTCGAAGGCGAGCGGCGACCTGATCGCCCGCGCGTACGCGATCACGTACGGGCTGAACGTGTCGATCACCCGCTGCGGCAACAACTACGGGCCCCGGCAGTACCCCGAGAAGCTGATCCCGCTGTTCGTCACGAACCTGCTGCGCGGCAGGAAGGTGCCGCTGTACGGCGACGGCGGCAACGTGCGGGACTGGATCCACGTCGAGGACCACTGCGCGGGCATCCGCCTGGTGGCCGAGAAGGGCGAGCCGGGCGAGGTCTACCACATCGCGGGCACGGCGGAGCTGACCAACAAGGAGCTCACGGCGCGCCTGCTCGAAGCCTGCGGCAGGGACTGGGACATGGTCACGTACGTGGCCGACCGCAAGGGCCACGACCGCAGGTACTCGCTGGACGACTCGAAGCTGCGGGCGCTCGGCTACCGCCCCGAGATCCCGTTCGAGCAGGGGCTCAAGGACACCGTCCGGTGGTATGCCACCCACCGCGACTGGTGGAGTCGTTGACCGTTTCCCACTTGGGCCGGGAGGCCGCATGAGGTGGCTGATCACGGGGGCGGGCGGCATGCTGGCCGCCGACGTCCTCTGCAGGACCGCGCTGACGGGCGAGCCGGTGCTCGCGCTCGGCCGGGCCGAGCTGGACGTGTGCGACAGGCGCGCGGTGCACGACTTCGTCTCCGCCTACCGGCCGAGGGCCGTGTTGAACTGCGCCGCCTGGACGGCCGTGGACGACGCGGAGACGCACGAGGCGCAGGCGCTGGCGGTCAACGGGGACGCGCCGCGCTGGCTGGCCGAGGCGTGCGACCGGGTCGGCGCGCGGCTCGTGCACGTCTCCACCGACTACGTCTTCGACGGGGCGGCGGGCCCGCCCTACACCGAGGACGCGCCGACCGGGCCGGTGAACGCCTACGGCAGGACCAAGCTGGCGGGCGAGGCGGCGGTGCTGGAGCACGGCCAGTACGTGGTGCGCACGGCCTGGCTGTACGGGGCGCACGGCCCGAACTTCGCCACCACCATGATCCGATTAGCCGGGGAGCGGCCCACGGTGGACGTGGTGGACGACCAGCGCGGCCAGCCCACCTGGACCGCCGACCTGGCCGACTACCTGGTCCGGCTGGCGCAGTCGGACCTGCCGCCGGGCGTCTACCACGGCACGAGCGCGGGCGAGACGACGTGGTGCGGGTTCGCCAGGGAGATCTTCGCGTTGCTGGGCGAGGACCCGGAGCGGGTGCGCCCGGTGCCGACCTCGGCCTTCCCGCGCCCGGCCCGGCGGCCGGCCAACAGCGTGCTGGCGCACACCCGGTGGGAGCCGATCCGCCCCTGGCGCACGGCGCTCCACGCCGCCTGGCCCGTCCTGGCGAGGAGCCGCCAATGCAGCGTCGCATGAGCACCCGTGCCGGCGGGGAGTCGTCAGCGCAGCGTCGCGTAGAACTCCTGGCAGACCTGGTAGTCGGGCAGCAGCCCGGCCCGCAGCGCCTCGTCCAGCATGGGCGCCTTGGCGTCCTTCTCCGACAGCAGCGGCTGGACGCCGGCCGGCCAGGCGATCTCCAGGGCCGGGTCGAGCGGGTGCACCCCGTGCTCGCGGGCCGGCGCGTACGGCTCGGAGCACAGGTAGAGCACCGTGGCGCGCTCGCTGAGCGCCATGAACCCGTGCCCGAGCCCTTCGGCGACCAGGACGGCGCTCCTGGTCACGTCGTCGAGGATCACGCTCTCCCACCGGCCGAACGTGGGCGAGCCGGTGCGCAGGTCCACCACGACGTCCATGACGCTGCCGGACAGGCACATCACGTACTTGGCCTGCCCGGGCGGCACGTCCGCGAAGTGCAGGCCGCGCAGCACGCCGCGGGCCGAGACGGAGCAGTTGACCTGGGCCAGGTCGAAGCGCCGCCCGGGCAGGTCGGCGGCGCGGAAGGCCTCGTGGAAGGAGCCGCGGGCGTCCGCGTGGACGGGCGGCGTGTGCCGCCAGACGCCGTCGATGCCGAGGGGATCCATGGGCTGACAGTAACGAGATCACCGGTCCTCGCGAAATATCAATCTCTTGGAGCGTGCGAATGATGACTTGCCGGTTATGCGGCTCGGACGATCTCACGGGCGTGGTGGACCTGGGGGCGACGCCGCCCTGCGAGCGGATCCTCACGGCGGAGCAGCTCGACGAGCCCGAGGTGACCTATCCGCTGCACCTGCGCGTGTGCACGTCGTGCTGGCTCGCGCAGATCCCGCCGCTGATCACTCCCGAGGAGACGTTCACGGACTACGCCTACTTCTCCTCCTACTCGGCCTCCTGGGTGGAGCACGCCCGCGCGTTCGTGGCGGGCCTGGACCTGCGGCCGGACTCGTTCGTGGTGGAGGTGGCCAGCAACGACGGCTACCTGCTGCGGCACGTGGTGCGGCGCGGGGTGCGCTGCCTGGGCATCGAGCCGTCGGTGAACGTCGGGCAGGCGGCCAGGGAGCGCGGCGTGCCCACGGTGACGGCGTTCCTGACGCCGGACAGCGCCGAGGCGGTCGTGCGGGAGCACGGCAAGGCCGACTACGTGGTGGCCAACAACGTCTACGCGCACATCCCGGACGTCGTCGGCTTCACCAAGGGGCTGCGCACGCTGGTCGCCGACCACGGCCTGGTCTCGATCGAGGTGCAGCACCTGCTCACGCTGATGCAGCTCAACCAGTACGACACGATCTACCACGAGCACTTCCAGTACTACACCGTCGCCTCCGCCCAGCGGGCCCTGGCCAGCGGCGGGCTGACGCTGGTGGACGTGGAGCTGCTCACCACGCACGGCGGCTCGATCCGCCTGTGGGCCGCGCCGGAGGGCGCCCCGTCGCAGCGGGTGTCGGACGTGCTGGCCATGGAGAAGGCGGCCGGGCTGCACGAGCTGTCCGGCTACATCGACTTCACCGAGCGGGTGGCCAAGGTCCGGCGCGACCTGCTGACGTTCCTGATCACCGCCGCCGAGGAGGGCAGCACGGTGGTCGGGTACGGGGCTCCGGGCAAGGGCAACACGCTGCTCAACCACTGTGGCATCCGGCCCGACCTGCTGCCGTACACAGTGGACCGCAACCCGTACAAGCACGGCAAGTTCACCCCCGGCGCGCGCATCCCGATCTTCGAGCCCGAGCGGATCGCGGCCGACCGGCCCGACTACGTGCTCGTCCTGCCGTGGAACCTGCGCGACGAGCTGGTCGACCAGCTCTCCTACATCCGCGACTGGGGCGGCCGGCTGGTCTTCCCCATCCCCGCCCTGGAGGTCGTGTGAAGGTCGTGCTGTTCTGCGGGGGTTACGGCACCCGCATGCGTACGGGCGCCGGCGACGCCCCGAAGCCGATGCAACTGGTCGGCCCGAGGCCGCTGATCTGGCATGTCATGCGCTACTACGCGCACTTCGGCCACAAGGAGTTCATCCTGTGCCTCGGCTACGGGGCCGAGCAGATCAAGGACTTCTTCCTGCGGTACGAGGAGACCGCCTCCAACGACTTCGTGCTCCGGGGCGGGCACGTCGAGCTGCTGGCCACCGACATCTGGGACTGGACGATCTCGTTCATCCACACGGGGGTGGAGTCGCCGATCGGGGAGCGGCTGCGCCGGGTGCGCGACCACCTCCAGGGCGATGAGATGTTCCTGGCCAATTACGCGGACGTGCTGACGGACGCGCCGCTGCCGGAGATCATCGGCCGGCTGGAGAAGGCGGATGCGGGTGGCGCGCTGATGGCCGTGCCGCCGCCCGGCACCTTCCACTGCGTGGAGGTCGCCGAGGACGGCATGGTCGGGCAGATTACCGCCGTCACCGAGATGCCGCTGTGGGTCAACGGCGGATATTTCGTCTTACGTCAGGAGATCTTCGACCACATCCCCGAGGGCGGCGACCTGCTCGTGGACGGCTGCAAGGAGCTGGCCAAGCGCGGCCGGCTCATGGCCTACCCCTACCGCGGCTACTGGCGTCCCACCGACACCATCAACCAGCGCCTGGAGCTCGACCGCGCCTACGCCCGCGGCGACCGCCCCTGGGCCCTGTGGGAGCGCACGTGAACCGCCTCTTCCCCAGCGGCCTGAGCCGCGTCGCCCTGCTCGCCGCCCACTGCGACGACCTGGCGATCGGCGCCGGCGGCACCCTCCTCGTGATGTGCACCGCGCATCCGGGCCTCCAGGTGGACGCGCTCGTGCTGTCCGGCGGCGGGACCGTGCGCGAGGAGGAGGAACGCAACGCGCTGGCCGCCTTCTGCCCCGGTGCGGACCTGCGGGTGACCGTCGCCAAGGTGCCCGACGGGCGGCTGCCCGCCCACTGGGACGAGGCCAAGAACGCGGTCGAGGAGCTGCGCATGCGCTGCGAGCCCGACCTGATCCTCGCCCCGCAGGCCGGCGACGCCCACCAGGACCACCGGGGCCTGGCGCGGATGGTGCCGACCGCGTTCCGCGACCACCTCACGCTCGGCTACGAGATCCTCAAATGGGACGGCGACCTCGGCCGGCCCAACGCGTACCAGCCGCTCGACCTCGCGCTGGCCGAGCGCAAGGTCTCCCTGCTCTGGGAGCACTACCCCTCGCAGCGGCACCGCCCGTGGTTCGACAGGGAGGCGTTCCTCGGGCTGGCCAGGATCCGCGGCATCGAGTGTCACGCACGCTACGCGGAGGCCTTCTACCTGCACAAACTCGCTCTAGAACTAGCTGGAGGCTGATCGACATGCGTGTCTTGCTCACGGGGCACCAGGGCTATCTCGGCACGGTCATGGCGCCCGTGCTCGCCCAGGCCGGCCACGAGGTGGCGGGCCTGGACTCCGGGCTCTTCGCCGAGTGCGTGCTCGGGCCCGTGCCGGACGACCCGCCGGGGCACCGCGTGGACCTGCGGGATGTACCGGCGAGCCTGCTCGAAGGCTTCGACGCGGTGATCCACCTGGCCGCGCTGTCCAACGACCCGCTCGGCGCGCTCGCGCCCGAGCTGACCTACGACATCAACCACCACGCCTCCGTGCGGCTGGCCAGGCTGGCGAAGGAGGCGGGCGTGCGGCGCTTCCTGTACGCCTCCACCTGCTCGGTCTACGGCGCCTCCGGCGGCGACGACCTGCTCGACGAGGACGCCCCGCTGCGGCCCGTCACCCCGTACGCCGAGTCGAAGGTGCGCGTCGAGGACGAGCTCGTCGACCTGGCCGGCGACGGCTTCACCCCGGTGTTCCTGCGCAACGCGACCGCGTTCGGCTTCTCGCCCCGGCTGCGGGCCGACATCGTGCTGAACAACCTCGTCGGCCACGCCCACCTGACCGGCCAGGTCCGGGTGCTGTCGGACGGCACCCCGTGGCGGCCCCTCGTGCACGTGGCCGACATCGCCGACGCCTTCCTCGCCGCGCTGACCGCGCCGCGCGAGGCCGTGCACGCCAGGGCGTTCAACGTCGGCGGCGAGATGAACAACCTGACCGTGGCCGAGATCGCCGAGCACGTCGTGGAGGCGGTGCCCGGCTCCGAGCTGCTGATCACCGGCGAGACCGGCGCCGACCCGCGCTCCTACCGGGTCTCCTTCGCGCGGATCCGCGAGGCGCTGCCCGGCTACCACGCCCGCTGGACGGTGAAGGCGGGCGCCGTCGAGCTGGCCGACGCCTACCGCTGCCACGGGCTGAGCGCCGAGGACTTCCGCCGCCGCTTCACCCGGCTGGCGTGGCTGGACGACCGCCGCAAGGCCGGGACCGTCTCGGCGGAGCTGCGCACGTGACCGGGGAGGAGATGCACGCCCTGGTGGAGCGGCTCTACCCGCTGTGCCGCTCCATCACGGGCGACGGCGTGCGGGCCACGCTGGAGATCGTCGGGGAGCACCTGGAGCTGGACGTGCACGAGGTGCCGACCGGGACGCAGGTGCTGGACTGGACGATCCCCAAGGAGTGGAACATCCGCGACGCCTACATCAAGGACCGGGCCGGCAACCGGGTGGTGGACTTCCAGAGGTCGAACCTGCACGTCGTGGGCTACAGCGTGCCGGTGTCGGCCACCATGACGCTGGCCGAGCTGCGGCCCCACCTGCACACGCTGCCCGCACAACCGGGCCTGGTGCCGTACCGGACCTCGTACTACGCCGAGACGTGGGGGTTCTGCCTGAGCCAGGACACGCTCGACGGGATGGACGAAGGGCCGTACGAGGTGGTGATCGACTCGACGCTGGCCGACGGGCACCTGACGTACGCCGAGCACGTCGTGCCGGGCCGCACCGGCGACGAGGTGCTGATCTCGTGCCACGTCTGCCACCCGTCGCTGGCCAACGACAACCTGGCCGGGATCGCGGTGGCCACGGCGCTGGCGGGCCGGCTGAAGGAGCCGCGCCACACCTACCGGTTCCTGTTCGCGCCGGGCACGATCGGCGCGATCACCTGGCTGGCGCGCAACCGCGAGCGCACCGGGCGCGTCCGGCACGGGCTCACGCTGGCCTGCGCGGGCGACCCGGGCGCGCTGACGTACAAGCGCAGCAGGCGCGGCGACGCGCCCATCGACCGGGCGATGGCGCTCGTGCTGCGCGAGCGGCCGCACACGGTCGTGGACTTCTCCCCGTACGGCTACGACGAGCGCCAGTTCTGCTCGCCCGGCTTCAACCTGCCGGTCGGCAGCCTGACCAGGACGCCGTACGCGGGCTACCCCGAGTACCACACCTCTGGGGACGACGTGGGCTTCGTCTCCCCGCAGGCCATGGCCGACACGCTGGAGGCGCTGTGGGCGGCGGTCGAGGTGCTGGAGCACGACGGCCGCTACGAGAACCTGAGCCCGTACGGCGAGCCGCAGCTCGGCCGGCGCGGCCTGTACGGATCTCTCGGTGGCCGGAGTGACACGAAACAGGCGCAAATGGCGATGTTATGGGTGTTGAACCTGTCGGACGGTGAGCACAGCCTGATGGACGTGGCCGGCCGATCGGGCCTGCCCTTCCGCGCGGTCGCTGAGGCGGCCGCCGCTCTGGAGGGCGCGGGCCTGCTCAAACGGGTGGGAGAGGGCGCATGAATCTGCGGGTGGGGGACCTCGTCGAGGTGCGGAGCGCGGCGGAGATCCTGGCCACGCTGGACGAGCGGGGCGAGCTGGACAATCTCCCGTTCATGCCGGAGATGCTGGCCTTCTGCGGGCAGCGGCTGACGGTCCACAAGGTCGCGCACAAGCTGTGCGACACGATCAGCCGCAGCGGCATGCGGCGCATGGACAACGCGGTGCACCTGACGGGCGCGCGCTGCGACGGCGGCGGCCACGGCGGCTGCCAGACGGCCTGCTCGCTGTACTGGAAGGAGGCGTGGCTCAAACGGGTCGAGCCCGGCGCGCCCGCCACCCCGCAGATCCCGGAGGAGCGGCTGCTCAAGCTGCTGGACGCCAACACGCGCAAGGGCCCCGACGGCTACGCCTGCCAGGCGACCGAGCTGCTGCGGGCCGCGCCGACCTGCCTGCCGTTCCGCGACCTCGGCCAGTACGTCACCGACGTGCGCAGCGGCAACGTGGGCGTCGCCCAGACCGTCCGCACGTTCCTGGTCGGGCTGTTCAACCGCTTCCAGGACGCCAGCAAGAAGGTGCTGCCGCGCCGCCTGTGGATCAAGCGCGGGCTGCGGTGGGGCTTCATCGAGGGCCGGGCCGGCAAGAAGACGCCGACGGCCACGCTCGACCTGCGGCCGGGCGAGCTGGTCCGGATCAAGTCCAAGGAGGAGATCCTCGACACGCTCAACGACGACCTGCTCAACCGCGGGATGGGCTTCGAGGAGGAGATGGCCCGCTACTGCGGCAGGACCGCCCGCGTCCGGGCCAGGGTCGAGCGCTGCCTGGATGAGAAGACCGGCCGGATGCTGACCATGAAGAGCCCCTGCATCATCCTCGAGGACCTGGTCTGCGAGGGCGTCTACAACGCCAACTGCCCGCGCGAGTTCGTGCCGTTCTGGCGGGAGATCTGGCTGGAGAGGGTCGAGAGTTCGTGAGCGAGGTCGGCGACATCGGCCGCAAGGCCGGTCGCGGCCTGCGCTGGAGCCTGCTGGGCAACCTGGTGATGAAGGCGGGCTCGTTCGGGATGAGTCTCATCCTGGCCAGGCTGCTGGTGCCCGAGGACTTCGGCGTGTTCGCGATCGCGCTGGCGGCCACCCAGTTCGTCATCTACATCAACGACGCCGGGGTGATCGCGGCGACCGTGCAGTGGCGCGGCCGGCTGGAGGAGATCGCGCCCACGGCCACCGTCGTCGCGATCCTGTCGAGCTGCGCCCTCTACGGGATCTTCTGGGTGATCGCGCCGTTCTACGCGAGCCTGGCCGGAAGCGAGGACGCCACCTGGGTGATCCGCATCCTCATGGCCACGAACGTCGTCTACGGGCTGACCGCGGTGCGCAGCGCCGCGCTCATGCGCCGCTTCGAGCAGGACAAGCTGGCCTGGGCGAACCTGGCCGGGTTCGTCGCCAACGCCTCCGTCTCCATCACCCTGGCCGCCAACGGCGCCGGCGCCTACAGCTTCGCGTGGGGGCAGCTCAGCGGCGGCGTGCTCACCGGCGTGCTGGTGGTCGCCCTGGCCAGGATCAAGATCGAGCTCGGCTTCGACCGCGTGCAGGCCGTGCGGCTGCTGCGGTTCGGGCTGCCGCTGTGCGTCAGCCTCGGCATCGAGGGCCTGCTGCTGAACGTGGACTCGGTCATCGTCGGCGACGCGCTCGGCCCCGTCTGGCTGGGCTTCTACCTGCTCGCCTTCAACATCTCCAGCTGGGTGCCCGGCCTGATCGGCACCGCCGTCCGCTACGTCGCGCTGCCCAGCTTCTCCCGGCTGGCCGAGGAGGGCGGGCCGGCCCTGCGCGACGGCGTGCGGCAGGCCGTCCCGCTGCTGGCCGGCATGGTGCTGCCGATCGCGGTGCTGATGGGCACGCTCGCCCCCGCGGTCGTCGAGTTCCTGTACGGCGCGAACTGGCTGCCCGCCGCCCAGGTGCTGCGCTTCCTCGCGATCGTGATGGCGGTGCGCATGCTGACGCTGCTCATCACCGACATCCTGGCCGCGCTCGGCCGCACGAAGGCCACCATGTGGGTCAACCTGTCGTGGGCCGTGGCGCTGGTGCCCGCGCTCATGGCGGGCGCCCGCCTCGACGGCATCCAGGGCGCGGCCGTGGCGCACGCCGTCATCGCCGTCGTGGTGGCGCTGCCGCTGCTCGCCGTGGCCCTGCACCGCTCCGGGGTGCCCGTGGCGCTGGTCGGCGCCGGACTGGCCAGGCCGCTGCTGGGCGCGGCCGTGGCGGGGCTCGTCATGGTCGCGCTGTCGCTCATGGTCGACGGCGCCTTCACCGAGCTGTGCGTGGCGGGAGGTGCGGGACTGCTGCTGTTCGTGCTGGTCGTGGTGCCGCACGCGGAGCTGAAGCGACTCGTACGCCAAAGGAGGGCGACGCATGCGCGACTCTGAGCTGGTGTCCATCGCGCTGCCGGTACGCAACGGCGCCGGCCGCCTGGAGGCGGTGGTCCGCTCGGTGCTGGCGCAGGACCATCCGCACATCGAGCTGGTCATCTCCGACAACGCCTCCACCGACGGCACGGAGGAGCTGTGCCGCGACCTGGCGGCCGGCGACCCCAGGATCGTCTACCACCGGCACCCGGAGAACGTCGGCCTGCTGCGCAACTTCATGCACGCGGCCCGCGTCTCGAAGGGCGCGTACGTGCGCTGGATCGGCGACGACGACCGGCTGGAGCCCACGTGCGTGTCGGCGGCCCTGGCCGCCTTCGCCGCGGACGAGCGGCTCATCCTCGTCACCAACCAGGTCTCCTACTCCGGGCCCGACGGTGAGGTGACCGTGCCCTACACCGGCACCAAGCTCGGCTCCGACGACCCGGTGGAGCGCTTCGCCGAGATGCTGCGGCTGCTCAACGAGAGCCCGTACCTGATGGACCCGCTCTACGGCCTGCTGCGGCGCGAGGCGGCGACCGGCATCCCGCGGCGGAACATGCTGCGCGAGGACGAGGTGTTCGCCGCCAAGCTGGCACTGGCCGGGCCGTGGGCGCACCTGCCCGAGGTGCTCTCGCACCGCAACTGGCGGCTGGAGCGGATCGGCCGCGTCGCCCGCCGGCTCGACGTGCCGCCCTGGCAGTCCCACCTGGCCAACACACTTCAGTGCAGGGAGCTGCTGCGATGGGTGCACGACGCGGACCTGACCGACGAGCAGCGGCGGCGGGCGCGGGCCGAGGTGCTGCGCATGTACGCCCGCCGGCAGCGCCGCACGCTCTCGCATCGCGCGCACAAGCTGCTGACCATGGCCCGACTGATGTAACACGTCGGATGAACCCAGCGATTTCCCGTTTGCATCGGTACAAAAGTCGACGGGGGCGGAAATAGTGCGCTTCTGGAAGACCATCCTTGGTCTGGCCACGAAGAGATCCGTGGGAGTGCCGGTCGCCGTCGTGGCCGTCGGGCTTGCCCTGGCGGCGTACTTCCTGCTGCCGACCCGATACGTCTCCACCGCCTCCATGGTGCTCACCGTGCCCGCCACCGGCGGCACGCTGGAGACCCAGCCGGAGAGCAAGCCCGGCCTGACCAACCCGCTGCTGCAGTTCAACGACGCCCTGCGGACCACCGCGGGCATCCTGATCCTGGCCACCAACACGCCCGACGTCTACAAGGAGATCGGCGCCCCCGACGGCGGCCCGACCCACGTGGTCATCAACGACGGCCGCACCAACGCCGACCTGCTGGGCATCAGCACCAACGGGCCCTTCGTCTACGTCGAGGTGGAGAGCGACGACCCGGCCACCGTGCGGGAGGTCATGCGCAAGGCGCAGCAGCGGGTGCGGCTGGAGCTGGGCAAGCGGCAGACGGCGCTGCACGCGCCGATCAGCACGCACATCGGCATCATGGACGTGATGCCGCCGTCGGGGCCCAGGGCCCAGCTCGGCGACCGCCTGCAGTTCGCGGCCTTCGGCGGCATGTTCGGCGTGGTCGCGGGCATCGGCGTGGCGTACGGCATCCAGCGGGTGCGGTGGGGGCGCACGGCGCCCGAGTCTGAGCCCGAGCCCCAGCCCGAATCCGCGCCGGAGCCGGAGATCTGGTCCGAGGTCGTGGCGGAGGAGCCGGCCACGGAGGAGAAGCAGGCGCTCAACGGCACCCGGCCGCACCCGCCGGCCGCGGGCTTCCCCCTGACGGTGGAGGAGCTGTCCCAGGAACGGACGGGACCGATCCAGGTCATCAAGATCGGTGACGGGCCGGACACGGCTCCTGGGCAGCCGGACGAGAGCGACGGGAGCGAGGACGACGACGGTCAGCTCGACTCGACGACCTGAGCGCACCTCCTGATGGCGGCCTGCCGCACCTCCATCGGGGTGTGCGACTTGGCCGAGATCATCATGCCCACCGCGTCGGGCGGCAGCCGGTCGGCGAAGGCGGTGGCCGTGGCCTCGTCCCACGGCTCGTGGTTGTAGCTGAGGTGGCAGATCGTGGTGTTGACCGGCAGGTCCGCCTTCAGCACCTCGTCCACGAAGACGCCGTACAGGATGAACTCGGAGACGTGCAGCCGCGAGTTGAACGCGTCGAGCCAGTCGCGGCCCGTCACCTGCGTGATCCGGCGCTGCATCGCCCGGACGACCTCCGGGTCCCAGAAAGTCAGCGCTGTCACGTAGTCCGGCAGCGGCGGAGGCGGCGACGGCGGCAGGCCCAGCAGGTCGCGGGCCACCTGGTGCCAGATGACGTGCCGCTTCATCTCGGCCGTCACGCCGTTCTCCAGCCGGTACAGGCACAGCCGCCCGTCCCTGCTGAACGACTCGACGCCGGTGGGGCGGACGAGCACCGCGTCGGAGTCCACGATGAGCATGGCCTCGGCGTCGATCAGGCCCGCCGAAGCGATCTTGACGGTCTGCTGCATCACCCAGCCGCGCAGCGGCGGCCACGGGCGGCGGTAGTTGACGTACAGGTCGGTGCCCGGCATGCGCAGGTACCGGCGGGGCAGCAGCTCCGAGCGCACCCACACGTGGCAGCGCGGCCCCTCGAACCGGGCGAACGCCCCACGGTCGCCGGGCGGCACGAAGACGTGGTGGATGGTGTCGTCGGAGGTGAACTCGAGCACGGAACGGTGTAAGTCGGCGAACAGGTCGACGTCCTGGGCGTAGGAGGGCGTGATGACCGCCAGCTTGCTCACGGATGACTCCCGTCGGGTCCGGTGATCTGGGAGCATCGCCGGATCGCCGCCAGCCTGGCCGCCATGGGCGTCCCCGACTTGGCCGAGATCATCATTCCCACCGCGTCGGGGGGCAGCAGGTCGGCGAAGGCGACGGCTCCGGCAGGGTCGAGAGGGGTGCGATCCCACCTGCTGTGGCAGATCGCGGTGCTGAGCGCGGGCGCGGCCCCCAGCACCTCGTCCACGAACACGCCGTAGACGATGAACTCGGAGACCTGGAGGTGGGAGGTGAAGGCGGGCAGCCAGTCCCGGCCGGTCGCCCCGGAGATCCGCCGCTGCATCTCGCGGACGACGGCCGGGTCCCAGCAGGCCAGCGAGCTGACGTAGTCCGGTAGGGGCAGCGGCGCCGGCCCCGGCAGGCCCAGCAGCTCGCGGGCCACCCGGTGCCAGGTGACGTGGTCGGCCATGCCCTCGTGCACCCCGTCGTCGAGCCGGAACATGCGGACCTGGCCGTCCTGGATGAACAGGTCGGGCGTGACCTCGCGCACCAGGACGACGTCGGAGTCGGCGACCAGCACCACCTTCGCGTCGAGCCGGGCCGTCACCGCCACCTTCGCGGCCTGCTGCGCCACCCAGCCGCGCAGGGGCGGCCACGGCCGCATGGGATCGATCCACACCCCGGCCAGCGGAGCCTTGAAGATACGGCGGGGCAGGATCTCCGCATAGGTCCAGATCCGGCAGCGGGGGCCCGCGTACCGGGCGAACAGCCGGCGGTCGGAGTCGGCCACCACCACGTGGTGCACCGTGTCGTCCGAGGTGTGCTCCAGCACGGAACGGTGCAGGTCGGCGAAGAGCTCGGCGTCAGGGGCGTACGTGGGGGTGACGACGGCCAATGCGCTCATGAAAAGTGATCTCCGTCCCCGGCCCGGGTGAAAGACGCCCCTCGTACCTCATATCGGCTCATCAAAGGTGGTGTTACAGGGATTTGTGTAACGCTCCACCCCTTACCGGACGACATGTAGGAGGCGGGACTCGCGAGGGAGGGCGCGTGGATTTCTGGGGGACGGTCCTCGTCCTGGTGCGGCGCTGGTACGTCGCACTGCCCGCCTTCCTGGCGGCCCTGGGCGCGGCCTTCTACTCGTACTCGACGATCCCGATCACCTACACCACCTCCGCCGTGCTCGTGCTCACCGCGCCCACCAGCGGCGGCATCCAGCTCCCCGACCCCGACCAGCCGATCCCGCGGGTCAACCCGCTGCTCAACTTCGACCACGGGCTCGACGTGGCCGCCTCCATCCTCATCAGCGTCATGAGCACGCCCGACATGGTCGCCGACATGGGCGTCACCAGCGACGGGCCGACCACGTACGCGGTCACGAACGGCACCCAGAACCTGGAGTCGCTGGCCACGGGGCCGCTGGTCTTCGTGCAGGGGGAGAGCCAGACGCCGCAGGAGGCCACGCGCATCGCCCGCAAGGCCATCGAGCGGGTCAAGAAGGAGCTCGACGTGCGCCAGCGGCAGGTGCAGGCGCCCGCGGGCACGTACATCACGATCAGCGAGGCCGTCCCGCCGACCACGCCGGTGCCGCAGCAGGGCAAGAAGCTGCGCTCGGCCGCGTCGGCGCTCGGCCTCGGGCTGATCGGCGCGCTGACCGCGGCCTTCGCCGCCGAGAGCCTGGCGAAGCCGCTGCGGACGGGGCTCGGGCGGCTGCGCCGGCGGGACGAGCCCCCGGCGGAGGAGTCGGAGCTGGTCTCCGCCGCGCGGAAGGGGGCCTAGACGGTGGCCCGCCTCGCGGGAGGCGGCGCGCCGGCCCAGGCCGGGCTGCGGCGTGCCGACGGCGCCACGGTCGCCGCGATCTTCACGGCGGTGCTGCTGATCGTGCCCGCCCGGCTCGTCATCAAGGGGCTGCCGCTCTCGCTGACCCCCGCCAACGTGGTGAGCCTGGTCGCGGCGATGCTGTGGCTGTGCGCGCAGCTCACGCTCACGCTCGGCGCGGCCAAGGGCCGCAACCCGGTGCGTACGGCGCTGTTCGCCTACTTCACCTCGATCCTGGCCACGTTCGGCTACTCCACCTGGGGTTACCTGGACTCCGACGAGCTCAGCCTGAGCGACCACGCGTTCGTCCTCGTGATCGCGCTCGTCGGCATCGCGCTCGTCGTCTGCGACGGCGTCACCGACCGGCGGCGGCTGGACTTCCTGATGCAGACGCTGGTCGTCGGCGGCGCGGTGATCGCCGTGATCGGCGCCTTCCAGTTCCTGCTCTCGATCGACCTGACCCGCTACCTGGAGCTGCCGATCCTGCGCTACAGCAGCGAGGGCGACTCGTTCGTGCTGGAGCGGGCCGACCTGCGGCGCGTGGCCGCGACGACCGGGCATCCCATCGAGTTCGGCGTGCTGTGCGCCATGCTGCTGCCGCTGGCCGCCCACTACGCCGTCCAGGCGCGCCGGCGCGGCGAGCCCGCGCTGCGGTGGTGGGCGTGCACGGGGCTGATCGGGCTCGGCCTGATGTTCTCGGTGTCCCGCTCCGCCATGCTGAGCCTGGCGACGGTGGGCACGGTGCTGTTCGCCGGATGGACGTGGCGGCGGCGGCTCTACACGCTGGCCGTGGCCGCCGGCTTCCTCGTCGTGATCAGGATCACCGTGCCGGGCCTGCTCGGCGCCATCACCGGGCTGTTCTCCAACCTCGGCCACGACGAGAGCATCCAGTACCGCACCCACGACTACGCGGTGGCGGCGCAGGAGATCGGCCGGCACTTCTGGCTCGGCCGCGGCGTCGGCACCTGGTACGCCCCCAAGCACCAGGTCTTCGACAACCAGTACATCCTGTCCATGGTCGAGACCGGCCTGCTCGGCACCCTCACCTTCGCCGGGGTCTTCGCCACCGCCTTCTACGCGGCCCTGCGGGCCAGGCACCTGAGCATCGACCCGGACGACCGCGACCTCGGCCTGACCATCGCCGCCGTCCTGGTCGCGCCGCTCGTCGGGTCCTTCACCTTCGACCTGCTGTCCTTCCACACCGCGACCGGCGTGTCGTTCGTGCTGGTGGGGGCGGCGGGCGCGCTGCTCAGGGCGGCCAGGGCCGACCGGCTCGCCCCCGCCCCCTCAAGGGCGGGTCAGCTCGCTCCCGCGCAGGCCAGCGGGCCGACGATCGAGGTGACCCGATAGCTCTCGTCGATGGTGACCAGCTCGTTGCCGGCCCACTCCGTCTTCGCGCACTCGGAGTCGACCGGGCCGTACACCCACGACTTGTCCACGAGCTTGTTGCCGCGCACGATCTGCTTGCCGCCCGCGTTGCGCACCTGGATGCTGTACGTCCCGCCCATGACGAGGTTGTCGGTGACCGTCACGTCACGCGACTTGCCGTCCACGAGGAAGATCGGCGCGGTGATGTCCTTCACGCCCCGCTGGTCGATCGTGTTGTGGTGGAACAGCAGGCCCTTGCCGCCGTTGTAGGCCTGGATGCCGTCCGAGTGGTCGCCCGGCCGCGAGCACAGCTTGACGTAGGAGTCGCGGATCTCCACGTCGTCGCCGGAGAAGCGGAAGCCGTCGCCGTGCCCCTGCACCAGCACCCTGGTCGCCTTGTACTTGTCGTAGCCGATGGCGGGCATCGTCGCGCACTTGTCCGGGGTGCCCACCGTGGAGTCGGTGATCGTGAACCGGAACGAGCGCGCTCCGTCGGCGTTGATCACCTCACCGTCGATCACGCTGTTCCTGATCGTGATGTCGTCGGCGTGGACCAGCAGGTGGCCGGGGATGTGCACGCCGTCGAGCACGGTGCCGGAGCTGCGCACGCGGAAGGCGACGTTCTCCGTGTTGAGCTGCACCTCCTTGAGCTGGAGGCCGCGCGGCGCACCCGTGCAGGCGGGCGTCGGGTGGTCGGGGCAGGAGGAGCCGTCGGGGCGGACGATCGCGGGCGGCGGGGACGTCGGGGCCGCGGCCGTTGGGGGCGCGGACGTCCGGGGCGGCGGCGCCGGGTCGGCCTGGCAGGCCACCGCCGTCATCATCAGGGCGAGGATCAGGAGCACACGTCCGCGCATGTCCGCCACCTTTCAGGCGCCGAGCCGGGGGAGCAGCTCGGCCCAGGAGCCCGCGTCGAGATCGCGCCGGCTGACCTCCGCCGCCGGAAGGGGCCAGGCTATCCCCAGATCCGGATCGTCGTAGCGGACCGCCAGATCCTCGCTCGGATCGTGCTCCCTGTCGATGCGGTAGCACGTGTCGGCCTGCTCGGTGAGCGCCTGGAAGCCGTGCAGCAGCCCCGGCGGCACGTACAGCGTGACGAAGTCCTCGTCGTCCAGGCGCACCGCCATGCTGCGGCCGAACGTGGGCGAGCCCGGCCGGGCGTCCACCAGCACGTCGTGGACCGCGCCGCGCGCGCAGCGCACCAGCTTGGCCTCGCCCCTGCCGGAGCGCCCGTGCAGGCCGCGGATCACGCCGCGCCGCGACCTCGACTGGCTGTCCTGGATGAACGCGCACGGGTCCAGGCCCGCGCCGGCGGCCACGGCCGCGTCGAACGTCCTGGTGAACAGGCCGCGGCCGTCACGGTGCGGCGCCGGGGTGAACAGCAGCACCCCGTCGAGCTCGCCCTGCTCCACTTTCATGTCCCGTCCTTCCCGGAAGGCGTCGTCCGATGAAGCCTGTGATCAGTGTCGTGATCCCGGCGCACAACGAGGAAGCGGTCGTCGCGGCCGGGCTGGACCTGCTGCTCGCGGGGGCCGAGCCCGGCGAGTTCGACGTCGTGGTGGTGGCGAACGGCTGCTCCGACGGCACGGCGGCGGCCGCGGCGCGGCCGGGCGTGCGCGTGCTGGAGACGCCGGTCGCGGGCAAGGCCGGTGCCCTGCGCCTGGGTGACGCCGCCTGCCGCACCTTCCCGCGCGCCTACGTGGACGCCGACGTGCGCCTCGACGCGGCCTCGCTGCGGGCCCTGGCCGCGGCGGCGGGCCGGCCCGGCGTGCTGGCCTGCGCGCCCGTGCCCGAGTGGGACCTGGACGGCACCGGGCCGGTGGTCCGCCGGGTGCACCGGGTGCACGACCGGCTCATCGCGCCCACGCGGGCGCTGGCCGGAGTGGGCGTGTACGTGCTCGCGGAGAAGGGGCACGAGCGGGCCTTCCCGCTGCCCGACGTGATCTCCGACGACGGCTGGGTGGACGGCTGCTTCACCGGCTCCGAGCGGGTGGTCGTGACCGCGGCCCGGTCGGTGGTGCGGCCCCCGCGCACGGTCCGTGCCCACCTGCGCCGGCGGATCCGGGTCCGTCAGGGCAACCGCGAGCTGGCCGCGCTCGGCCGTCCTGGACGTCCGCTGCGGCTCGGCGCGCTCGGCCGGCTGCTGGCCTCCCGGGCGGTCGGCCCGCTCGACGCCGCCTGCTACCTGGCCGTGCTCGTGCTGGACCGGCTGCTGACCAGGCTCCGCCGCGGCTCGGCCGGCTGGGGCACCGACGCGGGCAGCCGTCATCGCGACCCCGCGGCGGGATCGTGAGCCCTAGGACGTGCCGCCGTCATCGCGACCTTGTGACGGCGGCCTCGTAGGCCGCCAGCAGCGCCGTCTTCGAGTGCTCCCACGACAGCGGGCCCGCCACGCGCTCGCGCCCGATCTCGCCCATGCGCCGCCGCTCGTCCGGATCGTCCAGGAGCCGCGCGATGAGCTTGGCGAACTCCGACTCGTCGTTGGCGGGCGCGTAGAGCGCCGCCTCGCCCGCCGACACGCGGGCCTCGCGTAACTCGAAGGAGACGATGGGCCGGGACATGGCCATGTACTCCATGACCTTGTTCATGGTCGAGACGTCGTTGAGCGGGTTGAGCGGGTCGGGCGACAGGCACACGTCGGCCGTCGAGAGGTAACGCATCAGGTCCTCGTCGGGGATGCGGCCGGTGAACTCGACGCAGTCGTCCAGGCCCAGCTCGCGGGCCAGCGCCACCATCGCGTCGAAGGTGTCGCCGCCGCCGACGAAGACCGCGTGCCAGTCCGACCTGCCGTGCTCGCCGCGCAGCCTGGCCAGGCTGCGCAGCGCGTAGTCCACGCCGTCCTGCGGGCCCATCACGCCGAGGTAGCACAGCAGGTACGGCTTGCCGCGCCGCACCGACGCGTCGGCCGGCACCTGGTGGAAGCGCTCGACGACGGGCGCGCTGCGCACCACGAACACGTCGTCCGGCCGCTTGCCGCCCCTGGTCAGCGCGATCGCCCGGTAGCTCTCGTTGGTGGCGATCACCACGTGCGCCGCCCGGTACGTCAGCCGCTCCGCCAGCAGCACCGCCCGGTACAGCAGGTCCTTCCCCCGCCCGAACCGCGACAGGTACAGCTCGGGCACCAGGTCGTGCTGGTCGAAGACGAAGCGCGTGCCGCGCCATCGCATGGCCAGCGCGACCAGGAAGAACAGGTCGGGCGGGTTGCAGCCGTGCACGACGTCGAACCGGCCGAGCCTTCGGGCGATCCGGAGCGTGTGCCACAGGGCGGAGCCGTACTCCCGGACGAACCCGACGGGGCCGCCGGTGGCGGCGCGCAGCGGGTAGCGGTGGATGTGGACGCCGTCGATGACGGCCTCCGCCTCCGTGTCCTGCTTGGCGCCCTTGGGGCAGATGACGTGCACCTCCCAGCCGGCCTGGCGCAGGGCGGTGCTCTCCTGCCAGACGCGCCGGTCGAGCGGTACGGAGAGGTTCTCGACGAGGACGAGCGCTCTACCACCCAATGCCTGTGTAGTCCCTTCTGCCCCGATGGGTTTCCGCGTCTGGAAGGCGTACGAGGTCGACGATCACGCGGTCGCCCGCGCGGGCCAGCGCCTCCAGCACCGGCGCGTCCTTGCAGCCGACGACGCACACCTCGGCGTGGTCGAGCACGTCGTCCGCCGAGTCGCCGAGCAGGTCGCCGAGGTGCGGCAGGCGGTCGGCGATGTAGGCCCTGTTGGCGCCGACCAGGCGGGACAGGGACACGTTGGCGTCGTAGATGCGCAGGTCGTAGCCCTTGCCGAGCAGGCGTTCGGCCAGCTCGACGAGCGGGCTCTCGCGCAGGTCGTCGGTGCCGGGCTTGAACGACAGGCCGAAGATGCCGATGCGGCGCCGGCCGGGCGCGGTGACGAGCTCGAAGGCGCGCTGCAGGTGGGCCTCGTTGGCCGGCAGCACGTGCGACAGCAGCGGGATGCTCACGTCGGCCTTCCTGGCGGCGTAGACGAGGCCGCGCAGGTCCTTGGGCAGGCAGGAGCCGCCGAAGGCGAAGCCGGGGCGCAGGTAGGCGGGGCTGACGTTGAGCTTGCGGTCGGCGAGGAAGACGTCCATGACGCGGTGGGAGTCGAGCCCCATGGCCTGGCAGATGGCGCCGATCTCGTTGGCGAAGCCAATCTTGAGCGCATGGAAGGCGTTGTCCGCATATTTTGTCATCTCGGCGACGGGGATCGGCACCCGGAAGACCTCGCCGGGCAGGCCCTCGTACAGGGCGGCCACCTTGTCCCCGGAGGCCGGGTCCGACTCGCCGATCACCGTCTTGGGCGGCGCGAAGAAGTCGCGCACGCTGGTGCCCTCGCGCAGGAACTCGGGGTTGACCGCCACCCCGAAGTCCACCCCCGCCCGCAGGCCCGACGACAGCTCCAGGATCGGCACGAGCAGCTCGGCGCAGGTGCCGGGCAACATCGTGCTGCGGAAGACCACCACGTGACCGGGCCGCAGCGCCCGGCCGATCTGCTCGGCCACCCGCTCCAGGTACGCCGTGGACAGGCTGCCGTTCTGCGCCGACGGGGTGCCCACGCAGACCAGCGACACCTCGCTGCCCGCGACCGCCGCGGCGGCGTCGGTGGTGGCGCGCAACCGGCCGTCGGCGACCGTCTTGGCGATCAGCTCGCCGATGCGCTCCTCGACGATCGTGGCCTGCCCCTGGTTGATCAGATCGACCTTGTCCGGGTTCACGTCCACCCCGGTCACCTGATGGCCCAGGGAGGCCAGGCAGGCGGCCGAGACGCACCCCACGTAACCGAGCCCGAAGACACTGATCCGCATAGCCGCCCTCCGCGTTGGACCGTCTACCGTGGACCGTCTTTTGGAGGGCAGCGCGCGATTTCCCCCGCCTCCAAGGGATATGTCGGGCAGGCCGATTGGAACGTTACCGACTTCTTCGGAAACGTCCGTTCCTGGCCATCTCCCTGGCCCTGGCCAGCGCCGTCACCGCCGCCCGGCGCACCGGGTTGCGGGTCACGATGCCCTGGCACACCACGCTCTCGCCGGTCTTGGCCCGCCGCTTGTACTCGTCCTCGCCCCGGCCCAGATCGATGCGGGCGATCCCGAGCGCGGGGGCGGCGCCGACCAGCTCCCGCAGCAGGATCCAGCCGGGCGACAGCCGCGCGAGCTGCGGGTCGTAGACCGGGAACCACCAGTGCAGCACCCCGCCCGACCTGATGCCGAAGTGCGCCGCCAGGAGCCGCGGCCCCGCGTGCACCGTGGACAGCACGCCGCCGAAGGCCGGATCGCGCGTCTTCAGCAGGCTCTCCAACAGCCGGATCCGGTCGGGCTCGGCGAAGTAGTCCCTGGCGCCGGTCGCGGCGTACTGGGCGCGCTTCAGCTCGATCACCCGCGCCAGCGCGTCCGCGTCGGCCGAGTCGGCCTCGAACCGCACCGCGCCGAGCTCCCGCCCCGCCTTGGCGGCCCGCCGCCTGGCCTGCCCCATGTTGTCCTTGCCGCTCTTCGAGGCGCGCCCCAGGTACCCCTCCAGGCCGCCGGTGACGTCCAGGTACGGCGAGGGCCGGCGCGTCACCACGTACCGCTCGAACCCGGGCGCCCCCTCCACCAGGTGGTCGAACGCGTACCCGCCCGCGCCCCCGCCCATCAGGTCCAGCGGCCGGAACGGGGTGCCCGCGGCCAGGATCGGCCCCTGGAAGTCGGCGCCGGGCCAGCCGACGGGGCGCAGCAGCCGCCCGTCCCTGTGGTGCGGCACGAACACGCCGTCGCCCACCGCCACGTGCACGGCCCGGCCACTGGCGTGCACCGCCGCCGAGAAGCCGGGATGGAAGTACGGGCTGTCCAGCGCCGGATTGCCGGCCCGGACCTCCTCCCACTCGTCCAGCTCCGCCCTCGTCAGCGCGTCGAACCCCTTGACCTCCATCGCGCTCATTGCGGCAGCGCCGTGAGCCGCCGGGAGGGCCGCAGCAGCGCCGCCACGCTGGCCCTGGACGTGCGCCGGCCCGCCAGCGCCCGCACCGCCTCGCCCGCCAGCACGGTCAGGTAGTACGCCGCCCCCGACACCGGCCCGTGCCGCCGCCGGTACAGGCGCACCTTGTTGACGACGAGCATGGAGGCCAGCATCGGGTTCACCCCCGAGTCGCCGCCGATGTGCTCGATCACCGAGGCGGGCTCGTACCAGGTGGCGTAGCCCAGGTCGGCGGCCCGCAGGCAGTAGTCGGTCTCCTCGCTGTAGAGCAGGAACGACTCGTCCCACGGCCCCACGTCCCGGATGACCCGCGGCGACAGCAGCATGGCCGCGCCGGTCGCCCAGGCGAACGCGCCCGGCTCGGCGTAGTCGCGCGGGTCGGTCACCAGCTCGCCCAGCGTGCCGATGCGCCCGGCCAGCCCGCCGCCGACCACCGCCTCGACCAGCGCCCGGCCCACGGTCGGCATCCTTCGCAGCGACGGCTGCAGCGTGCCGTCGGGATTGACCATGTACGGCACCGCGATGCCCCGCCCCGGCTCCCGCAGCGAGTCCAGCAGCGGCGCGATGGCGCCGGGGCGCAGCCGGCAGTCGGGGTTGAGCACGTAGACGCCGTCGAGCCGGTCGAGGTCGAGCCGGGCGATCCCGGCGTTGATCGCCGCCGCGTACCCGGCGTTCCTGCCCACCCGCACCACGGTCGCCCCGGCCTTCTCGGCGATGGCGACGGAGTCGTCCTTGGAGGCGTTGTCGGCCACCACGACCTCGGCCAGCTCCACACCTTTCGCGCCCGGCGGCAGCGAGTCGAGGCAGCCCTGGAGCACGCCGGCGCTGTTGTAGGTGACGATGACGACCGCGGCCCTGCGCATCAGCGCACCCGCTTGTACAGCCGCATGCCCAGCTTGCCGGCCCGCCGGCCGAGCGAGGGGCCGCTCAGCACCCGGCCGATCCAGGAGGCGTCGAGGTCGTGCCTGAGGCTGTTGCGGGCCTGCAGCCAGGAGCCGGGTCTGGCCCGGCCGCCGTCGCTGGTGTAGGCCCTGGTCACGCCGGCCCGGCGTAAGCGGCGCAGCACCCGCCGGTCGTACGAGCCGAACGGGATCGCCACCCGCGACACCGGCGCGCCGGTCAGCTCGCCGAGCACCTCGTGTGCCCGCTCCAGCTCCTCGGCCGCCTGCCGCTCGGTGATCGTGCGCCAGTCGCGGTGCGCCCAGCCGTGCGAGCCCACCCGCATGCCCTTGCCGACCAGCTCGCGCACGCCGTCGGCGTCCAGCCTGCCGGGCTCGCCGAGCAGCCCGGCCAGCACGAAGAACTCCGCCTTCAGCCCGCGCTCCAGCAGCCGGGGCAGGGCGATCTCCACGTCGGAGGCGTTGCCGTCGTCGAAGGTGATGCGGACGTCGGGCCGGCCGGCCACGGCGTCCACCACCTGCTCGAACTGCTCGACCGACACCCACGTCGCATCCTCGCCCCGATCCAGCTCCCGGGTCGTGCCGCCGATGCCGTGCACGGTCAGGTTCGTCACCGCACGCATCCCGCCCCCTGATCAGAGTGCCGCCAGGAGTGTTATCGCGGCCCGGGATGGACCGTTACACGCGCTTTGAATGCCATTCGACAGTTTTTGTGAGGCCGGTCGCGAGCGAGGTGACCGGCCGCCAGCCGAGCACCCGCGCGGCCGGCTCGATGTCCGAGCGCTGCGTGCGATCCAGCGGCCGGGCCGCCACCGCGCCGTAGACCGGGCGGGCGGGGCCGCCGACGATGTCGGCGATCAGGTCCGCGGTGTGCCGGATGGAGACGGGCTCGGGGGTGCCGATGTCGAGCACGTGCCCGGCCGCCTCACCACTTGCCCCCGCCCGGACGAACGCGTCCACGACGTCCTCGACGTAGACCCAGGTGACCAGCCGGGTGCCGGAGGTCAGCTCGGGCGACTCGCCGCGCAGCAACGACGCCGTCACGTACGGGACCAGCCGGCGCGGGTTCGGCTCGCCGGGGCCGTACACCATGGCCACCCGCAGCACCGACACCGGGACCTGCCACAGGGCGTGGAACATGCGGGCGTACCCGGTCGCCGCCGCCTTGGCCGCCGCGTACGGCGAGCCGGGCGCCTGGCCGTCACGCGGCTCCTCCACCGAGCCCGCCAGCACCACGCTGCGCACGCCGGTGCCGGTCACGGCCGTCATGAGGTTCACCGCGGCGCCCAGGTTGGCGGCCAGCGTCGGCGCCACCGTCTCCGGCTCGCGGACTCCGGTGACCTCGCTGGCCAGGTGGAAGACCACCTCGGGCCGCACCCGCTCGACCAGCGCGCTAGTGGCGGCGGCGTCGCTCAGATCGGCCTGGTGCCAGCCCTCGCCCGCCGGGCTCCTGCGGCTGACGGCGTGCACCTGCGCGCCCAGCTCGGTCAGGCGCCGGGCCAGTCGTGCCCCGATGAACCCGGTCGCGCCCGTCACCAGGGCCCGCGTCCCCTGCCACATACGCCCCCGCCTGAGTCGTGTCGATGGGCTGCCGGTAGGGGATCGTCCGAGTCGTACCGGACGTTTCGCTCCACCGATTCGCGCCACCAAAAGGGATGGCGACGACCAGAGGTCATCGCCATCCCTTCGTTTGCGAAATCAGCCGATGCGCCAGGTGTCGCCGCCCATCAGCAGCTCGCTCAGGTCGCCCGGGCCCTTCTGCGCAACGGCCTCGTCGAGCTGCTCGGCCATCAGCGACTCGTACGACGGCCGGTCGACGCTGCGGAAGATGCCGATCGGCACGTGCTCGAACGCCGGCTCGTCGAGCCTGCTGAGCGCGAACGCCACCGACGGGTCGGGGTTGTGCGCGTCGTGCACGAGGATCTGCTCCTCGCTCACGCTGTCGCGGGCCACGACCTCGACGCCGCCGTTCGCGCCGCGCACGACCGCCTTGGACGCGCTCACGATCGGCTGGCCGTGCTCCAGCCGCAGCGTGATGTCGTCGCGCACCTCGGGGTCCTTGAGCGGCTCGAAGGCGTTGTCGTTGAAGATGTTGCAGTTCTGGTAGATCTCGACCAGCGACGTGCCGCGGTGGGCGGTGGCCTCGCGCAGCACCGACTGCAGGTGCTTGCGGTCGGAGTCGATGGTGCGGGCCACGAACGACGCCTCGGCGCCGATGGCCAGCGAGATCGGGTTGAACGGCTTGTCCAGCGAGCCCATCGGCGTCGACTTGGTGATCTTGCCGACCTCGGAGGTGGGCGAGTACTGGCCCTTCGTCAGACCGTAGATCCTGTTGTTGAACAGCAGGATGTTCAGGTTGACGTTGCGGCGCAGCGCGTGGATCAGGTGGTTGCCGCCGATCGACAGCGCGTCACCGTCACCCGTGATCACCCACACGCTCAGGTCGGGCCGGCTGGCCGCCAGGCCGGTGGCGATCGCCGGCGCCCGGCCGTGGATGGAGTGGAAGCCGTAGGTGTTGAGGTAGTACGGGAAGCGCGAGGAGCAGCCGATGCCGGAGACGAACACGATGTTCTCGCGCTTGAGCCCCAGCTCGGGCAGGAAGCTCTGCACCGCGGCCAGGATCGCGTAGTCACCGCAGCCGGGGCACCAGCGCACCTCCTGGTCGGACTTGAAGTCCTTCAGGGTCTGCTTGACGTCCGTCTTGGGAACGAGCGACAGGCCCTTCCCGTTGACCAGCTCAGTCACTGTCGATCACGTCCTGGATGACTCCGGCCAGCTCCTCGGCCTTGAACGGGAGCCCGCGCACACGGTTGTAGCTGATGATGTCGACGAGGTACCTGGCCCGCAGCAGCAGGGCGAGCTGGCCGAGGTTGATCTCGGGCAGCAGCACCTTGTCGTAGCGCTTGAGCACCTCGCCGGTGTTGGCGGGCAGCGGGTTGAGGTGACGCAGGTGGGCCTGGGCGACCTTGCCGCCCGAGCGCCTGATGCGCCGCGCGGCGGCGGCGATCGGCCCGTACGTCGAGCCCCAGCCGAGCACCAGCACCTTCGCGTCGCCGTCGGGATCGTCGACCTCAAGGTCGGGGACGTCGATGCCGGCGATCTTGGCGGCCCGCGTGCGGACCATCAGGTCGTGGTTGTTCGGGTCGTAGGAGATGTTGCCCGTGCCGTCGGCCTTCTCGATGCCGCCGATCCGGTGCTCCAGACCCGGCGTGCCGGGAATGGCCCACGGGCGGGCCAGCGTCTCGGTGTCGCGCTTGAACGGCAGGAACTCGCCGTCGGCGCCGTTCGGCTCGGTGGTGAACTCCTGCGAGATGTCCGGCAGCTCGGAGACCTCGGGCAGGCGCCACGGCTCGGAGCCGTTGGCCAGGTAGCCGTCCGACAGCAGCATGACCGGCGTGCGGTACTTGACCGCGATCCTGGCCGCCTCGACGGCCGCGTCGAAGCAGTCGCTCGGCGACATCGGCGCCACGATCGGCACCGGCGACTCGCCGTTGCGCCCGAACATGGCCATCAGCAGGTCGGTCTGCTCGGTCTTCGTCGGCATGCCCGTGCTGGGCCCGGCCCGCTGCACGTCCACCACGATCAGCGGCAGCTCCGTGGTGACCGCGAGGCCGATCGTCTCCGCCTTCAGCGCCACACCCGGGCCACTGGTCGTCGTCACGCCGAGCGCGCCGCCGAACGCGGCCCCGAGCGCCGCGCCGACGCCCGCGATCTCGTCCTCCGCCTGGAACGTGCGAATGCCGAACCGCTTGTGCTTGCTCAGCTCGTGCAGGATGTCGCTGGCCGGGGTGATCGGGTACGAGCCCAGGAACAGCGGCAGCTTCGACTGCACGGCGGCGGCGATCAATCCGTAGGCCAGCGCCTGGTTGCCGGAGATGTTGCGATAGACACCGGGAGCCAGCTGCGCGGGCTTGACCTCGTACGAGACGGAGAACGACTCGGTCGTCTCACCGTAGTTCCAGCCCGCCTGGAAGGCCGCGATGTTCGCCTTGGCCACGTCGGGCTTCTTGGCGAACTTCTGCTCCAGGAACTTGATCGTGTTCTCGATCGGCCGGTGGTAGAGCCACGACAGCAGGCCGAGGGCGAACATGTTCTTCGAGCGCTCCGCGTCCTTCTTGGACAGGTCGAAGCCCTCCAGCGCCTTGACCGTCAGCGACGTCAGCGGCACCGCGTGCACGCGCCACTCGCTGAGCGAGTCGTCCTCCAGCGGGTTTGCGGCGTAGCCGACCTTCTGCAGGTTGCGCTTGGTGAACTCGTCGGTGTTGGCGATGATGTCCGCGCCCCTGGGCAGGTCGCCCAGGTTGGCCTTGAGCGCGGCCGGATTCATGGCCACGAGCACGTTCGGCGCGTCGCCGGGCGTGAGAATGTCGTGGTCGGCGAAGTGCAACTGGAAACTCGACACGCCGGGCAGGGTGCCTGCGGGCGCGCGGATCTCCGCTGGGAAGTTGGGGAGTGTCGACAGGTCGTTGCCGAACTCCGCAGTGCCGGCCGTGAAGCGGTCACCGGTCAGCTGCATGCCGTCGCCGGAGTCCCCAGCGAATCTGATGATCACGCGGTCGAGTTGCTGGACCTGCTTCGTCACAGCTCAGTCCTCCTCGACGCGCCAATGCGCGGTTGCTTCGGGCGCGTTCTCTGTTTCCATGCTAGATCCTCGGAAGGTCACGCGTTTGCATGCCGCGCAAAGCGGGTAAACGCGGTCGGAGTCAGTCAGGGTGAGGTGGGAGAACGACGACACAGCCCGGACGCGAGCCTGCAGAGGTCTACATGCAGGCGGGCGAACAGGACGGTTCGGGTCACGAGCGCCAACTATACGTCCCCCCAACACATGCGCTATGTCAGGGGCTGCTTGCGCGGCAGCTCGTTCCCTGACCTGTAAAGGCGTCCGGCCTGCATCCCCACCGAGCCGTACAACTCTGGAACGGTCACGAAGGTGTAACCCTTCCCGCGCAGCCTTTTGAGGATGTCCGGAACCGCATCCACGGTTTCCCGATGAATGTCGTGCATAAGAATGATCGCACCCGGATGCGCTCCGCGCACGGCCCGGTCCGCGATGTCCTCCACCTTGCCGCCGTTCTGATCCTTCGTGTCCACGTCCCACGTGACCAGGGCGAACCCCATCTCGCGCGCGACGTCGTGCAACCGCTGGCTCGTCGCCCCGTACGGCGGCCGCACCAGCGTCGGCGTCTGCCCGATGACGGCCGACACCGCGTCCCCCGTCTTGGCCAGCGTGTCGGTGATCCTGCTGCTGGCCTGTTTCGACAGGTCCCTATGGGCCCACGTGTGGTTGCCGACGAGGTGGCCCTCCACGCTCATCCGCCGCAGCAGCGCCGGCTGCGCCATCGCGTTGCTGCCGACGGTGAAGAACGTGGCCCGCGCCCGCCCCGCCTTCAGCAGGTCGAGCAGCCGGCCCGTGTACGGCCCCGGCCCGTCGTCGAAGGTCAGCGCCACACACCTGACCTTCCTGCAGTCCACGCTGCCCGCCCGGTTGCTGACCGCGTCCGGGCTGGTCGTGGGGGCGAAACGCGGGGTGTCCGCGCTCCTGCCCGCCCGCGTCTCCCGCACGCTGCGCTGCGCCTGCCGGCCCAGCGCCGACAGCAGCGGCGCGACCCGGTCGGCCGGCACCGCGACGGCGACCCGGCCCAGCGAGCAGGGGCCCATCTGGCAGTCGTCGAACTCCACGACGAGGTCGCCGCGATGGTTGAACGCCATCGAGTCGAACGCGTCGCTTTCAGCCTGGCTCCCCTTCTTCTTGACCAGTTCCCTGCCCTTGAGCTGCTCCCGTACCAGCTCGGCGAGCCGGACGAGGGCGGGGCGGCCGTTCAGGAGCCCGGTCGAGCCCGTCGCCCGGCCCGTGCGCGGGTCGAACCAGAACGTCCGGGTCGAGTTCGCCCAACTGTCGCCCTGGAACTCGCCGGTGCGCAGGCGCACCGCGACCGCCTCCGGGGAGGCGACGGCGAGTTGCCAGTCGACGTTCAGCTCGGGGCGCGGGCTCACGGGCTCGACATTGCGGTTCCTGGCTCGAAACTCGCGCAACTGGCGCTCGGCCTGGGCGCGCAGCTCGCGGTTGAGCGCGGTCGCGCCGGCGAACTCGGGGTAGTCGATGTGCACGTACCTGCTGCCCGAGGAGTCGCCTTCGGTCACGGTCCTGGTGGACAGGCCGATGACGGTCGCGGGGTCGACGAAGTCGATGGCCGTCGGCTCAGCCGGGACCACGACGTCCCTCTCGGGGGAGGCGGCGGCCAGACCGCACCCTGAGGCCGAGAGGGCCAGCAGGGCGATTCCGGAGAAGAATCGCGATTTATGCATGCATGTCAGGGTATGGCGTCGATCTTACGATTTACCCCGATTTTGTGTGATAGCTCCGGACACTTTGACCGCACTGGGTACCCGAGCGGGCGCGGGTTACGATCACTTCATGGACGGCTACTTCGGGTCGTACGTGCTCGTCGCCGCGCTCCTCGCCCTCGGCGTCGCCATCGTGGCCGGCGCCCTGCTCGCCAACCGCCTCCTCCGGCCCACCCGGCCCACCCCGGAGAAGCTGACCACGTACGAGTGCGGGGTCGACCCCGTGGGGGAGGGCTGGGCGCAGTCACAGGTGCGCTACTACGTCTTCACCTACCTGTACGTCGTCTTCGCCGTGGACGCCGTCTTCCTCTTCCCCTGGGCCACCGTCTTCGACGCGCCCGGCTACGGGGTGACCACGCTGGTGGAGATGTTCGTCTTCCTGGGCTTCATCGCCCTGGGCATCCTGTACGCCTGGCGCAAGCGCGTCCTGTCCTGGACGTAGACGCCATGTGAGGCGGGCGGCGCGCTTTCGACGGTGGCGCGCTTTCCATGGGCGGCGCGCCGTGGGCCCCGGCTATCTTGCTGTGCCATGTCCGCTCACCCCCCGTCCGGCCCGTCGTCACAGCCCTTACCGCCCGCCCCGCCCGGTTCCACGGGGCAGGGGCTCGCGATGTCCGCCGGCCTCGCCCGGGTCGCCGTCCACATCCTCGCCCTCCTGACCCACCTCCTCACCCCCGCCTTCCTCCTTCTCGGCATCCACCTCCTCACCCGGGGCACCCTCTTCGCCATCCTCCCGGCCCTGGTGGCGCTCGACCTGGCCTGGCTGTTGCGCCCCCGCCCCGCCCCGTTCCCACCGGAGACCCGGCCCCTCACCCGGGAGACGGCCCCGCACCTGTTCGCCCTGCTCGACCGCATCGGCGCCGAGGCGAACGCCCCGCGCACCGACATCGTCGCCGTCAGCGGCGAGGTGAACGCCTCCGCCCACGCGTACGGCTGGCGCCGCCGCCCGGTGATCGAGATCGGCTACCCGATGTGGCTGATCCTCACCCCGCAGGAGCGCATCGCGCTGCTCGCCCACGAGATGGCCCACTCCTCGAACGGCGACAGCCGTCACGGCTTCCTCGTGGGCAGCGCGCTCCACTCGCTGGCCGTGCTGATCGACGTGACGCGCTTCGACTGGAGGGAGGGCGACGGCGTGGCCCGGCTCTTCGCCGAATGCCTGCTCGCCCTGGTCGGTCTGCCCGTCCGTGGCCTGATGGTGGCGATGGAGCTCCTGCTGCACCGCTCGTCCCAGCGCGCCGAGTACCGCGCGGACGAGCTGGGCGTCCGGGCGGCGGGCACGTCCGCCATGATCGCGCTGCTGGACACCACGACCACCAGGGCGCCGTCCGTGATCAGCTTCCTGGAGACGAGCGCGCTCATCGCCAAGCCCGAGAACCTGTGGACGGCCCTCCGCGCCGCCGTCGAGGCCGTTCCCGCCGCCGAGCTGGAGCGCCGCCAGGAGGCCGCCCGGTCGGAGGACGTCCGCTGGGACAGCACCCACCCGCCCACGTACCTGCGGATGGAGCGGGTGGCCGCGTTGCCGCACCAGGAGGGACGGGTGCCGGCCGAGGCCGCGGGCGAGGCGGTCGACCAGGAGCTCGGCGCGGTCGCGCGGCACGTGGCGCAGGCGATCAAGGAGAACGCCCGCTCGGCCCTCTACCACTGACCGCGGGGACGCCCCGGCTCCTGATTCCTTTGCCTCCCCTCTGATCCGCGCAAGAATGGCCATATGGCAGCGACGGATCTCCCGATGCCCACCGTGGGCCCGATCTCACGGTTGGCGCCCAAACCCATGCGTTTCGTCCTCAACTGGGGGCGCCGCTACTCGCTGTGGGTGTTCAACTTCGGGCTGGCCTGCTGCGCCATCGAGTTCATCGCCGCCTCGACGAGCCGCCACGACTTCATCCGCTTCGGCGTGATCCCGTTCGCGAACGGCCCGAGACAGGCCGACCTCATGATCGTCTCGGGCACGGTCACCGACAAGATGGCCCCGGCCGTCAAGCGCCTCTACGAGCAGATGCCCGACCCCAAGTACGTCATCTCGTTCGGCGCCTGCTCCAACTCCGGCGGCCCGTACTGGGACTCGTACTGCGTCACCAACGGGGTCGACCAGATCATCCCGGTCGACGTCTACGTGCCCGGCTGCCCGCCCCGTCCCGAAGCCCTCCTGTACGGCATCACGAAGCTCCAGGAGAAGATCGCCGGCGAGAAGCTCAGCGACCGCTACGTCTGGTCCCGCCCCCACGCGGACCACCCCGAGGGCCCGGACGAGGGCCCGGACGAGGGCCCGGACGAGGAGCCGCAGCGGTGACCCCGAACGACCCCGCCGACGCGCCGGACCTGCGCGCCTCCCTCGCCGAGAGCTTCGGCGACCGCGCCCAGGTCTCCGAGTCCTTCGGCGACACCACGATCGACGTCGCCCCCGCCGACTGGCTCGCCCTGCTCACCCACGTCCGCGACACCCTCGGCTTCGCCTTCTTCGACTGGCTGACCGGCGTCGACGAGCCGCCCGACGCGTTCGCCGTCGTGGCCCACGTCTACAACCCGGCCGCGGGCCGGCGCCTGCTCCTGCGCACCCACGTACCGCGCGACGACCCGCGCCTGCCCACCGCCGTCGGCGTCTACCGGGGCGCGAACTGGCACGAACGCGAGACGTACGAGATGTTCGGGGTGATCTTCGACGGCCACCCCAACCTCGTCCCGCTCCTGCTCCCCGACGGCTTCGAGGGCCACCCGCTGCGCAAGGACTTCATCCTGGCCGCGCGCGTCGCCAAGCCGTGGCCGGGCGCGAAGGAGCCGGGGGAGTCGGGCCACGGCGCGCCGAGCCGCCGCAAGACCCTTCCGCCAGGAGTTCCAGCCGACTGGGGGCCACCTGATGCTTGAAGTGGTGCTGAGCTTCGTCGTCATCCTCGCCGTGTTCCTGGTCCTGCCGCTGATCATCGGCCAGACCGAGCACAAGGTCATGGCGCACATGCAGTCGAGGCTCGGCCCCATGTACGCGGGCGGCTTCCACGGCTGGGCGCAGCTGATCGCCGACGGGGTGAAGTTCGCGCAGAAGGAGGACGTCGTCCCGGCCGCGGCCGACCGCCGCATCTTCATGATCGCCCCGGGCGTGGCGCTGGTGCCGTACCTGGTCGTCCTGATCGCCATCCCCATCGACCGCGACGCCGTCGCCGTGAACCTCGACCTCGGCCTGTTCTTCGTCCTCGCCGTCATGGGCATCGGCGTGCTCGGCTCGATCATGGCGGGGTGGGCGTCGGCCAACAAGTACTCCGTCCTCGGCGGCATGCGCTCCGCCGCCCAGCTCATGTCGTACGAGCTGCCGCTGGTCCTGGCCGCCTCCTCGGTGGCCATGGCGGCGGGCACCCTGTCGATCCCGGGCATCGTCGAAGCGTGGCAGTGGTGGTGGCTGCCCTGGCAGGCGATCGGCGCCGTCGTCTTCTTCCTCGCGGGCCTCGCCGAGCTGCGCCGCCCGCCGTTCGACATGCCGATCGCCGAGTCGGAGATCATCATGGGCCCGATGACCGAGTACACCGGCATGCGCTTCGCCCTGTTCATGCTCTCCGAGTACGTCGGGATCGTCGTCCTGTCGTTCCTGACCACCGTCCTGTTCCTGGGCGGCTGGCAGGGGCCGTTCCTGCCGGGCTGGCTGTGGACGCTGGTGAAGGTCTTCTTCCTGGCCTTCGTCGTGATCTGGCTGCGCGTCACGTACCCGCGCCTGCGCGAGGACCAGCTCCAGAAGCTGGCCTGGGCCGTCCTGGTCCCCCTGTCCCTCGCCCAGCTCGCCCTCACCGGCATCGTCAGGGTCCTCACCTGACCGGCGACCCCGGCCCCGCGCGTCTCAGCCCTGGTCGTGCCGCGCGGGCTCGGCCTGCCGTCCTCGCACGAGCGCTCGGGCGATCTCGATCGTCCTGCGGGTCATCGCGAGGATCGTGCTCTCCTGCCCGCCTGCGGCGCTGAACGGCGCTGCCGCGTCTCGTGACCAGCCTGGCGGCGGCCCCCGGCTCGCGCCTCGGCGAAAATCGCTTGTCCCGGGAACCGCCTGGCTCGGCAAGACCCGGCCTCAGCCGTTGGCGGCGCCGAGCTTGGCGAGCAGCTCACGCAGCGTGGCGCTCTCCTCCTCCGTGAGCGGCAACGCCTGGTTGATCTCGCCGGGGATGCTCCGTGCCTGCCCGCGCAGTGCCGCGCCCTGGGGGGTCAGCTCGATGTCGACGCTGCGCTCGTCGTCGGCCCGGCGGCGGCGCACGATGTGGCCCGCCGCCTCCAGGCGCTTGAGCAGCGGCGTGAGCGTCCCGTGGTCGAGCTGGAGCGCGGCGGCGATCTCCTTGATGGAGGCGTGCCCGCGCTCCCACAGCACGAGCATGACCATGTACTGCGGCTGGGTGAGGCCCACCCGGTCCAGCAGCGGGCGGTAGAGGGCGGCCACCGAGCGGGACGCGGTGGCCAGGGAGAAGCAGATCTGCTCGTCGAGCCGCATGCGTCGCAATCTACCACGTGCACACTTATCTTGTGCACAAGATAATTGCGTGCTAGGTTTCTCGCCATGAGTGCATACATGATCATCAGCGTCACCCCCGAGGACGAGCAGAAGTTCCGCGAGTACGAGACGGCCACCCTGGAGCTCGTCAGCCGCTACGGAGGCGTCCCCGTGGCCCGCGACCCCCAGCCGCTGGTGCTGGAGACCGACGCCAAGCCGGCCTTCGGCGTCATCCTGCGGTTCGACAGCAAGCAGGCCGTCGAGGCGTTCTACCACTCCGAGGACTACGCGCCGCTGAAGGAGTTCCGCCAGACCTTCGCCAAGGCGCACGCCCTGGTCATCGAGGCGCCTGAGCAGTGAAACGCACCGGCAGCGCGACCGGCCCGCGCGTGATCCCCGCCGGCAGCCACCGGCGCTCGGCCGACGGGTCCGCCCAGGCCAGATCGGGCAGCCGGGCCAGCAGCACGCGCAGTGCCACGGCGCCTTCGAGCCGCGCCAAGGGGGCGCCCAGACAGTAGTGGATGCCGTGGCCGAAGGCCAGGTGGCGCGGGTCAGGGCGGGTCACGTCGAGGCGGTCGGCGCTCTCGGCGGGGCCCGCCGCACGGCTCGCCGAGGTGAGGGCGACGGTCACCGTCTCGCCGCGCCTGATGTGCCGCCCGCCGAGCAGCAGGTCCTCGGTGGCGAACCGAGCGGGAGTGACCTCCACCGGCGCGTCGAAGCGCAGGAACTCCTCCACCGCCGCCGGCAGCCGCTCGGGATTCGCCCGCAGGTACGCGGCCTGCTCGGGGTGGTCCAGGAGAGCGGCGACGGCGTTGCCCAGCAGGTTCACCGTGGTCTCGTGCCCGGCGACGACCAGGATGACGGCGGTGCCCAGCAGCTCGGTCGACGACAGGCGGCCGTGGTCGTCGTCGTGGACGGCGATCAGGCGCGACAGCAGGTCGTCGGCGGGAGCGGTGCGCTTGGTGGCCAGCAGGACCCGCAGATAGGTGTTGAGGGCGAGCAGGGCCTCGCGCTGCCGTGGCGACGGCGTGCCCATGCCCTGGCGGGTCCACCGCTGCAGGTCGTCCCGGCAGTGCTCGGGCACGCCCAGCAGCTCGCAGATGACCGCCATCGGCAGCGGGCCGGTGAAGGCGGTGACCAGGTCCGCGCCGCCCTGGGGCGCGATGACGTCGATCAGCTCGTTCGCCAGCTCCTCGATCCTGGGCGCGAGCCGCTCGACGGCGGCCGGGGTGAACGCCTTCGACACCAGCCGGCGCAGCCGGGTGTGCTGCGGCGGGTCGGACATCAGCATGTTCCCGCCGAAACCGGAGCCGGCCAGCAGGATGTGCCGCCCCGCCGCGCGTAGCTGCTCGGCGAACGGCTCGGGATCCTTGCTGAGCGCCGGATGGGCGAGGGCCTGCCGGGCCAGCTCGTAGTCGACGACCAGCCAGGTGATCCCGCCATCGGCCGAGCGCACCCGGTGGAGGGGCCCCTGCGCGCGCAGCCGGGCGTAGCGGGCATGGGCATCGGCCTTGAACTCGGCGGTGCCGACGACGACGAGGTCGTCATGGTGGACGGTCATGACCGGCATGGTTCGCCGGAGGGCACGTCAGCGACCAGAGCAGCGACACGTCAATCACGCGTCATGTCTGTGCGGCTCGCGAATCACGCGCCATCTTCGTGCGAGCTCGTGGATCACGCGTCATCTTCGTGCGAGCCCGTGGATCACGCGTCGGCTTCGCGCAGCTCGCGCTCCCACAGCTCCTCGATGATCAGCTCGGTGCCGCGGGCCAGGTGCCGCCGGTAGGTGCTCAGCGAGACGGCCAGCCGCTCGGCGCCGGCCTCCTGGGTGGGAGCGGCGTGCAGGTAGGCGGTGGCCAGCGCACGGTGCAGCTTGGCGGTGCGGGGGTCACCGGCCAGGGCGCCGATCGCCGAGGTCAGCAGCTCCCGCAGCCGCTCCCGGCCGTCCTCGGCCCCGGCGACGAGCCGGGTGCGCATCAGCGGGCCGGCCGCCAGCCGGTCGGGCCGGCGCAGGTCCTGCAACGCCTGCGTGACGGCGGCGGCGAACTGCTCGCGGGTCAGTACGGCGAACGCAGGGCGCCGGCGGGGCGTGGAGCCGGCGATCGGCGGCTCTGCCGGCCCGCCCAGCTCGACCGTCCCGCTGAACTCCAGCCACCGGCCCACGGGAACGGCCCGCCAGTCGTGCGCGTACAGCGTGGTGGGCCGGTCGCCGGCGAGGACGGGCCGCGGCAGCGCACGCTGGTCGATGTAGGCCATGAGCGGCCCCCAGAACGGATCCCGCAGCGCGGTGAAGGACCACGCGAGCCGCCGCCCGTGGATGAACTGCGCCAGCACGCGATGGATCATGAGGTCCATGGCCGGAGAGGGCCGCTCGTGCGCGGCCGGGTGCACGAGGAACCGGGCGACGCCGATCTCCTCACCCGGGCGCAACGGCCGGCGGGCGCGCACGTGCTCCCAGGCGGCGGCCACGACGGGATCGCGCTCCACCTCGTCCTGACGCTCGGCCTCCAGCCGCAGCCACGCCAGCACGGCGACCGGCTCGCCCCGAACGGTCCGGTACACGCGGAAGGCGGACGGCTGCCGCTCCAGCCAGAAGGCGGCGACCGCGGCCGAACGCGCCCCTTCGGCCCGCTCGACCAGGCTCAGGACGGCCGTCCGATCGGCGGGCAGCAGGGCGTCCTCGTGCAGGCCGCCGTCGCCGCGCCAGGTGATGAAGCGGGCGACGAAGCCGTTGTGCCGATGCAGGTAGGACAGGGCCAGCGTGGCGGGCAGCACCTCCGCCCCCGAGGCGGTCCTGGCCCGCTCGACGAGGTAGGCCCGGACCTGCTCGTGCATCTCCTGGTAGCCGTCGGGGTCGCGCCAGCGCAGGTCCGCGTCGAGGAGGTCGCGCACCAGGTCGTGCGGGTGCAGGCCGTGGCGGCCCGGCACGATGTAGGGCTGGCGGCGCAGCCAGGCGAACAGCTCCCCCGCCTGGTCGGGCAGGACGGTGCGCAGCAGCGCCTGCGTGGTGTCCAGCACGTGCGCGCACACCTCCAGGGCGCGGCGGTGGCCGGGCGTGGGGACCTCGCCCACGAGGCGGTCGAGCAGGTGGCGAAGCACGTCACCGGGCAGCTCGCCCGGCAGGTCACTGAGCGGATCGCCGGAGCCGAGGGCGAGCCTGGCGGCCATGCCGAGGGCCAGCGGGTGGCCGCCGGTGACGCGGAGCAGGGCCTCGTGCCGCGGCGCCGCCACCCCGAGTGCGTGCAGCAGGCTCCTCGCCTCCTCCTCGCGCAGGTTGCCCAGCGGCAGCACGCGCATCGCCCGCGCCCAGCCGGCGTCCTCGCTCCAGCGGCTGCCCGGCGGCTGCCGCCCGGCGATGACCGTGAGCACCGTCGCGGGCAGGCGGGGCAGGAACGACTCGCTGAGCCACTCTTCGAGCCCCTGGCAGCGTTCGAAGTCGTCCACGAGCAGGACCGCGCGCGGGTCGTCGAGCGCGGCGGCCGCCGCGGACCCGAAGGCCCCAGGCGACGGCACGAGGCTGCGGCCGTCGATCCGGACGACGTGGCGTCCGTACCCGCGGGCCTCGCGGGCGTAGCGGCGCAGCAGGCTCGTCTTGCCGATGCCACCGGGGCCGTGCACGAACAGGACCGCGACCGGGCCGCCCTCCAGGGCGTCGCGGAAGGCGGCGAGGTGGGCCGCGCGGCCGGTGAACGCCTCCTCGCGCGCGGCGTCCAGGCGCTCGCCCAGCCGGGCCGGCGGGCTGAAGTCGGGGATGGGGATCACCTCTTCACGTGGCCAGCGTGCCCAGCAGGGCCAGTGCCTGGGCCGAGCGGGAGCCCGGCTCCGCCGGCCAGGCGACGAGCCGCAGGCCGGGCGCGCTGGTGATGGGAAAGATCTCGGTACGCAGGCGCAGCTCTCCCACGTCCGGGTGGTGGAAGCGGTCGCCGGGCCTGGGCCTGCCGCGCGGCTCGGGCGCCGCCCACATCTGGCGGAAGTCCGGGCTGCCGATCGCCAGCTCGCCGACGAGCTCGCGCAGGCCGTGCTCGTCGGGGGCCTCGCGAGCGGCCCAGCGCAGGTCGTGCAGGGCGGCCCGGGCGGTGGCCGCCCAGTCGAGGAAGAACTGCCGTCCCGCCGGATCGAGGAAGATCATGCGCAGCAGGTTGTCGCCGCGGACGAACCGGTCGTGCAGGACGGCGGCCAGCGGGTTGCGCGCCAGCACGTCCCCGGACCAGCCGAGGATCAGGGCGGGCGCCACCGTCCAGCCGTCCAGCAGGGACAGCACCTCGGGCGCGACCCGCTCGACCCGGCCCGGACGGCGCCGCCGCGCGGCCGGCCGGGCCAGCCGGTACAGCTCGGCCACCGCCTGCTCGTCCAGGCGCAGCGCCCGCGCCAGACTCTCCACGGTCTCGCGCGTGGGGCGCTCGCGGCCCTGTTCGAGCCGGGCGTAGTAGCCGGTGCTGAGGCGGGCCAGGTGAGCGACCTCGTCGCGGCTCAGGCCCGGGACCCGGCGGCGGCCGTGCGCGGGCAGGCCGACCTGCTCGGGACGCACCCGCGCACGGCGTTCACGCAGGAACCGCCCCAGCGGATCGTTGCGCTCGCTGTCCATGACATCCCAGGTTAGGCACCCGGCCGGTGCGCTGCCTGGGTGCGTCATTCCCAGGCTGGACGAGCGATGCCGCACCGGTCAGCCTCGCAGGTCCAGCTCGCGCAGTTGCCGGCGCGAGCCGATGCCGAGCTTGCGGTAGATGTTGTGCAGGTGCGCGTCGATCGTGCGCGGGCTGAGGAAGAGCTCCGCGGCCACCTCGCGCGAGGTCCTGCCCGTGGCCACCAGGCGGGCGATGTGGGCCTCCTGGGAGGTCAGGGCGTCGAGGACGGACGGGGCGGAGCTGACCGGCCGGTCCCCGAGCTCGCGCAGGCCACGGGCGGCACGCTGGGCGAAGGCCGCCGCGCCCATGTCGTCGAACATGCGGTGGGCCTCGTGCAGGCTCGCGCGGGCCGCCGCCCGCTCGCCGGCCCTGCTCAGCCACTCCCCGTGGAGCAGGTGCGTGCGGGCGAGCTGAACGGCGACCCGGGTGCCGCTGAGGCGGGCCACGGCCTCCTCGTACAGCTCGCCGGGCCTCTCGCTGAGCAGGGCGCGGCTGCGGGCCAGCACGCCCAGGCCCCACTCGGTGCCCGCCGCCTCCGTCAGCTCGGCGAGCTCGGCCAGGGCGGGGGCGGCCAGGTCCGCCCGGCCGGTGCGGGCGGCGGCCTCGACGAGCTCGGGCAGCGCGGCGGCGCTCCAGAACAGGCGGCTGCGCCCGGCCGCCTGCCGGGCCGGCGCGAGCGCGGCCTCGTGGTCGCCCAGGCCGTTGTGCAGCACGGCCGTGGCGTACTCGACGATCGTGACGAACCCGCCCGCGCCCTCGGCGGCGGCTCGCACGCTCTGGTCGAACAGGTCTTGGGCCCGGCCGCGGTCGCCCTGGTGGGCGGCCAGGACGATGGCCGCGTACGGGGCGAAAGCGCCGGCGATGGCCTCGGTGAGGGCGTGTGCCTGCTCGGTCATGGCCGAGGCGGCGGTGAAGCGTCCCGCGTAGGTGGCGGCCACCGCCTGGAAGTTGAGCGCCAGCGGCAGGAACGTGAGCGCCCCCGCCTCCCGGGCCAGCTCGACGCACCGGGTGGCGAGCCGGTCGAGCGCGACCTCGTCCCACAGGTCCCACGCCGCCCGGCAGGCGACGGGCAGCCAGCGGGGGTCGTTCACCTGGTCGAAGGCGTCGACGGCGGCGCGCAGCAGGGGGACGGCGGCGCGCTGGCCCTGGGTGAACAGCGTGGCCAGGCCCTCCAGGAGCAGGTCGGTCGGCTCGGTGCCGCGCATGCCGGTCGGCTCGGCGGCGTGCGGGTCGGCGGTGCCGCGCCCACCGGGCGGCTCGGCAGCGTGCGGGGCGGCGGGGCCGTTCAGGATCGCCGCGGCGACGGCCCTGATGCCCTGCGCGTCGCCGTTGCGCTCGGCGCCGGTCGCGGCCCAGAGCGCTTCCAGCGAGGTCCGGCGGGCGAGCGCCGGGTCCAGCGGCGCCATCTGCTGGGCCGCCTCCAGCAGCAGCATGGGGGCGTCGTCGCCGCGCCGCGAGGTGAACGCGATCTGCCCGCGCAACCGCAGCAGGCGGGCCCGCCAGGCGTCGTCGAGCGGCCCGGCGTCGGCGGCGGCGAGCAGGGCGGCGGCCTGCTCCGAAGCGCCCGCCTCGTGCTTGGCCTGGGCGGCGCGCACCGCGCGCCGGGCCCTCTGCGCGGGATCGGGGGTCAGCTCGGTGGCGCGTTCCAGGAAGGCGGCCGCGGCCGCGACGCCGCCACGGCTGCGCGCCCGGCCGGCCAGGCGCTCCAGCTCGCGGGCCAGGTGCTCGTCGGCCTCGTCCGCCGCCTGCGCCAGATGCCAGATCCGCCGGTCGGGGTGGCGGGCGGGGTCGAAGGCGCGGGCCAGGGCGCCGTGGGCGTGCCTGCGCTCGTCGTCGGTGGCCAGGCGGTAGATCGCCGAGCGTACCAGCGGGTGACGGAAGCGGACGTGGGCGTCGAGCTGGAGCAGCCCGGCGGTCTCGGCCGGCTCGGCGTCGGCCAGGGAGAGGCCGTCGAGCTCCGCGGCGTGCCGCAGCACCCTGATGTCGCCGCGCGGCTCGGCGGCGGCCAGCGTCAGCAGCCGCCTGGTGCGCTCGGGCAGCGCGCGGAAGCGGCGCTGGAACGTCTGCTCGACCAGGTCGGCCACCGGCAGGGCGAGCTGGCCGGGGTAGCCGGGCGGGCCCAGGTCGTACGGCAGCTCGATCAGGGCGAGGGGGTTGCCGCGGGCCTCGGCGATGAGCCGGCGGCGGATCTCCGGCTCCAGCGGGGCGTGCGGCAGCCGCGCCAGGAGGGCGGCGGCCTCGTCGCCGGTGAGCGCCGACAGGCGCAGGCGGGGCAGGACCGCCAGCGCCGGCACCGCGTCCGGCTCGCGCATGGCGAACAGCAGGGTGACGGGCTCGGCCTCGATCCGGCGCGCGACGAAGGCGAGAGCCTGCGCCGAGCCGGCGTCCATCCACTGGGCGTCGTCCAGGACGCAGATGACCGGCCCGGCCGTGGCCGCCTCCGCCAGCAGGCCGAGCACGGCGAGCCCGATGACGAGCGGGTCAGGAGCGGGCCCTTCCTCCAGGTCGAACGCCGTGCGCAGGGTCGTGCGCTGCGGCGCGGGCAGCCGGTCGATCAGGGGGAGCAGCGGCGCGCAGAGCTGGTGCAACGCGGTGAAGGCCAGGTCCCGCTCGAACTCGGCGCCGGAGGCACGCAGCACCTGGGCGCCGCGCACGGTGGCCATCAGGTCGTCCAGCAGGACGGTCTTGCCGAGCCCCGCCTCCCCGTGGACGACCAGGGCCGTGCCGCCGCCCTGCCGCGCCTGCTCCAGCAGCCGGGTGAGCTGCGCAGTCTCCCTGCGGGGCAGGCTCGGGCGGGCGGCCGTCGTGTGCTCGTTCATCAGCCTCTGATGGTAGTTGCGCCCGCAACGCGCCTGGTCAGAACCGCATCTCCCGCAGTTGCCTGCGCGAGCTGATGTCGAGCTTCCTGAAGACGCTGCGCAGGTGGGCGTCCACCGTGCGCGGGCTGAGGAAGAGCCGCCGGCCGATCTCCTTCGACGTGGTGCCGGCCGCGGCCAGCCGGGCGATGCTCTCCTCCTGCGGCGTCAGCCGGGCAGGGGCCGGCTCGCGGCCCTGCCGCCGCCGCGGCCGGCCGATGGCGGCCAGTTCCCGCTCGGCCCGCCCGGCGAAGGCGGCGGCGCCCATCGAGGCGAACGAGGCGTGGGCGGCACGCAGGTGCTCGCCCGCGTCGCTCCTGCGGCCCTGCCTGCGCAGCCATTCGCCGTAGGAGAGCCGCGCGCGGGCCAGGACGGCGGACGGCTGCGGCGCTTCCAGCCGCCGTACGGCGTCGCGATACGCCTCTTCCGCGGCCGGCCCGTCGCTCAGCAGGGCCCGGCACCACGACGCCAGCCCGGCCGCCCAGCCGGAGCCCGTCGCGCGGGCGTGCGCACGCACCCGCGCGGCCACCGGCGCCGCCAGGCCGGGCCGCTCGGAGCGGACCGCGGCCTCCACGAACTCCATCGCCACGAACGGCAGCACGCCCGGCTCGTCCAGCTCGACCGCCGGGCGCAGCACCTCACAGGCCGCGTCGTAGCGGCCCAGGCCGTTCAGCAGGACGGCCTGCGCGATCTCGCCGAACGTGACCTGTCTGCCGTCACGCGCCTCGGGCCCGGCCCGGCGCCGCAGCTCCGCCACCACGTCCTGGTCCCCGCGCCAGGCCGCGCACAGCAGCTCTCCCGTGGTGAGCGGGCCCGCGCCGAGGGCACGGGCGATCGACCGCCCGGTACGGAGGTGCTCCTCGGCGGCGGCCAGCTCACCGGCGTGCAGCCGGGCGACGGCGAGATCGTCGAGCGCCGCGCACAGCTCGGCCGGCGCCCCGGCGGCGGTGCCGGCTCGCACGCGGGCCTCGGCCAGCCGCCGCCAGCGCGGGAAGTCCCAGGTCTCCACGGCGGCGATGGCCGGCAGCGGCCCCTCGGCCGGCAGGCGGCCGTCGAGCGCCTGCCGCAGCGGGGACAGGGCGTCACCGCCGCCGATCCGGGAGGCGATCGCCGCCAGGAGCGCTCTCCCGGCGGTGGAGGGTGGCCGTGCGGTCCGGGTGGCGTTCGCCGCCAGGAGCGCCCTGCCGGTGGTGGACGGCGGTAGCGCGCTGACGGCGCTGGTGAGGGTGCGGCGCTGCCGGGCGGTGGCGTCGCGGCCGGCGGCGATCGTGATGGCGAGCGCATCGCGCAGGGACGGGTACGCCTGGGACGGGTCGGCGGCGATGGCCGTCAAGAGCCGGTCCAAGGCGTCCTCGTCCCGGTCGGCCGTGTAGCGGATGCGGGCACGCAGGGTCTCGGCCCGCGTCCGCTCGGCCGGGCTCGGCGTGGCCGCGTCGACCAGGCCGATCAGCGTCAGCGCCACGTCGTCGCCCCCGGCCCGCCTCTGCGCGTCGGCGGCGGCCAGCGCGCGGCCGGCCAGGCGGCGCGGGTCTTCGGTGAGCGAGACGGCGCGTTCCAGGAAGGCCGCGGCGGCCACGGCTCCGCCGCTCACGCGGGCCTGCCCGGCACCGGTCTCCAGCTCCACCGCCACCTGCTCGTCGGGCCCGAGCGCGGCCATGGCCCGATGCCACGCCCGGCGCCCGGCATCGGCGTCTGGGCCGGTGGCGTCGGCGAGTGCCTGGTGGGCTCGGCGGCGGGCGGGTGTGCTCGCCGCGCGGTAGACCGCCGACCGGACGGCCGGATCGGGGAAGCGCACCACCTCCGCGCACTCCAGCAGGCCGGCTTCGCACAGCGGCCGGACGTCGGCCTCCGACAGGCCCAGCCGTGCCAGCGCCCGCGACAACAACGCCGGATCGCCCGTCGGGTCGGCCGCGGCGGCCAGCAGCACGGTACGGCCCGGTTCGGGCAGCTCGGCGACCGGGGGCACGTCCGCGGCCGGGGTGCGCAGAGCGCCCGGATACCCGCCCGACCTGATCGCCGTGCCGGCCGCCTGGAGCAGCGCGCGGGGATTGCCCCGGGCCTCGGCGAGGATCCTGCGCCGCACCCGGGCGTCGAGGGGCACCGGCACGTGGGCGTCGAACAGCGCGGCGGCCTCGTCCTCGGGCAGCGGGCCGAGACGGAGGCGGGGCAGCTCCTCGATCTCGGGGCGTTCGGCGGGCTCGCGCAACGCGAGCACCACGGCGGCGCGCGCCGACGACAGCCCGCGCGCCATCAGATCGAGGGCCCTGGCGGAGGGCGGGTCGAGCCATTGTGCGTCGTCCACCAGGCACAGCAGCGGCGGCCCGTCCGTGGCGTACCGCCGGACCAGCGCGTGCAGGGCGAGCCCCATCGTGAACCAGGCGGGCGCGCCGTCAGCGGCGGCGAAGGCGGCCTCGACAGTGCCGCGCAGGTGGGGCGGCATGCGGTCGAGGCGGTCCAGCAGCGGGGCGACGAGCTGGTGCACGGCGGCGAATCGCAGGCCGCTCTCGAACTCGACGGCGCCGGCCTCCAGGACGCGGAACCCTTCGGCCCGCGCCCGCAGGCTCCGCAGCAGGGCGGTCTTCCCGATCCCGGCCCCGCCGTGCAGGAGGAGGGCGCCGCCGTGGCCGGTGCGGGCGCGTTCGAGCAGCCGGTCGAGCTCCTCGCGCTCGGGACGGCGTCCGTACAGGATCGGGGCGCCGGCGCGGGTGAGAGGCAGGTGGTCCATCGCAAGCGAACCTACCCGCAGCCTGCTGGTCCATCGCAAGCGAACCCTGCCCGCAGCCTGCTGGTCCATCGCAAGCGAACCCTGCCCGCAGCCTGCTGGTCCATCGCAAGCGAACCCTGCCCGCAGCCTCGCGGGCTCGCGTCACGGGCGGATGCCGGCCGGATCGCCCGGGAGCGTCAGCGGGAGCGTCAGGCGGCCGGCGGGCCGTCCTCGGCGGCGAGCACGAGGCTGAGCACGATCTTGCCTCTGGTGTGCCGCCTGGCCAGCTCCACGTAGGCGTCGCGGACGCGCTCCAGCGGGTAGACGGCGTGGATCGGCACGGTCAGCCGCCGCACGGCGACCAGCGCGGCCAGCCGCTCGACCAGTTCGGGCGTGAAGGCGTCCTCCTGGGCCATGCTGTGCACGCCGTGGCGGCGCACGGCCGCGCCGTCGGCGATCGTGTTGATGCGCCGCGGCGGCACGCCGAGCCGGATGGCCTCCTCGACGTTGCCGTCCCCGAAGGTGTCGATGAACGCGTCCACCCCGCCAGGGGCCGCGGCCCGGACGCGCTCGGCCAGCCCGGGGCCGTGCAGGACGGGGGTGATGCCCAGCGAGCGGGCGAAGCCGACGTTGTGCGGGCCCACGGTGCCGATCACGGTCGCGCCGCGCAGCCGGGCCAGTTGCGCGGCGAGCACGCCGACCCCGCCCGCCGCGGCGGAGACGACCACCGTCTCTCCGGGCCGTGGCGCCACGGCCGCGACCCCGGCCCAGGCGGTCACCCCGACGGCCGACAGCGGGGCGGCCTCCTCCCAGCACAGGACCGGGGGTTTGCGGGCGAGCGTCGCCGCGTCGTGCACGACGTAGTCGGCCTGCGCGCGCCGGGGAGCGTAACCGATCACCTCGTCGCCGGGCGCGAAGCCGGTCACCCCTTCGCCGACCTCCACGACCTGGCCGGCCAGGTCGTTGCCCTGCCCTTCGGGGAAGGTGGCGGGCCAGACGCGGGCGAAGACCCCCTCGCGGATGCCGATCTCGCCTGGGTTCACGGGCGCGACGATCACCCGGACCAGGACCTGGCCCGGCCCCGGCACCGGTTTGCCCACCTCGACGACGTCCAGGACCTCCGGCCCGCCGTACCTGCTGAAGCGGACGGCGCGGGATCTGGTGGTTCCGGTCACGGGGTGGCCTTTCTTCTGGTGTGCCGCCATCTCGGGTCACGAGGATGGCGGCCCGCCCGCCAGGTCCGCCTCGGCGGAAAATACGTAAAAAGGGGTATATCGCTGCCCAATAAGTAGTTTTCGCCGATGTCATCACCACACGTCACAGGTGAGGCTGTAAGGAGGCCATCGTCGGAGGAGGACATGTGCAGGCCCTGGTCACCCGCTCGTACGGGCCGCTGGAAGAGCTGGCCGTCGCGGACCTGCCGGCACCCGTGCCGGGTCCCGGCCAGGTGCTGGTCCGCGCCGAGGCCGCCGCCCTGAACCCGGCCGACCTCAAGCTCGTGACCGGCGGCATGCGGCCGGCGGGGCTCACCCACCCGTTCGTGCCGGGGATCGACGTCACCGGGACCGTCACGGCGGTGGGGGAGGGCGTCACCCGCTACGCGCCCGGTGACCCGGTGCTCGCCTGGAACGGCGTACGCTCGGGGGCGCTCGCCGAGCTCGTGCTGGTCGACGACGGCCCCTTCAGCACCCGCCGCCCCGCGGGCCTGCCCGCACGGGAGGCCGCCGCGCTGCCGACCGCCGCCCTGACGGCGGCGGCGCTCATCGAGGCGGCGGGGCTCTCCCCCGGCCTGCGCGTGCTGGTCGTCGGCGCGGCCGGGGGCATCGGCTCCTTCGTGGTGCAGCTCGCCAAGCACGCCGGCGCCCGCGTGATCGCCACGGGCCGCGCCGGGGACGAGGGCTTCCTGCACACGCTCGGCGCCGACGACGTGCTCGACTACACCCGCGACGACGTCGCCGCGCAGGTGGCCAAGCTGACCGAAGCAGACGGGAAGACCGGGGCCGACGTCGTGATCGACCTGGCCCGCGCCGGTGACGCGCTCATGCTCTCGGCGGACGCGGCCCGTACCGGCGGGCTGCTGGTCTCGCCGCTCGGCGGGCCCGCGAGCTTCCCCCGCGACGTGCGCGCGGCCTACACGGGGACCGCCGCCGCGCCCCACCGCCTCGGCGGGCTCGCCGCGCAGGCCGCGGAAGGCCGCCTGCGCGTGCCGATCGCCGCCGCGTACCCGTTCTCCGAGGCCCGCCAGGCCCTCATCGACTTCGCCGGCCACCACTACCAGGGGAAGGTGACGATCACCTTCTGACACCCGTCGACGCGAAAGGACGGACATGACCGCCCGGTCAGCAACCCACATCCCGGACGCCCTTCTCCGGGGCGGCGAGCCCGGACAAGGAGCGGCGGCATGAGCGCCACCCCGCTGGGCGACTTCCTGCGTGCCCGCCGCGAAGCGCTCAGGCCCCAGGACGTCGGGCTCCCCGAGTACGGCCGCCGCCGCGTCAAGGGCCTGCGCCGCGAGGAGGTCGCACTGCTGGCGGGCATGAGCAGCGACTACTACGTACGCCTCGAACAGGGCCGCGAGTCGAGCCCGTCCCCGCAGGTCGTCGAGGCCGTGGCGCGGGCACTGCGCCTGGACGCCTTCGCCACCGAGCACCTGTGGCGCCTGGTCCAGCCGCCGGAGGCCCGCACGTGGCGGCACGGCGCGGCCACCGCCGTCGACCCGCAGCTGCTGCGGCTCATGGACGGCTGGACGACCGCGCCGGCGTTCGTGCTGGGCCCCGCGCTCGACATCCTGGCCGGCAACCCGATGGCGGCCGCGCTGCACGAGGGCTTCAGCCCCGCCGACAACCTGGCCCGCATGGTGTTCCTGGACCCGGCGGGCCGCGAGTTCTACCAGGAGTGGGAGCGCGCGGCACACTCCTGCGCCGCGGAGCTGCGGGCCGCCTACGGCCACGACCCCGGCGATCCGCGTGTCGCCGAGGTGGTGGCCGATCTGTCGGCGGGCAGCCCCGAGTTCGCCGAGCTGTGGGCGCGCCACGACGTCAAGCCCAAGACCCAGGAGGGCAAGCACCTGCGCCACCCGCGCGTGGGGGACCTGCACATCCTGTTCTCGGCGTTCACCGTCAACAGCGCGCCGCACCAGCAGCTCGTCGTCTACCAGGCCGAGCCCGCCGGCCCGACGGCGCAGGCGTTCGAGCGGCTGCGCGCACGCACCGAGAACCAGGTGACCGTTTCCTAGGTACATCGCTCCCAGGAAGTCCCCGGCCTTCTTCCACCCCGCTGACCTGGACAAACTCGAATATGTCAGCGGCGGGAACCGCCCGCCGCAGGTAGCTGGGACAGCGGAAGGAAGGCCACCGTCATGGCAACCTGGTTCATCACCGGAGCCTCCCGCGGGCTGGGCGCCGAGATCGCCCGCACCGCCCTCGCGCAGGGCGACGACGTCGTCGTCGCGGTGCGCAACCCCGACACCGTTCCCGACGACCTGAAGAAGGCCGGGAACGTCCTGACCGTCGCCCTGGACGTCACCGACACCGCGGCCATCCCGGCCGCCGTCCAGGCCGCCGTGGACCGGTTCGGCCGGATCGACGTGCTCGTCAACAACGCCGGCCGCGGCCTGCTCGGCGCGCTGGAGGAGATCACCGACGCCGAGGCGCGCTCCCTGTTCGACCTCAACGTGTTCGGCCTCGTCAACATGACCCGGGCCGTGCTGCCCGTCATGCGCCGCCAGGGCTCGGGCAAGCTCGTGCACATCGGGTCGCGGTCGGGGTTCGAGGGCGAGCCCGGGGTCAGCATGTACAGCGCCTCGAAGTTCGCCGTCGCCGGGATCAGCGAGGCGCTGTCGGCCGAGCTGGCGCCGTTCGGCATCCAGTCCATGGTGGTGGAGCCGGGCGTGCTGCGTACCGACTTCCTGGACGTCAGCTCCCTGTCCGTGGCCGCGCACCGGATCGCCGACTACGACGGCACGCCCGCGCACGTCACCCTCGACTGGGCCGGCACCGCCAACCACACCCAGCTCGGCGACCCCGTCAAGGGCGCCGCCCTGATCTACGAGGTCACCGGGCAGGACACCCTGCCCAGCCACCTCTACCTCGGCCCCGACACCCTCGACCGGCTCCAGGTGAAGCTGCGCCGCATCGAGGAGGACCTGGCGCCGTGGCGCGCCAAGTCCGCCGCCACCGCCCACGACGACGCCGTCCACGACGACGCCGCCCACGACGACGCCGCCTGAAAGGAGTGACCGACATGTCCACCCTGCCCACCGGCCCGGGCTCCGGCCCGGGCTCCGGCCTGCTGACCGGCACCCCGCTGGCCGGTCGCGTCGCCGTCGTCTCCCGCGCGTCCAGCGGCATCGGGGCCGCCACCGCCACCCGCCTGGCCGAGCTCGGCGCTTCCTGCCCCACCTCACCGCCGCGGCCGGGAACGGCCGGCCCGCCGACCTGATCACCACCTCCTCCATCGCGGCGACCCGCATCCTGGAGAAGTTCTCGGTCTACTCCGGCACGAAGGCCTACATCAGCCACCTGACCCGGCTGCTGCGCGTCGAGCTGGGCCCGAAGAACGTCCGCGTGGCCACGATCGAGCCCGGCATGGTCGACACCGAACTGCCCAGCCACGTCACCGACCCGGACGCCAGCGCGCTCATGGAAGGGCTGCTCACCGAGATCGACCCGCTGCGCTCCGCCGACGTGGCCGAGACGGTGGCGTTCATCGCCGCCTCGCCCCGGCACGTCAACCTCACCGAGATCACCATCCTGCCCACCGCGCAGGCGGTGTGAGCCCCCGCGTCCCGCCCTCCCCTTCGGGGGAGCGGGACGGGGTCACTCGCGCGTCCTGAGCAGCGACACCAAGGCGGGGCGCATGGCCGCTCGGGTGGCGAGGACGTTCGTGATCCCGGTGGCCAGCAGCACGCCGGCGACCAGCGCGCCGGCCGGCGGCCACGGCACCGCCACCGTCACGTCCCCGGTGACGGCCGCCATCGTCGCCACCGCGGCCACCAGCGTCCCGGCCGCGGCCAGGGTGCCCAGCAGCAGCCCGATCGCGGTCACCGCCCAGGTCTCCGCCAGCGCCATCCGTACGACCTGCCGCCGCGTCAGGCCGATCGCGCGCGCCGCCGCGAACTCCGGCCGCCGTTCCGAGCCGGCGATCACCACGGTGTTGACGACGCCGATCAGCGCGTACAGGCCGCCCAGGCCCAGCACCACCAGCAACGTGGCGGAGCTCGTCGTGGTGGCCGCCTCGGCGCGGCCGGCGAGCCAGGCGTCCGCGCTCCGCACCGTGCCGACGGCGGCCAGCTCGGCCGTCACCCGCCGCCGGTCCGCGCCGCGCTCCAGCGTGACGAAGCTCGTCGAGGGCGCCCGCGCGAGCTGGGCGGCCGGCACCGCGCCGGCGGGCAGCAGCAGCGCGGGGCCGCCGCCCATGCGCGCCGGGACGGCGGCCACGACGGGCAGCTTGCCCAGGTCGGTGTCGCCGACGCGGGCGACGACGGCGTCCCCAGGCGAGATCCCCAGCGCGCCGGGACCGGCCGCCGCGGCCCTGCCCCGCAACGCCCGCACGCTTCCGCTGCCCGGATGGGCCGACTCGTACGCGGCCGGATCGATCAGGGCCGCGCGGCTCAGCTCCGTGTACGCCAGCTCGCCGGTCCCGGTCGTGAGCCGGACGGGCACCTCGATCTCGGTGGAGACCCGCTCCACCCCCGGCACCGCGGCGATCCGCGCGCCGGCCGGGCCGTCGGCCTCCACCACGAGGTCGGCGGAGGTGCCCCGCCGAAGCTCCGCGGCCGCGGCGGCGGACAGCGAGACCAGCGCCACGGACTGCCCGAGCACGAGCCCGACCAGGACGATCAGCGGCGCGGCCGTGGACGCCGTGCGGCGCACGTCGTCCCGGAGGTTCGCGGCGGCCAGCAGCCCCAGCGCGCCCGCGGCCCGCCACGGCAGCAGCCGCGCCATCGCGGGCACGACGACGGGGCCGAGCACGGTGCACGCCAGCGCGGCACAGATCGACACGCACATGGCCATCGCCTGCCCGCCCGCGGGCCCCGCCACCGGGGCCAGGACGATGAGCGCGACGGTGCCCGCGGCCAGCGACAGCCCGGCGATCCATCTGCCGCGCGTCATGACGTGCCCGGTCTGCCCGCCGTCCCGCAGCGCCTCCAGCGGGAGGATGCGCGCGGCCCGCCGCGCAGCCGAGAGCGCGCCGGCCACGGCCAGCCCGACGCCGGTCAGGACGCAGACGCCGAGGATCCACGGCCGCCACTGCCCGGTGAACCCGGCGGGCACGAAACCCAGCGTTTCCAGCAGCCACGCCTGTACGCGCACCGCGGCCGGCCCGGCCAGCGCCCCCAGCGCGGCTCCCGCCGTACCGAGCAGCACCGCCTCCCCCAGCAGCAGGCGGCGCAACTGCCCCCGGTCGCCGCCCACGAGCCGCAACAAGGCGAAGTCGCGGCGGCGCTGCGCCACCGTGAACGCGAACGTGGAGCCGATGACGAACACGGCCAGGAACGCCGACAGCCCCAGGCTCACCGCAATGACCGTCACCGCGACCAGCATGCCCTCCTCGAACCGCATCCGCTCGATGGCCGGGAGCCCGGCCGGGGCCTCCCAGGTGGCGGCGGAGATCAGCAGGAGCAGCGAGGACTGCACCAGGGCGACCCCCAGGCAGACCGCCAGCACCGCCCCGACGAACAACGACCACCGCTCGGCGACCCCCGCCCAGGCCAGACGCAGCATCACCGCTCCAATGCGACGAGGCGTTCGGCGACCGCCCGCGCGTCGCCGCCGGCGAGCCGATCGATGACCCGCCCGTCGCGCAGGAACACCGTGGCGTCCGCGCGAGCGGCCGCGGCCGGGTCGTGCGTCACCATGACGATGGTCTGCCCCCGCCCCGCCATCGCCCGCATCAGGTCGAGCACCGTACGGGCGGCCGTCGAGTCGAGCGCCCCGGTGGGCTCGTCGGCGAACAGCACCTCGGGGCGGGTCACCATGGCCCGCGCCAGCGCGACCCGCTGCTGCTGGCCGCCGGACAGCTCGCGCGGCCGGTGCCGCCCGCGCTCACCGAGCCCCACTGCGGCCAGCACCTCCCTGATCTCGGCCGCGGCCGGCCGCACCCCCGCCAGCCGCAGCGGCAGCGCGACGTTCTGCTCCGCCGTCAGCGACGCGATGAGGTTGAAGCTCTGGAACACGAAGCCGATCCTGGTACGGCGCAGCGCCGCCAGGTCGTCGTCGGTGGCCCGGGTGATGTCGGTGTCGCCGATGAGGACCTGCCCGGCGTCCACCCGCTCCAGCCCCGCGGCGCAGTGCAGCAGCGTCGATTTCCCCGACCCCGACGGCCCCATCACCGCCGTCCACGTCCCCCGGGGGAACTCCAGGTCCACGCCGTCAACGGCCCGTACCGGCGCTGAGCCGCCGCCATAGGTGCGGCTGACCCCGCGCAACGCCACGGCGGGCGTGACTGTGGGGATCGTCGTCGATGCCATGGCAGCACCCTGCCGACCGCTCGGCCGGGGTCGCATCGGTGACAACTACCTACCTCGTCCCCGGCCCTCTCCCGGCAGCGCGTGATCAATAGGTAGTTCTCGCCGAGGCGCCTCCGCCCTCCTCGGTGGCAGCGTCGGGGCCGGGCGCAGCGCCCCGCACGACCTCCGTACCCCCGTCAGGAAAGGCGCATCACCATGGCATCCGTCAACCCCTACACCGGCCTGGACGCCCTGCTCACCCCGGACCGCTCGGTCCTGCTGCTGATCGACCACCAGGGCGCCCAGTTCGCCGGCCTGCAGAGCCATGACGGCGGCCAGGTGGTCAACAGCGTCACCATGCTGGCCAAGGGGGCGAAGCTGTTCGGTGTCCCCACGATCCTGAGCACCGTGGTCGAGGATCGCGGCGGCCGGATCATCCGCCCGCTCCAGGACCTGTTCCCCGAGCAGAAGCCGATCGACCGCACCACCATCAATGCGTGGGAGGACCCGCGGGTGGTGGAGGCCGTCGCCGCCACCGGCCGCAAGGACCTGATCATCGCCGGCTTGTGGACGGACATCTGCCTGGCCTTCCCCGCCGTCCACGCCCTCGCCGACGGCTACCGTGTCATCGCCGTGACGGACGCCTCCGGCGCCACCTCGCCGGAGGCCCACGAGCGGGGCGTCCAGCGGATGGTCCAGGCGGGCGTGATCCCCGTCACCACGGGCACCGTCCTCGGCGAGTGGCAGCGGGACTGGGCGCGCGAGGAGACCGTGCCCGGCATCGCCGAGATCTTCATGTCTCACGGGGGCAGCTTCGGCGCCGCGCTGGCCTGGGAGTTCCAGCTTCTCGGCGCGCCCGCTGCCGCCCCCTCGCCGGACGCCCGGTAGGCGGGGCGCGTCAGGCCCAGGTGGCGGACTCAGGGTCGATGCCGTGCTCGCGGGCGTTGGCGTCGATGATGTCACGAAGCCAGCCCGCCAGCCCCGGCTCGATCGCGTCGTAGTACGCCGCGAAGCCGGGGTCGGCGGCGTACTTCCTGCCCAGGCACACCTGCATCGGCAGGGTGCAGTCGAAGTACACGCCGATGGAGGCCCTGTGGCGGTCGGCCAGCGCGTTGGCCTCGGCGGAGCCAGGGATGACGCCGGCCCGCTTGGCAGCCGCCAGGCCGGCCTCGAGCGCCGCGATGTCGTCGGCGATCCGCTGCCAGTCCTCGGGCGTCCTGCCCGCGGCCCGCTCGGCGTACTGCACCCACTGTGGCGTGTCGCCCCAGCGCTCACGCGCCCCCGCCGCCCACGACGGCTCCCAGCGCTGCCCGAAGATCGCGACCTGCTCCTCCGCCGACAGCAGGATCCCCGCGTTCGCGGCCTCGATCATGCGATCGACGGCGTCGACCATCGCCTGCAACCGGGAGATCCGCTCCATGAGCTGGGCGCGCTGCTCCCGCAACGGCACGGTCATGTCCACCTCGGAAGCGTCGAGCAACGCCCCGATGTCCTCAAGGGGCAGGCCGAGCTCGCGGTAGACGAGCACCCGGTGGATGCGCGCGATATCGGCCGCCGAGTAGAGCCGGTAACCGCCCGAGGTGCGCCCGGACGGGCTGACGAGCCCGATCTCGTCCCAGTGGTGCAGGGTGCGGATGGTGACCCCCACCTGCGACGCCGCGGCCCCGACGGTGAGGCCGCCGCCGGGATCCGTGGCACGGTTCGTCGCGATTTCTTGCACGTTGTCGAGTCTGACACGCCCGCGCCCTTCGGGGAGCGCTCGGGTCAGCCGGTGAGCACGGCCGCGCCTTTCGGGGAGCGCTCGGGTCAGCCGGTGAACACGCCCGCGCCTTTCGGGGGCGCTCGGGTCAGCCGGTGAGCACGGCGGCGACGGCGGGGCCGAACGCGGCGCCGAGCAGGTAGCAGAGGCTGAACAGGCCCATCGCCGTCGACCTGGCCCCGTCGGGCACCGCGGCGCCGGCGCGCTGCGCGAACGCCCCTTGCCCGGACGCGGCGGCGAGCGAGGTGAACGCCTGGGCGAGGAGCAGGACGGCCGGCGAGCCGCCGAGCCACGCCAGCCCCGCGCCCGCCGCCGCCAGCCCGGGAAAGAGCACGGCGACGACCTTCACGGGCGCCTTCGCGGTGAGGGCGACCATCCCGTACGAAGCCAGCCCGCCGAACAGCAGCGGCCACAGGATGGCGGCCCCCACCTGGCCGCTGCTCCAGCCCGCCTGTTCCGCGAGCAGGGCGGGCAGCAGGTAGATCGTCCCGAAGTTGACCGTGGCCAGCAGGAACGCCAGCCCGGACAGCAGCAGGAACACCGGGGAGCGCACGACCGGCACGGGCACGAACCCATCGGGCCTGGCCCGCAGGCGCACCGCCAGCAGCCCGCCGCAGACCACGGCGGCCCCCGCCACCGGCCACCAGTGCGGCACGAACACCAGCGCCGTGACCAGCGCCGTCAGCAGCACCGCCCCCACCACGTCGAAGGACACCCGCAGTGCCGGTCGCGTGCCAGGAGCGGGAGGCGGCGCGCCCGCCGCGCCTGCCACGCCCGCCGCGCCTGCCACGCCTGCCACGCCGTCCGGACGGTGCCGCAGCACGCCGGGAACGGCGAGCCCCGGATCGCGCCGCAACACACCAGGGACGGCGAGCAGGCTCAGCGCGGGCAGCATCAGCGCAGCCTGCCAGGACAGCAGCTCCGCGGCCAGCCCGGCGACCAGCGGCGCGACGGCGCCAACCGTCGCCATCGAGGAGGCGACGAGCCCCATGGCCCGCGCCGAGCGGGTGAGGCTCATGGCCATCGTGCTGAACCCGGCGGTGCCGAGCCCTTGGGCGGCGCTGCCGAGCACGAGCACCGGCAGCGCGGGCACGCTCACCACGAGCACCGCGCCCACGGCGACCAGCGTCGCACAGGTGAGCAGCGCCCGGCGGAGACCTTGGTGGCCGTACAGGCTCGCCATCAAGGGGGTGCCGATCGCGATGGCCCAGCCGAAGGCGGTGACGATCCAGGTCACGGCGCCCAGGTCCAGGCCGAGGTCGCGGGCGGCGTCCGGCAGGATGAGGCTGGGCCCGGCGATCCCGAAGGAGAGCGGGCCGGCCAGCAGCGCCAGCCACGCCGCCGGCACCTCACGGGCCGGGGCGTCGGTGCGGGTGCGGGTCGTGCCGCTCATCTGTGCTCCCCTTCCGCTTCTGCGGACAGGACCGGATAGTCGGTGTAGCCGCGGTGGTCGCCGCCGTAGAAGGTGCCGGGGTCGGCCTCGTTGTACGGCCCGTCCGCCGCGATCCTGGCGGGCAGGTCGGGGTTGGCCAGCCACAGCCGCCCGAAGGAGACCGCGTCGGCCAGCCCGGACCGCAGCGCCTCGCCCCCGTCGGCGGGGCTCGCGGGCTCATCGCCGCTCCAGGGGTGCGGGTTGAGGATGAGCGGACCGTTCCACTCCTCGCGGATGATCTTGGTCACCTCGCGGGTGCCGTTCTCCGAGACGTGCAGGTACGCCAGTCCGTACGGGCGCAGCGCACGGGCCAGCTCCGCGTAGAGGACGTCCGTATCGCCCTCGTTCATGCCGTTGTACGTGATACCGGGGGAGATGCGGAGACCGGTGCGGTCGGGCCCGATCGCATCGGCCACGCCCTGCACCACCTCCACGGCGAACCTGAGGCGCCCGGCCACCGAACCGCCGTAGGCGTCCGTGCGCCGGTTCGTGTTGTCCGACAGGAACTGGTGGATCAGATAGCCGCTGGCGCCGTGCAGCTCGACCGCGTCGAAGCCGGCGTCCATCGCCAGGCGGGCCGCCGCGACGAAGTCCTCGATGGCCTGATCGATGTCGGCGAGTGTCATCTCCCTCGGCGTCGGGTGGTCCAGCAGCCCTTCGGGGGTGTAGAGCCGCTCCCCGGAGCAGATCGCCGACGGGGCGAGGGGCAGCTCGCCCCCCGGATACAGGCAGGGATGCCCGATCCGCCCGGAATGCATGATCTGGACCGCGATGCGGCCGCCGCGCCGGTGCACCGCGTCCGTGACCAGCCGCCAGGCCGCCACCTGCTCCGGCGTGTGCAGGCCGGGGGTGTCGATGTAGCCCTGGCCGATCACGCACGGCTGGGTGCCCTCCGTGATGATCAGCCCGGCCGCGGCACGCTGGGCGTAGTACTCGGCGGTCAGCTCACCGACGAGCCCGCCAGGTGCCCGGTTCCGCGTCATGGGCGCCATGATCAGGCGGTTGGGGAGATCCAGCGTGCCGATGGTCACCGGTGCGAGAAGCTCGTTCACGATCACCCTCCTTATGAGTCGTCACCGCATGTACAGCGGTCACTTCTGTCACTCGGGTCTGGAGCGCGCCTTTGCGCAACCACGAGGGTAGGAACGGGCCTTCAACGGCCGAATCGGTAAGGTTTCGTACCTGGAGTACTGGTTCTCCTGGGACGCATACGTATCCCCCGACGAAGGGTGCGGGCGGTTGCTGTACGGCAGGGCGAGCGAGCAGGCCGCGATCGAGGCCCTCGTGGAGGCCGCGCGGGCCGGCCGCAGCGGCGGCCTCGTCCTGCGCGGCGAGCCTGGCATCGGCAAGTCGGCGTTGCTCGGCTGGGCCGCCACGTCCTGCGTCGGCGACGACGTCCGCGTCCTGCGCGCCGCCGGCATCGAGACGGAGGCGGACCTGGCCTTCGCCGGGCTGGTCCAACTGCTCTGGCCCGTCAGGGGCCATCTCGATGCCCTGCCCCTGGCACAGGCGGACGCGCTGCGCGCGGTGCTCGGCTCGGGCGGCCCGGCCGGCCAGGACAGGTTCCTGTCGGGGCTGGCCGTGATGACGCTGCTGGCCCACCTCGCCGACGACGGGCCGGTGCTCTGCCTCGTCGACGACGCCCACTGGCTCGACCACGCCACCGCCGACGCGCTGCTGTTCGCCGCCCGGCGCCTGACCCAGGAGAAGGTCGCCCTCCTGTTCGCCGCCCGTGAGGACGGCTTCGCCGCCCCCGGCCTGCCGGAGCTCCGCCTGTCGAGGCTGTCGCAGGAGGACGCCGAACGCGTCCTGGCCCAGCGCGGCCTCACCCCCGCCGCCCGGGCACAGGTGATCGAGGAGTCGGAGGGGAACCCGCTGGCCCTGATCGAGTTCTCCCGCGAACGCCGGCGCTACCACGCGGCGCCCGGCCCCATCCCGATCGCCGACCGGGTGCTCGCCTCCTTCCGCTCACGCATCGCCCTGCTGCCCGACAAGACCCGCCTGATGATGCTGATGGCTGCCGCAGAAGGCCGCGGCGACCTGCCGATGCTGCTGAGGGCGGCGAACGCGCTCGGAGCCGGGCCGGAAGACCTCGAAGAAGCCGAGAAGGCCGGCCTGATCGAGGTGAACGCCGCCACCATGGCCTTCCGCCACCCCCTGATCCGCACCGCCGTCTACCAGAGCGCACCCCTGGCGCGACGGATCGCCGTGCACCAGGCGCTGGCGGGCGCGGCCACCGACGACGACTGCCGGCTCCGCCACCTCGCCGCCGCGACGATCTCGCCCGACGAGAACCTCGCGCTGCAACTGACGCACGCCGCCGAACGAGCCCGCCACCGAGCCGCCTTCGCCGCCGCCGCCGCTCTGTGGGAACAGGCCGCCGCGTTCACCCCGCAGCCCCACGCCCGCGCTGCCCGTCTGGGCCGAGCGGCGGCACTGGCCCTCTCGTCCGGCCACGCCGACCACGCCGCCGGCCTCCTCAGCCAGGCCGAGGAACTCCTGGACGACCCCGCCTCCCTCACCACGCTGACGGAGACCCGAGCAGCGGTGGAGTTCGAGCGAGGCCACGGCCGCCCGGCCGCCCGCCTCCTGGTGACCCGCAGCGCCACCGCCGACCAGCAACGCATCGTCCCCATGCTGCGCACCGCCGCCGGCTACGCCTGGCTCTACGGCGAGGCGGAGGTGATCCGAACCGCAGCGTCACGCCTGACCGCCATGGGCACCCAGGATCCGATGATCCACGGCCTGGCCCACCTGGTCGACGACGACTACGCCCACGGCCTGCCGCTACTGAGGCAATACATCACCCAGACCCTGTCACACGTCACAAGAACCCCACCGCACATCACAGAGCCCCCGCCGCGGGCTACCGAGACCGCGCCGCACACTGCACGGACCTCACCGCAGGCCACAGAGACAGCGCCACAGCTTGCACAGGCCCCGCCACAGGTCACAACGCCTTCGCAGCAGACCAGAAAGGCCGCACAGCACGTTACACAGACCCCGCCGCACATCACCCAGGCCATCCCGCATGCCACGCAGTCACCACCGCCGATCACCACCCTCACCGGCCAGGAGGCGCAGCCCGGCACGCCGCCGGAGAACGCCACCATGCCCTGGGCCGCCTTCTGCGCCATGGTCATGGCCAACGACGAAGCGGCCGCCGCCCTGGCGAGTGCCGAGGCGGCCCGGCTCCGCCGTCAGGGCCTGGTAGGGGCGCTGCCGCAGGTGCTGCAGGACCTCGCCGGAGTGCAGGTGCACGCCGGCAGCCACCGCGACGCCGAGGCGTCCATCGAGGAAGCCGTCCGGCTGGCCCGCGACACAGGAATGCACCAGAGGGTGCCGAGACTGCACTCGGTGCTGGCCAGAGTGGCCGCGATCGAGGGCGACGAGCAACGCTGCGCCCGGCTCGCCAGCACTCAGCCGGATGCCGGCGGCATGAGCGGCCTCGCCGCACTCTGCCTGCTCGACCTCGGCCTCGGACGCTACGACAGGGTTCTGGAGCGACTCGAAGCCGCAGCCCGAGGACCACTGCGCCACCTGACGGTACTGGTCACGGCCGGCGCCGATCAGATCGAGGCGGCCGTACGGCTGGGCGAGCCAGAACGGGCCGAGGAGCCCCTGCGCCGCTTGGAAGCCTGGGCACAAGCCGGAAACCAGCCCTGGGCTCAGGCCGTCAGCGCCCGCTGCCGCGCCCTCCTGAGCGACGACGAGTCCGACTACCTGCATGCACTGGCGACCCACCGACGCGCGAACCGCCCCTTCGAACAGGCCCGCACCGAGCTCCTGTACGGCGAGTGGCTGCGCCGCTCCCGCCGCCGCACCGACGCCCGCCCCCCGCTGCGCGCAGCATTGCAGACCTTCGAACGCCTGCGGGCCAGACCATGGCAAGCCCGGACGGAAGCAGAGCTGAAGGCCACAGGAGAGTCCATGCTCCCCACCCGGCCAACAGCCGCCGACCCCCTGGAACGCCTCACCCCTCAGGAACTCCAGGTCGTACGCCTGGCCAAGGACGGCCACACCAGCCGAGAGATCGCCGCCCACCTGTTCCTCAGCCCCCGCACGGTGGAGCACCACCTATACCGGGCTTACCGCAAGCTCGGCATCCGCTCCCGCCGTGAACTAACCCACCTCGACCTCACCTGACCACCATCCCCTCACCCACCGCGCAACCTCTCTGGCCCGCCTTCTATCGGTGCATCCGCCCCTGACCCGCCTGCCCCTGACCCACCTGCCATTGGCCCGTCTCCCAACCCGCTTGCCGTCCACTGGTCGGTCTCTCAACCCGCTTGCCGCCCACCGGATGGCCGCAGAGGCACGTCCCTGCACGTGACCACCCTCCTATCCCCGCACGTATCCCCGCACGGTTCGGCCGCTCTACCCAAGACGCTTCTAACCGGTCGGGCGCGCCGACTCGCACGCACTGCCCTCACCGCCGCACCGCAACCCCGCGTCATCGCCTCGCCGCCGCACCGCGCCCCACGTCATTGCATCGCCTCGCCGCCGCGTCTCGGCCCGCGTCATCGCACGGCTCCGCCGCCGCGCCCCCGGCGCGCAGCAGAACACCCCACCTCCCATCGCCCGGACCCGCACCGCGCCCCCACAATCCACCATGCCCGGAAACCTTATGCACGCCTTATTCGTCGTAACGGAACAAGGGGGCCATTGGGGGTATGACGAGTGAACCAACTCCGACCATGCGCCGGCGCGACAAAAGACAGCCGTTGCCCGCAAACAATCCTGACTTCCGGCCATCAAACGCTGACAGTCACCGACGAAATCACCGGCGATTCGATCAGCCTGACACCGGCCAGCCTCTATCACTACCGGTACGACCAGCAGCCGTCTTCCGACAGAGAAAAGCCGCTGACCATCCATGGCCTGGCAGCCCTGGACTCCGACGGCTTGGTCCTCGTCGACCTGCCTGGTAGCTGGCACGCGGTTGACCTCGAACAATTCGCCCGTAAGGCCGGAATCCCCTTAGAGGACGCCCGCAACCACCCCGCCAACGAGATCCGCGCGGTTCTGGCAGCCCGCGCCCCTGGTTGGCGGCGCGTACGCGGCCTGCCCCGCCCTTCCATCGCGAAATGGCGGAAACCAGTCGGCATATGTCTTGGAATCGCAGGTGCCGGCCTGATGGTCTATCTCGCCTCCTTGGGAATGTGGACCGCCTGGCGTGGCCTGTCCACGATTGGCAGGGTGATCGTCGATCTCCTCGAAGCCAAATGGCTCTTGGTGGCCTTCAGTCCAGCGTTACTCCTTTTCCGCCCCGCCCTGGCCAAACTCCATCGCAGGCGCGTCCGACGAGGCACGATCGTCGGCCCGTACGGTGGCCCGTACCTCAGCGTGCGCTCCTCGACCAAGCTCCACATCACCCAGGGCACCGACATCATGGCCAAGCTTCGCCTGGGCGAGAACCCGGGCCAGGCCTTCAGCCTCCTCCTCTACCGGTACGAGGACCTGAGGGGCCTCCTCGTCCTCGACCGCTTCGGCCGCCGAGCCCTCCACCATCTCCCCGGCCCCTGGCCTCCCCAGGACGTGGAACGTTTCGCGAAACGCCACAACCTCGCCCTGGCCGTGCACAGGGTGTCACGCGAGGAGTACCTCGCCCTCACGAGACACGCAAACGAAGCCACCCCCTGACAGAGCACACCGCTGGCAGCCCGCCACCACGTCATGCGACATCCCGCCGACGCGACCAGCTGGCACTACGGGAAGCTGACGGCCCAGCCACACAGCTACACCCGCGACTCGCGATGTGGGGATCCACGATGCCGCGACCTCTGGTGCCACGACCCGCGACCTGCGATACGGGCACGCAGTGGCACACGACCCAGCATCACCCCGACCCAGCATCACCCCGGCTCGGCTCACCCCGACCCGGCGTCACTGCGACCCGCCTCACCGTGACACGGCGGTACGGGGCGTCGCAGCACAGCCGACAGCCCACAGCCGAGGGCTCACCGTCGTCATTCGACAGCCGACAGCCGGTTTGGGCTCAGCGCACGATCGCCAGCATCACGTCCGAGGCCGAAGGGCGTTCCTCGGGCTTCTTGTTGAGGCATGCCTTCACGATGCCTCGTAACCCGGGCGGCAGCGGCGATAAGTCGGGGTGAAAGGTGAGGACCCGGTGGAACACCGCAGGCACGGTGTCCTCCCCGAACGCCGGTCGCCCCGTGGCCGCGAACATGATCGTCACAGCCCAGCTGAACACGTCGGAGGCCGGCCCCACCGCCGCCCCCGTCAGCTGCTCAGGCGACATGTACGGCGGCGTCCCCACCATCTTCCCCGACGTCACCGTCACCTGGTCGAGCGCCCGCGCGATGCCGAAGTCGATCACGCGTGGCCCGTCGTGCCCGATCAGCACGTTGCTGGGCTTGAAGTCGCGATGCACGACCCCCGCCTTGTGGATGGCCGCCAGCGCCCCCGCCGTGGACAGCGCGAGCCGGGTCAGGCTGTCCTGGTCGCGTGGACCGTACTTCTTGACGAGTTGCTCCAGCGACGGCCCCTCGATGTACTCGCTGACGATGTAGGCGTGCCGGCCGGTGATGTTCACGTCGAGCACGCGGGCTGTGGAAAACGTGGCCACCCGCCGCGCGGCCTCCACCTCCCGCGCGAACCTGGCCCGCGCCACCTCGTCCACCAGATCGTGCAGCACCTTCACCGCGACCCGCACCCCGTTGGGCGCCATGGCGAGGTAGACCGACCCCTGCCCGCCACGCCCGAGCTGCTGGAGCACCCGGTAGTGGCCGACCCACTCGGGATCGCCCGGCCGACGCTGGTGGCTGGGCGCGGTGGTGCGCTGCCGCAGGTCGACCGGAGGGTATGAGGGAGCGGTGAGCCGGGCACGGGCCATGAACGGCACGAGGACCGCCGCATGGACGAGCCCGCCGAACCAGCTCACGAAGAGCCCGACCGTTATGATCATGGACAGTGACGCCGGGATGTCCTCATACGTGTCGTACGCCAGTATGACGATGACGAACGAGCCGATGCCCACCAGATAAACCGCCGCGGCGACACCGTGCCAGATGTTGCGCAGCCAGAACGCCGCGATCCCGATGGTGATCGGGGTTGCCAGGCCGCACGTGAACAAGGGCAGACAGGCCCACCCGACGGCGGCTGTCCACCTCAGGCCACTGGGGCGGACGGGATGGCTGTGCTGCATGGCGGAGAGACTATCGCCATGCCGTGGTTCATATCGGGCATGCACACAGGTTGTGGATAACCTCCCGTCAACCTGTGGACAGCTGTGGAAAAACTGGGGACAACGCGCCCGCTCATTCACGTCCGGGGCCAAGTGCGTCATGATGTTGAACCATGGCGCGGATACCGGGAGTCGGACTGGCAAAGGGGCTGTCCATCACCCTTCGCCACATGCTGCGCAAATCGGTCACACAGCAATATCCCGAGGTCAAGCCCGATCTGCCGCCCCGGAGCAGAGGCGTTATCGCCCTGGTCGAGGAGAACTGCACCTCTTGCATGCTCTGCGCCCGGGAGTGCCCCGACTGGTGCATCTACATCGACTCCCACAAGGAGACGATCCCGGCCCCCGAAGGTGGCCGCGCCCGCCAGCGCAACGTCCTCGACCGCTTCGCCATCGACTTCGCCCTGTGCATGTACTGCGGCATCTGCATCGAGGTCTGCCCCTTCGACGCGCTCTTCTGGGCCCCGGAGTTCGAGTACGCGGAAGGCGACATCCGTAACCTCCTCCACGAGAAGGACAAGCTGGCCACCTGGGTGCCATCCGTACCTCCTCCTCCCGCCCACGAGGCCGGCGCCGAGCCGCCGAAGGAGCTGACGGCCGCCCCCCGTCGTCCCGCCGCCGACCGCCCGGCCCGTACACCCGCAGCTCAGCGCCCCCGTCCCGCCCCTCAGGAGAGCACCCCCGAAGAGCAGACGCCGTCCGCGACCGCTGAGCCGGCACCCGAGACCGGGCCCGCCGCGCCTCCGTCACGCACCCCTGGTGGCCGCCCCCGCCGCCCGATGACGAACGTACGAGGCATCCGCCCCCCAGGCGCCCTCCCGTCCACTCCTCCGAGCGGCACGCCCTCGCAGCAGGAAGGCGCGGCGAACGCCGAGCCGGGCTCGGCCGGGGAGCAGGCGCGCCCGCAGAGCGACCACCCGCAGGACGACCGTCCAGAAGGCGACCGCCAGGAAGACGAGCGCTTGGAAGACGAGCGCCTGGGGAAGAGCCGAGAAGCGGCTCAAGGCGAGTCCCCACGGGAAGGCCAGAAGGCGGCTCAGGACGAGCCCCAAGGGCAGGGCCAGGAAGCGCAAGACCAAGCGTCATCCACAGGACAGCCACCCGAAGACAAGTTGTCCACAGCCGCGGCCGAATCGCGATCGAAGCCTGAAAACGAGGAGCAGACTTCTTCCGCGAGCCCCCGCCGGCGCAGGATGGCCGATCCACGATCCATCCGACCGCCAGGGCGGCTCGGCCCTGACGAGCCGAAGGAGTCCGAGGAGGAGTCGTGACCGAGGCGGTGCCCTCCTACCTGTCACCCACCGGGCAAGAGGTCGTCTTCTTGCTGCTGGGCGCGGTAGCGGTTGGATCGGCGCTGCTCGTCGTCACGACCAGGCAACTCGTCCACGCCGCCCTCTGGCTCGTGGTCTGCTTCGGCGCCCTGGCGGGCGGCTACCTGGTGCTGACCGCCGAGTTCGTGGCCTGGGTGCAGGTGCTCATCTACGTGGGCGCGGTGGTCGTGCTGATGCTGTTCGGCATCATGCTCACGCGCGCCCCGATCGGCCGCTCCGCCGACCTCGACAGCGGCAACAGGCTGCTCGCCGCGCTGGTGGCGGTGGCGACGGCGGCGATCCTCGTCACCGTGGTGATCGACGGCTTCCGTACGGCCTACACCCCGCTCACCCCCGGCCGGGGAGCCGCCAAGGAGCTCGGGGCCAGCGTGTTCGCGACGTGGGTGCTGCCGTTCGAGGCCCTGTCCGTGCTGCTGCTGGCCGCCCTGATCGGCGCCATCGTCCTGTCCCGCACGGACATCCCAGGCGGCGCCCCACCCGAACCGGACACCGCCCCGCAAAGCACCTCGTCATCGGTACGCCCGAACGGCACCTCCCCACCAGAGCAGACCGTGGACGACACACCACCGGACCGGGCCGTGGACGACACACCGCCCGAGCAGAGCGGGGGTCATTAGTGCACATCGTCTATCCGGCGGTCGTCTCCGCGCTCCTGTTCTCCATCGGCGTCTACGGCGTGCTCGCCCGCCGCAACACGATCCTCGTGCTGATGTCGGTGGAGCTGATGCTCAACGCCGTCAACCTCAACCTGGTGGCGTTCGACGTGTGGCTGGGCGACCGCCTGCACAGCGGCCAGGTCCTCACCCTGTTCGTCATCGTCATCGCGGCGGCCGAGGTGGGCCTGGGCCTCGCGATCGTGCTCGCGCTGTTCAGAAACCGCCGCACGGTGGACATCGACCACCTGCGCGACCTGGCCGAACCGCCCGAGGAAGCACCGCAGACCCGCCCCACCCGAGTAAGACTCCAGCCGACGCCGGAGCCCACACACCCCGACCACGAGCACGACGGCCAAGGCGCCACGGTCAAGCGAGGAGGCGGACCGCTGTGACGACGTTCCCGCTGCTGGCCGTGCTCCTGCCGTTCATCGCCGCCTGCGCGGGCCTCCTGCTCTCGCGCCTGCCGCACAACAGCACGCCCCCGTCCGGATGGGACAACCCGCCGCGTAACAGCACGGCCCCGTCGGGGCGGGACAACCCGCCGCACACCAGCACGGCCACGTCCGGACGGGACAAAGCGCACGCCCGAGCCGCCTGGATCGCGATCCTGCCCACGGCAGCCGCGGCGATCCTGACGATCTGGCTGGCCTGGAAGCCGGGCCTGGCCTATTTCACCGGCACCAACACCGGCACCGGCACCGGCATCCCACCCACCGGCCAGACGTACGGCACGATCGTCACCGGCGGCCTGCCCATCTCGCTCACCCTCCAGGCCGACGCCCTGTCGAGCGTCATCGGCGTCCTGGTGACGCTGGTGGCCCTGGCCGTACAGGTCTACTCGGTCGGCTACCTCGAAGACGACCCCCGCTACCCCTCCTACAGCGCCTTCATCAGCCTGTTCACCAGCGCGATGCTCCTGGTCGTGTACGCGGGCGACCTCCTGGTCCTCTACGTCGGCTGGGAGATCATGGGCCTGTGCTCCTACCTCCTCATCGGCCACTGGTGGGAAGACCGGGGCAATTCACGCGCCGCGGTGAAGGCGTTCCTCGTCACCCGGCTCGGCGACGTCGGTTTCCTGTTCGGCATCTTCGTGCTCGGCACGGCGGCGGGCAGCTTCCGCGTCTCAGAGGTGCTGGCGCGCGTCCCTGAGATGTCCGCGGCCACGCTGGTGACGGCCACGATGCTCCTGCTCGCGGGCGTGGCGGGCAAGAGCGCGCAGGTGCCGCTGCACACCTGGCTGCCCGACGCCATGGCGGGCCCCACGCCGATCAGCGCGCTGATCCACGCCGCCACCATGGTCGCGGCCGGCATCTTCATCGTGGCCAGGCTGTTCCCCGCGTTCGCCGCCGCCCGTCCCACGCTCGACGTGCTGGCCGTCATCGCCGCGCTCGGCATGCTGGGCGCCGCACTGGCCGCGCTCGCCCAAGACGACCTGAAACGCGTTCTCGCCTACTCCACGGTCAGCCAGCTCGCCTACATGGCGGGCGGCCTGGCCGCGGGCTCCGACACCGCGGCCGTCTTCCACCTGCTGACCCACGGAGCGTTCAAGGCGCTGCTGTTCCTCTGCGCGGGCGCGGTGATCCACCACGTCGGCTCGAACCTGATGACCCAGATGGGCGGCCTGCGCCGCGAGCTGCCGGTCACGTTCGTCACGATGACGATCGGGTTCGCCGCGCTGATGGGCATCCCGCCGGCCAGCGGTTTCTTCAGCAAGGACGGCGTCCTGCTGGCCATGGACGGCGCGCTGTCGTCCGGCGGCCTCACCGACGCGGCCGCCTTCCTCCTGTACGGCTGCGCGCTCGCGACCGTGGCCGTCACCGGCGCGTACGCGACCAGGGCCTGGCTGCGCACGTTCTTCGGCGAGGCGCGGGCGGTGGCGCTCCCGGAGCCGGAGCCCGGCACCGCCCACGTCGTCGACGTCAGGGAGGCCCCGCGGACGATGCTCGTGCCCGTCATCCTGCTGGCGGCCCCCGCCCTGCTGCTGGGCTTCGCCGGCGAGCCGCACTTCGAGCTCGGCGTCGCGGCCGTCAGCGTCCTGCTCGCGGCGCTGGGCGCGGGGGCGGTGTACGCGTTCTGGCGCCTCGACCCGGTCGCCGATCCCGCCCGCCTGCTGGGCCCGCTGCGGGCGCCGTGCGAGCGCGCCTTCTACGTCGACACCCTGTACGCGGCCCTGTTCGTCCGCCCGGTGCTGGCCCTGGCCAGGCTCGTCGTCAGGACGGACGACGTGGTGGTGGACGGCGCGGTGCGCGGCTCCGGCAAGTCGGCGCGCGGGCTGTCCGGGGTGCTGCGCCTGGCCCAGAACGGCAACGTCCAGCTCTATGTGAGCGGCGTGCTGGCCGGTGTCCTGCTGATCGCGGTGGGGGCGGTGGTGTTCACGTGACCGAACCGTTGGGGGTCGCATGATGGGCTGGATCCCGGTCGCGCTCCTGGCCGTCCCCCTGCTGGGCGCCCTCCTGCTGCTTCTGGCGCCGCGTACGTTCCGGGGCGTGCTCCCGGCGTACGGACTGATCTTCTCGGGCGTGACGCTGGCCCTGAGCCTCGCGCTCCTGGCGCTCTACGACTACGGCGGGCCCGCGCGCATGCGTTTCGAGCTCGACCTGCCGTGGATCCCGGGGCTCGGGCTGCGCCTGCACCTGGGCGTGGACGGCGTCTCGCTGCCGCTGATCGTGCTGACGGCGCTGCTGACGTTCCTCTGCTTCGTCTATCTGTGCTGGGGGCGCGCGCGGGCGACCGGCGGGTTCATGAGCGCCAGGCCGAGGGCGCTCATGTTCACGCTGCTCGTGCTCGAGGTCGGCATGATCGGGACGTTCCTCGCCCTCGACCTGCTGCTCTTCTTCGTCTTCTTCGAGATCGTGCTCATCCCGATGTACTTCCTGATCGGCGTCTGGGGCGGCGAGGGGCGCAGGGCGGCGTCGATCAAGTTCATCCTCTACACGCTGCTCGGCTCGGTCGTCATGCTGCTCGGCCTGCTCCTGGTCTGGGCCCAGACCGGAACACTGGACATCGAGGCACTGACCGCCGCACACGGCGCGGGAATGCCCAGATCCCTGCAGATCCTGGCGTTCGTGGCGATCGGCATCGGCCTGGCGGTCAAGACCCCCATGTGGCCGCTGCACACCTGGCTGCCCGACGCCCACACCGAGGCCCCCACGGTCGGCTCGGTGCTGCTCGCGGGCGTGCTGCTCAAGATGGGCACGTACGGTTTCGCCCGGATCGCCATCCCCGTCCTGCCCGAGGGGGCGACGGCGGTGGCGCCGTGGCTGGGGGCGTTCGCCGTGGTCGGCATCGTCTACGGCGCCCTGGCCTGCCTGGCCCAGCGCGACCTGAAACGCATGATCGCCTACTCGTCGGTGGGCCACATGGGCTTCGTCCTGCTCGGCTTCGCCACGCTCACCCCCGTCGGCGTCAACGGCGCCCTGTTCGCCAACGTCGCCCACGGCCTGATCACCGGCCTGCTGTTCTTCCTGGCCGGAGCGGTCAAGGAGCGCTACCACACCTCCGAGATGCCCGCCCTCGGCGGCGGGATGCTGGCGACGATGCCGCGGCTGGGCTCGATGCTGACGTTCGCGTCGATCGCGTCACTGGGGCTGCCGGGGCTGGCCGGGTTCTGGGGGGAGATGCTGGCGTTGTTCGGGGCGTTCCAGCCGGCGAACGGGCTGCCGCGCGGGCTGTTCCTCACGTACATGGTGATCGGGGGGCTCGGCGCGGTGCTGACGGCCGCGTACTTCCTGGTCATGCTGTCCCGCGTCACCCACGGCCGGCCGCGGGACTCCGCCGAGCACCACGAGGCACCTGACGAGCGCCCCATCGCGGTGAGCCTCGCGCCCAGTGACGTCAGAGGGTACGAGCTGGCCGCCTGGACGCCACTGGTGGTCCTGATCCTGCTGTTCGGCCTGTGGCCGGGCCTCCTGCTGTCGCTGACCACGCCGCCCGTCCAGGCCCTGCTGGGAGCCCTCTCATGATCCAGCAGATCGACTACTTCGTCATCGCGCCGCCGCTGGTGCTCGCCCTGGCGGCGGGGCTGGTGCTGCTGCTCGACGCGTTCCTGCCCGCACGCCCGCGCACGATCAGCGCCGAACGCCCGGGCGCGGCCCTTCCCTCAGGCACAAGCCCGGCCCTTCCCCCGCGGCCGGGCACGGCGACCGGGCTGGGGCTGGTCACGCTGGCGGGCATCCTGGTCGCCCTGGGATTCGTGGTCGCGCAGGCGCTCGGGGGCGGCTCACCGCGCTCGACGTTCTGCGTGCCGCCAGGGCTGGCCGGATCCGGGACGCTGTGCTCGTTCGTGGCGGACGGGTTCACGCTGGTGTTCGCCGGCATGGTGCTGGTGGCCGCCGTGGTGATCGTCCTGATGTCGATGACCGAGCTGGCGGGCGGCGCCATCCCCGTCGGAGAGTGGTACTTCCTGCTCCTGTGCACCCTCGTCGGCGCCGTGACCCTGCCGGCCTCCCGCGACCTGATCATGCTGGTGGTGGCCCTGGAGCTGGTCTCGCTCCCCGTCTTCGCCCTCACCGCGCTCAAACGCTACGACGGCCGCTCGTCCGAGGCGGCCGTGAAGCTCTTCGTCGTGTCGGTGGTGTCCACGGCGATCATGCTGTTCGGCGTGTCTCTTCTGTACGGCATCGCCGGCTCGGTCTACCTGTCACGCCTGCGGGAGGTCTTCGGAGGGCGGGCGACGGACCTGCCAGCGGTCGTCCGGGAGGTCTTCGGAGGGCAGCCGACGGCCCTGCCGGCGGTCGTCACGGTGGGCGTGGTCCTCGTGGTGGCCGGGTTCGCCTTCAAGATCGCCGCTGTGCCGTTCCACTCGTGGGCGGCCGACGTCTACCAGGGCGCGCCCGTCCCGGTGGCGGCGCTGCTGTCGGTCATCTCGAAGGCGGCCGGATTCGCCGGGCTGATCCTCGTCCTGGTGACCGCCCTGTCCGGGCAGGCCGGCACGTGGACGCCGATCGTGGCGGTCCTGTCGGCGCTGACCATGACCGCGGGCAACCTGCTGGCCATGCGCCAGCGCTCCGCCGTACGCCTGCTGGCCTGGTCGTCGGTGGCGCAGTCCGGTTACATCCTGGCGCCGCTCGCGGTCGCGGCCACCGCTCCGGGCGCGGTCGGCACGTCCATGGCGTACCTGGTCATCTACGCCGCCATGAACCTCGGCGCGTTCGCCGTCGTCATGCTCGTGTCCAGGGTCGCGGCCCGCAACGAGCTGGACGACTACCGCGGCCTCGCGCTGCGCCGCCCGGCGGCGGGCGTCACGCTGGCGTTCTGCCTGGTCTGCCTGGCGGGGCTGCCGCCGGGGCTGGCGGGGCTGTTCGCCAAGGTGTTCGTGTTCCGGGAGATCGTCGGGGGCGGGGCCGGGTGGCTGGCCGTGGTCATGGCCGTCAACACCGTGATCGGGCTGTACTACTACGCCGTCTGGACGGCCCGCCTCTTCACGCCGCCCGGCCGGCCGGAGCCGTCCCCGTACCGGCCGCCCCTGACCGCCTGGCTGGCCGTGGGGCTGGCGCTGGCGGCGGCCGTGCTGTTCTCGGTCGCGCCCCAGCTCGTCCTGGACCTCACCTCCCTGTCCGCTTCGGGCTGAGTGCGGAACGAGCGGACGCCGGGCTGATTGCGGCACGACGAGAGGCCGGGCTGATTGCGGCACGAGGGGACGCCGGGCCGGGAGGTCGCGCTCCGCCCTCAGCTGAGCACGGCGGGGAACGAAGCACCGGGTCCGGATCGTTGGACGGGGTGAACCCGGACCACGAGAGGGGGAACCTTGCACCACAACGGTCTGCGTACCGCCATCCTGCTCGGCGGGCTGTCGGCGCTGATCATCGCGGGGGGCGCGTGGTTGGGCGGCGGCGCGGGTGCGCGGATCGCGTTCGTGCTCGCGCTGGTGAGCAACGGCGTCGCCTACTTCTTCTCCGACCGCATCGCGCTGTCCGCGATGCGGGCCAGACCGGTCAGCGAGGTCGAGCAGCCCACCCTCTACCGGATCGTCCGCGAGCTCTCCACGCAGGCCAGGCAGCCGATGCCGCGCCTGTACATCTCGCCGACCGTGCAGCCGAACGCCTTCGCGACGGGCAGAAGCCCCAGGAAGGCCGCGGTGTGCGTGACGTACGGGCTGACCAAGCTGCTCACCGAGAACGAGCTGCGCGGCGTGATCGGCCACGAGCTGTCCCACGTCTACAACCGGGACATCCTCATCTCCTCGGTCGCCGGCGCGTTCGCCACCATGATCACGTGGCTCAGCTACGTGGCCGTCTTCTTCGGCGGCTCCGACGACGACGAGGGCCCCGGCTTTCTGGGCGCGCTGCTCATGATGGTGCTCGGCCCGGTGGCGGCCACGATGGTGCAGATGGCGATCTCCCGCACCCGCGAGTTCCAGGCCGACGAGTCGGGCGCCCGGCTCACCGGCGACCCGCTGGCCCTCGCCTCGGCCCTGCGCAAGATCGAGCTGGGCGCCCGCCGGCTGCCCCTCCCGGAGAACAGCCGCCTCACGTCGGCCTCGCACATGATGATCGCGAACCCGTTCAGCGGCTCCGGCTTCGGCCGCCTGTTCTCCACCCACCCGCCCACCTCGGAGCGCGTGGCCCGCCTGGAGCGCATGGCCGGCTACCGCCGCTGACCGCCCGCGCGGGCCGTTCCGCAGCTCAACCGCTCATTCCGTCTCTTCAGTGGTGATCTTCCGCAGCAGCGTCGCGAGATCCGCGGGATGAACGACCTCCGTGGTGCTTTCGAGCTCCTCCTCGCTCCACCACCGGTGCTCGATCGTCGTGTCCTTCTCGATCTGCTCCATGTGATCGAACGACACGGCGGCCGCCTCGCCCACCCGGATCGCGAAGAACGCCTGATCCTGCGTGAACGCGTACTCACCCCACTCGAACTCGATCAGCGCCTCGGCATGCGGCCCCGTGAACTCCTCCACCCCGGCCCGGATCCCGACCTCCTCGTACAGCTCCCGTGCCGCCGCCTCCTGCAGCGTCTCGCCGTCCTCCACGGCTCCGCCGATCGTGAACCAGAACCGCCGCTCCGGCTGAGCGGGGTCGAAGCCATGGAGCAGGAGAACCCGACCTCGTTCGTCAATGGGCAGCACACGTGCCGTGAACCGGCGCAAAGGGATCTTCGTCACATCAACCGAGCATACGGTCAAGCCCCGCCAAAGCCCCCGCTACCACGCCGAAGCCGCCGCGGGGCTGGCGCGAAAGACAACCAGAACCACTGACCGGTCACGCGCCCACGCACCCACGCGGCCGCGCAGACACCGGCACCGAAAGCGGCACCGACGCTGACAGGACATCGGCACCGTCGCCTGCGGCCTGCGGAGCGTCCCGGGACACGAGATCCTTCGCCTTGGGGCTTTGTGGCTTTGTGTCCCGGACACGCTCTCCGCGATCGTCGCACGCCTGGCTCAGAGCCGAGCCGTACAGCAGCATGCCTTCGAACTAGCGGTAGTTCACGAACTGCAGGGCGATGTCCAGGTCCTTGCCCTTCAGCAGCGCGATGACGTCCTGAAGGTCGTCCTTCTTCTTGGAGCTGACCCGCAGCTCCTCGCCCTGAATCTGCGCCTTGACCCCCTTCGGCCCCTCATCCCGGATCAGCTTGGAGATCTTCTTCGCGTTCTCCTGGTCGATGCCCTCCTTCAGGCTGACCAGCATCCGGTACTCCTTGCCCGACAACTTGGGCTCACCCGCATCGAGGATCTTCAGAGAGAGGCCCCGCTTGACCACCTTCTCCTTGAACACGTCGAGCGCGGCACCCGCCCGCTCCTCGCTGTTCGCCTTGATCTCGATGACGTTCTGCCCGGCCCCGGACCAGCTGATGCTCGCCCCGGTGCCCTTGAAGTCGAAGCGGTGTCCGATCTCCTTCACCGTCTGATTGAGCGCGTTGTCGACCTCCTGGCGGTCGATCTTGCTAACGATGTCGAAAGATGAATCGGCCAATGCACCCATCCTCTCAGCTGCGGCGTATCCGGCCCGGCCCACGTACGCCCGGACCCAGCGAACGAGCCTAGCCAGCATCGGCCCGCCGTGCAGGACCACGCCCCCTTACTGCCCCCTCCACAAACCATCCCCCCACCCCCGACCCCCCCGCCCCACCCTCACTCGTCAGCGAGGCGACGCCCCGCCGGCCTCACATCGGGGCCACCTCATCGGCCGGCGAAGGAGTCGTGGAGGTGCGGCAAGGACGACTCAGACTCGCCTCGGGACAAACCGGTGTCACGTACACCTCCGAAGTCCGCTATTCTTCTTTCTGTCGCCGCGAGAGCGGAAGACACGGCAGGTTGCCCGAGTGGCCAAAGGGAGCGGTCTGTAAAACCGTCGGCTCAGCCTACGCAAGTTCGAACCTTGCACCTGCCACACCAGCGGGAAGGGGCCCGTCACCAGCGGAAACGCGGTGACGGGCCTCTCGTTGTGTCCGGCTGGTTTCGTCGAAATGCGCTACCAGCGTGAGCGCTTGGGCGGCCTGTAGCTTCTTCTGAACGACCCCGCTGTGGTTGACGTACCTGTTAGCCACAGTTGACCAGCTCTGCGCGCCTGGGGCCTGCCGGTCAAGGACCTCCGGCACCGCTCGGCCCGCCCACCGCAACGTCCTGTGTAGGCACTCCATCTCCTCCTCAGCCCCGGTCGCGGGGTCTCCGAGGTTCGTTGGTGAGTGCCCGTCTGGCTGCGTCGGTAAGCGGGTCGGCGCGCTTCAGCGTGGACGGTTGGTGGGGTGGGCCGGAGGGGTGGCTGTCAGGCTGGCCAGGAGCTTGAGGCGGTCTTCTGAGGTGCTGCCTGGCTCGGCGGTGTAGATGGTGAGGCCGTAGACCGTCCGGTTGGAGATGGGCAGGTCGAGGGACTGGTAGGTCAGCTCCAGGTCGCCGACCTGCGGGTGCCACAGTCGCTTGTGGCCAGCATGGTGGATGCGGACGTCGTGGGCGGCCCACTGGCTGCGGAACTCGGGGCTGAGCGTGGACAGCTCGCCGACCAGGTCGCGCAGGGCGCGGTCGTGGGGTTCGCGGCCGGCCTCGGCGCGTAGCAGGGCGGCGCTGACGGCGGCGGCCTCGTCCCAGTCGACGAAGAACTGCTGCGAGGCCGGGTCGAGGAAGACGTAGCGGGCCAGGTTGGTACGGGCGTGCCGGGTGGTGGCTGGGCTGTCGAAGACCGGGGCGAGCAGGGACCGGGCCAGTGCGTTGCAGGTGACGATGTCGGTGCGGCCGTTGCGTACCCACGCCGCCGACAGCGTCATGGAGTCCAGCAGCCACTGGACCGGCGGCGGGACCTGGGCGTCCGTGCGGCGGGAAGGTGTGCGGCGGGTGGGGCGGGCGGCGCGGGCCAGGGCGAACAGGTAGGTGCGTTCGTCCTGGTCCAGGCGCAAGGCCTGGGCCACCGCGCCGAGTACCTCTTCCGATACGCCGGTGATGTGGCCTTTCTCCAGCCGCGTGTACCACTCGGTGCTCACTCCGGCCAGCACCGCGACCTCCTCGCGGCGCAGCCCGGGGACCCGGCGCCGGCCGCCGGCAGGCAGCCCGACCTGTTCCGGGGTCAGCTTGGCGCGCCGGGTCGTGAGGAAATCCCGGATCTGGGCGCGGTTGTCGGGCCGGTCGTCCATGTCCTCCACGGTAAGCGCAGGTGGCGGTGGGAAGGAGGTTGAACTTGTTCCCCTATAAGCGCGCTCTGCCTCGTGTGCGGCGCGACGGGTTTTCTGGGATCAGCAGAGAGGACGCGACCTGCTGATGTCAGGTCCAGCCAGCTCTTGGCGTGGTGATCGGCCCGCCCATCACCCGTCGGAGCCCTCCTGTGACGCACCAGCAGGACCTCCACCACTCAGGAGTACGACCATGACCGGCAAGACCGTACTGATCACCGGCGCGACCAGCGGCATCGGCGCCCACACCGCGCGACTGCTCCTCGACCGCGGTCACCGCGTGGCCGTCACCGGCCGCGACGAGACCAGGCTCAAGTCCTTCCTCGACGAGACCGGCCACCCCGACCGGCTGCTCGGGATCATCGCCGACGCCGCCGACTGGCCGGCCACCCAAGCCGCCGTGACCCGCACCGTGGAACGCTTTGGCGCCCTGCACGCCGTGGTCGCCAACGCCGGTTTCGCCGCCGCCGACTACCCGCGCACCATCGCCGACGGTGACCCGGAGCTGTGGGCGCCGATGGTCCTCACCAACGTCCTCGGCCCCGCCCTGCTGGCCAACGCCGCCCTGCCCCACCTCGAGGCCACGGGCGGGCGGCTGATCCTCATCGGCAGCGTCGCCGGCCTGAAGAACAGCCCCGCCAACCTCTACTCCGCCACCAAGTGGGCCGTCACGGGCATGGCTGAGAACCTGCGCATGTACGCCACCAGCCGCGGCATCGGCGTCACCCTCGTCAACCCCGGCATGACCGACACCGCTTTCTGGCAAGGCAGCGTCCCGCCCATCGCCATGTCCCCCGAGCCCGTCGCCGAGGCCATCTGCTTCGCCCTCGGCCAGCCGGCCGGCGTCGACCTCAACACCCTGACCATCCGGCCGGTCGGCCAGCCCGTCTGAGGCACAGATCCGTGAGCTGTGGTGTTCCAAGGGGAAGCGGCACGTGGCCAGAGGCCTCCTGGTCACGTTCGCGTGTGGGACATGCGGGGTTCCTCTCGTAAGGGATGAGCTTCGGGCCAGTGTGAACGGGTGCGAGAGATGATCTAGGCTGGGCGCCCCTGAACACGATCACCTGGCGGCGTTCTTGCTTCCGTTATCGGCGATTCCCCCGCGCTGGGGCGTGCCCTCGCTGACCTTGGCGGCTCTGGCGGCCCCCGCCTTGCGTACCTTTTCGCTGTACTTCCCCGAAGGGCCGACCTACTCGACCAAGGGCTTTACCTGCCCGCTGAGCTCCGAGCCACTGGCTCCTGCGGATATCGGCTGGCTGATAGAGCTCAACTGGCGCACCGTCTCCGCGGACTTGAACGGCTTGCCCACCACGGTGATGGCGCTTGGTCTTTGTGCGGTTCTCGTTCTTCGGGGAAGGTGGGGCGTCGCCGCCGCGTGGCTGACGGCGGCGCTGTTCGTGGTGATCGCCGGGGTGTTCAGCATTCCGTACGCCGTTCAGATCAGCTTGGACGGCTGTACGGAAACCATTGAATTCGGTGGTTGGGACATCGTCATGTACGGCCCGATCCTGCACTATGTGGCGGGCGCAGTGTTGGTCGCATTCTTGGCGTTGATTCGGCGCGAGGAGGGGGCGCGGCTCCAGGCTTGAGATCGCAGTCAGGCGTGCGGCTCTGATCTCGTCCAGGTCGGTAGGTCACGTGTCGGCGCCTATGCCTCGGCAGAGGCACTCCGGCTCCGGGGTGGTCGCCAATGCCTTGGTTCCTACACTCGTGAGCCATGGCGGCCGATGCGGCAGGTGAACTTGAGGGTCTCGCCGGCTTTCTCCGTGAATACCGGGCAGGTGGCTACGCCGTTCAGCAAGTGAGGGAGGCCGTGTGCGGCGGATGTGCGGGCAGGCACTTCAACGTCATGGCCGATGACGATGCAGGTTGTGTCCGACGGATCTGTGTCGCGTGCGGGGGCGCTTCCTATGTCGCTGACAGCGCCGATCACGTGGATGAGGCGGATCTTGGAGAATGTGCTTGTCCGTGTGGAGGCGAGGAGTTCGCTGTAGCGGTGGGGCTCGCCTTGCGCGGTGATGGTGAGGTGCGGTGGGTCAGTGTCGGCTTGCGCTGCCTTCGGGACGGAAGCCTGGGCGTCTACGCGGACTGGAAGATCGACTACAGTCCCACTGCCCACCTACTGGAACTGGCCTGATCGTACGGCGGTAGTCACTTGGATGCCTGGTCGCCGAGCAGGACGACCTTGCCGGCGGCGGGGTCGAAACCGAGGACCACGTGCTCTTGGCTTCCGCCTTCCGGGGTCATCAGCACCGGCTTGCCGAGTTCGCTGCCGATCGCTCGCAGGAAGTCGCAGAGGGTGTCGACGCCCTTCTGGTCTTGCAGTTCGTGAAGGTCGACGTCGAAGTCGATTTCGGTGTCCGACATGAATCGGAAGATCGCGAGCACGCCCGGAGCGGGCCAGACTCGTAGTGACGCCGTCTCGGCCTCGGGTGGGCGAGTGAGTGCTTCGGCGGCGGTGGGCAGTGGCAGCGCCGTGGCGCCTTGCGAGTACTGCCATTTCCGTCCGCGTGCTCTGACCAGGTCCAGGACGGTCTGCCAGTCCTCGACGATGGCGTCCGGGACAAAGAGGTCGGGCAGTGCGCCCATCAAGCCGGGATCGAAGAATTCGCTCACTTCGTCCCACTGGAGATCTGTCATGTCGCCATGCTGGCTGCTTGAGGGGGCTGTCGCAGCTCGATTACTTCGGCCTCTGATTGACATCCGCTCATCGTCGGTCGATGGCGTCCCGCCGAGTGGTGTAATGCGTGACGATCAGTCACTGGGGTCTGGCAGGAGGTGAGCCATCGTGTGACGGTCGAAGGGAAGCGGCTCATTCTCCCCGGAAGGGCACGTTCACGATGGGCGCCGTTTGCGTAGGCGGGGAAGAAGGAGTCGGAGCGCAGCTCAAACTGCGTGCCGGCGCTTCCAGCTACTCGCGCCCTCCTGCACGTCACCCGCCTGTCTCGAGCTCGGAAAGCGCACCTGGAACGCGCGCACACGTCGATATCACGGACCGTAGCCTATTGAGTTCGCTTCACGCGAGGCATTTCGACTCTCTTAACATGCATGTCAACGATGTCCTTGTGAAAAGTATCTCGCTGCCGCTCTGCTGATCGCGGGTGCCACGATGGTGTCCGGCTGCGGTCCCGGCGGAACGCAAGCGCCCGTATCAGCGCAGGAGTTTCTTCGCAGTGAGCGGAACGGCTCACTCGACGTCTCCCTCTTACGGGTCTCGGAGTCCGGCTATCCGGCATACGATTGCCGGTGGGATCGCGTACGTGGCCTTGGATCAGGGCGCTGTCGTCCGCGACGACTCTGCGCCGGCAGACCAATGGAAGCCGGCGAAAAGCGTTGCCGACTTCGAGAAGGCGATGCCGTCGGGCACCAAGATCCTCGCGTATCCGAGGGAATTGCCGCAGGAGGCGCTCACCGGCGCAGTGCGCATTCCCGGTGCCAAGCTGCCTGGCTCGGCGCAGCTCATGCTGGTTCCCCCGCAAGGGCTCCTTCTGGAAGACCCCGTTCTGGCCGCACAGCGCTCTGGTGGTCAGACCGCGCTCGTCGGAGGACGAGAGCCACTTTCGGCGGGCGGCAATGCCTGGCTCCAGCCCAGGAGCATGGACGAACTCATTGCCCGGCTGAAGGACCATGGCATCTCTGAATGACACGTCAGGCGCCCGTCGGGGCGCCTGACTTCACTTGAGCTTTGAGCTGGCACGGGGTCGGCTGCGTTGTGTGGTGGCGGAAGCTGCGATCGGCAACGCGCGAACTTGGTAAGTGGTCACAGTGCGATGGGGCGGTAAGCGGACGCCTGGGCAACGACTTGTTCCGGGGTTGGTTCAGCTGTTGAGGGCCAGAAGATCAGGTCGGAGACATGGCCTGAAGGGCATGCGAATGAGCGGTCCAGTATCTCCAGCCAGCTGTCGAGTTCCCGCTCGTCCGCGTACTCCCCATCCATGATGCGCTGCACCAAGGAGACGGCCTCCCCGCGATTCAGGTGCACGCTCAGCCCGTACCCCACGGGGAGGTTTGATCCGCCATGGGGTGGATCGTATCGCCCGGATCTTGAGGAGGGGTGGATGGGCGGGGGTCGGGGTGAGTGAGGAGGTGCGTCTCTGACGTGACCCCACGGGAGGCTCCGGGGTTCGGGCAAATTTGGATAGTTGCAGGTCATGGGCGTCGTTGGGGGCGGCGAGTGTGGCGGCGGACGGGGTGGATGTCGCTCATGCTCGTCAATGGAGCCGAGTGTCACCGTGCGTGGTGATTGACCGGCTCGTTCGAGTATCCGAGGGTGAAGCGGAGCCAGATCATGGCTGAGCAGGGGCGCGTGCGGTGGAAGCGGTTTGCCGTGATCTTGGCTCCGGTGGCGGTGGTGACGTCGGTGGTGGTGGGTGCCACGGCTCAGGGGGTCATCGGGGCTACGTTCGTGGTGGCCGGTAGTGCGTTCAAGCTTTCCGTGGGGGAGTTGCGGGGGCAGGGGTTCGCCATGACCGGCAGGGTGGTGGAGAACAGGGCGGGGCGGTCGATTCCGGTCATCGCCACCGGGGTGCGGCGGGCTGTGGTGACCGATCTGTGCCAGAGCGTGCTGGTGAGGACGCCGCTCGGGCCCGTCACGATGCGGCTCACCGGGGGGCGGGGCGGGAACGTGGTGACGATCGATGATCTGGTGCTCGATGTGGAGACCGGGCGGACGGGGGCCGATCTCCGGGCGCTGGAGCTGGGGCGGGATGCTGCCACGTTGGACGAGGTGCCCGGGCTCAGGGGGCCGGCCGGGGCGTTCGGCAGTCAGGCTTCGGCGGTCACGCTTCGTGATCTCAGGTTGAGTCCGCGGGCTGCCACGGCGGCGACGTTCCGGTTGCCGGATCTCGGGCTCGACGTGGTGCGGGGGGAGCGCGAATGCTTCTGAGGGCGGGATGGCGGCGGGGGCGGCCGTTCTGGGGCGGGGCGTTGGTCGTCGCGGCGGGGGTGGAGCTGCTCTCCGTTCCGATGGCGCTTGACGCTTTGCCGGTGGCCGTCATGTTCGGCGCTGTGGGGGTCAGCTATCTGATCGCGCTGCTCATGGTGATGGCAGGGGTGCTGGTCTGGGCGCAGCCGGCTCAGCGGGTCTTTCTCGGGCTGGTGGCGCTGGTGCTGTCCCTGGCGTCCTTCGTCTACTCCAATCTGGGCGGTTTCCTGGTCGGGATGGTCCTGGGGCTGGTGGGCGGCATGCTGGTGATGGCCTGGGCCCCTGAGAGCGAGCCGGACAACCGCATCGACACCTTCAGCATCCGGAGCGCGGTGAGGGGGTGGCGCGGGTCACGGGGTGACGATGGCGAAGTCCGGGGTGGGGGTCTCCAGGACGGCGATCAACCGTTGGAGGACGGCCAGGTCGCCGTCGTGGTCGAGGCCGCGGTCGGTGTCGCCGGCGAGCAGCCCGAGCAGGCGGTCCTTGGTGAGGCGGAGGGTGAGGTCGGGGCTGCCGCCGGACGGGGACTGCTCGTGGATCAGGGCGCCGTTGGACATCGTGGTGCGATGATGCTCGCCCGAGCCGGTGTCCGTGAGGTGCCAGTCGATGGTGAAGCGTTCGGTCCAGGCGGACGGGCCGTTGACGCGGATGGCGAGGGAGTCGAAGAGCTGGGCCGGCGTGAGGGCGTTCAGGAGGTCGGGCGGGGCGGTGTCGGTCGCGGCGGGTGACGGGCCGCCGGCCAGCTCGTGGGCGCCCGTGAGGTAGAAGTTGCGCCAGGTGGCGTTCTCGGCGCCGTGGCCCAGGCGGGTGTAGACCTGGGCGAGGAGACGGCGGGCGGCGGAGTCGCGCGGGTCGGCGAAGACGGCGTGGTTGAGCAGGGTGGCGGCGAAGCGGAGGTCGCCTTCCTGAACGTAGCCGCCGGCCAGGGCGACGACGGCGGAGGTGCCGCCGAAGGCTTCGACGTAGCGGCGGGCCTGCTCGACGGGCGGGTACTCCCACAGGTGGGCGGGGTTGCCGTCGAACCAGCCCAGGTAGCGCTGGTAGATGGCCTTGACGTTGTGGCTGACGGAGCCGTAGTAGCCGTGGGTGTGCCAGGCCTGTTCGAGGGCGGGCGGCAGCCGCATGGTCTCGGCGATCTCGGGGCCGGTCAGGCCGCTGTTCAGCAGGCGCAGGGTCTGGTCGTGCAGGTACGCGTACAGGTCGCGCTGCTGCGACAGGAACGTGACGATGCGCTCGCGGCCCCAGGTGGGCCAGTGGTGGGAGGCGAAGGCCACGTCCGCCTGGCCGGCGAACAGGGCGATGGCCTCGGTCAGGTAGCGCGCCCAGACCCGGGTGTCGCGCACCAGCGCGCCCCGCAGGGTGAGGACGTTGTGCAGGTTGTGGGTGGCGTTCTCGGCCAGGCAGAGGGCACGGCGGCCGGGAAAGAGGAAGTTCATCTCGGCCGGGGCCTCGGTGCCGGGGGTGAGCTGGAAGACGATGCGCACGCCGTCGACCGTCTCCTCCTGGCCGGTGCGGGTGATGTCGAGGGTGGGCGGGACGAGGGAGACGGTGCCGGTGGAGGCGCCCATGCCGAGGCCGCAGCCGAGCTGGCCTTCCGGGTCACGGGGCAGGAACTGGCCGTACATGTACGCGGCGCGGCGGTTCATGGCGGTGCCGGCATAGACGTTCTCGGAGACGGCGTGCTCCATGAAGCGGGCTGGGGCGATGACGGGGATGCCGTCGCCGCTGGTGACACCCCTGGCGCCGCCGAAGTGGTCGACGTGGGAGTGGGTGTAGACGAGGCCGGTGACCGGGCGGTCGCCGCGGTGGTCGCGGTAGAGCCGCAGGGCCGCGGCCGCGCACTCGGTGGAGATGAGCGGGTCGATGACGATGACGCCGCGCTCGCCTTCCACGAGGGTCATGTTGGCCAGGTCGAGGCCGCGTACCTGGTAGATGCCGTCGGTGACCTCGTACAGGCCCTGCTTGGCGCAGAGCTGCGCCTGCCGCCACAGGCTGGGATGCGCGGTGGGCGGGCAGTCGGCGTCGAGGAAGGCGTAGGCGTCGTTGTCCCAGACGACCTGGCCGTCGGCCGCCCTGATCAGGGCGGGGGTCAGCTTGGCGACGAAGCCGCGGTCGGCGTCGTCGAAGTCCGTCCGGTCGTGGAAGGGAAGGTCTGCCATGCGACGGTGGTGCCCGGCATCGCCTGTGATGAGGGCAAGCGAACGCTCAAATGTTGCCGTCCCGTGAGCGCTCAGGAAGGGAGGAACTTGGTCAGGAGGTCGGCGAGCTTGGCGAGGGAGTCGGCGAAGTCGGCGACCGGGCGGAGCCGGTCGCGCAGGCGGCGGAACGCGTCCGCGATGCGGCTCGTGTCCCGCTCCGCGGCCGGGCGGGCGGCCTCGTCGAGGAGCTCCTGCGCGTCGCGGCCGGCCCGTTCGGGGTGGTCGATCTCGTCGGAACGGGCGGCGACCCGCGTCATCAGGTCGGCGAGCAGCGCCTCCAGCCGCACCAGGTCCGGGTCAGGGCCGGCGGCGCTCTGGCCCGATGTCGTGACGTGCTGGGTGAAGTGGGAGCCGGGGCCGCCGAACTGGCTGCCGGTGAACGTCCCGCTGTAGGTGTAGCTGTCGTCGGTCATGACTTGCCCTCGCCGCGCTGCTCGGTGGTGTTCTGGACGAACTGGGAGCCAGGCCCGCCGAACTGGCCGCCCTGGAAGCTGCCGCTGTAGTGCGTGGTGCTGGAGATGGAGACCGCGGTGGCCTGGCGCCGGTAGGCGGTGGTGTCGACGCCTTTGTCCTCCAGGAAGTCGAGCACGGCCGAGGTCAGCCGCTCCTCGATGAGCTTGGTGTACTTGAAGGTGTCCAGCTCGTGGATCATGGTGTCGGCCCGCTCGGCCGCGCCCAGCTCGCGCAGGCTCAGGCGGGCGCCGTAGTCATAGGCGGTGTACGCGCGCGGGTCGTCCACGCCGATGCTGTGCCGGAACGACTGCCACCCCATGCGCAGCAGCCGCACGGGCGCGGCGACGATGTCGCGGAACAGGTAGAGGACGCTCCCGCGCAGCGCGTGGTACGCCAGGAGCGGCGGCGAGGAGAGCGGCAGCTCGTCCACGTGCCGGTACGCCTTGGCCGCGGGCGGCAGCACGGTGACGACGAACTCGGTGTAGAGCATGCGCCCCTCGACCGCGAGGTGCACGAACGCGGTGACCGACGTCCCCCGGTCTTCCGCCGGGATGATGATGCGGCCCGACGGGTCGAGCACGCTCGGCCCCTCCGAGTTGATGTCCAGCCGCTGGTAGTGCCGCGCCCCTGCCTGGGGGCTGCGGATCACGGCGGAGACGACCTGCTCCGGCAGGTTCGTCCAGGGGCGCAGCTGCTTGGAGTCGACCAGGGGGTGCAGCGCGGGGCCAGCGCCGTTCCAGCCGTGCAGCTGGTTGAACCGGCCGCCGGCGACGATCTGGTCGCGGATGCGCAGGTTGATGATGCCCGCCGGGTGGGACTGCGCGCTCATCTGCTCCAGCCGTTCGCGGACGAACGTGTGCAGCTCCAGCGGGTCGATCTCGACGAGCGGGCGCACCGGCCCCGAGCCGTTGTGCGCGCCCGCCGTCCGGTCCATCTCGACGGCGATGGTCCAGGCGCGGGCCGTGTCGCCCGCGCCGAGGAACGGGTTGCGCCCGGAGTAGAGCGTGATGTTGCCGTGCTGGGCCGCGCCGATCCACTGCAGCCGTTGCTCCGTCTCGTCGCCGGCGGCCGGGCCGGACGGCGGCGGCGCGCCCGGACGCAGGTCGCGGCCGATGACGCGGTAGACGGCGATGCGGTAGGCGATGGCGACGCCGAGGGTGACGAGCGCCATGATCGGCCACTGCACCAACAGCCCGGCGGCATCGTACGTCACGAAGGTGATCTCCCCGCCCAGCAACACCCGGGCGGAGATGAGAGCCGCGAGCACGAGGCCCGCCGCCACCGCCAGGACCGTCGAGAAGATAAGCCAGGCGATGAGCTTGTGCGGCCAGGGAAGCCCGCGTATCGGTCGCACGGTGAGGAGGGCGAACGCGAGGGCCATGGCGAGCCATTGGACAGTGCCCGTGGCGAAAAGAAGGAGGCCGAGGACGAGCACGAGGGTCAGCACGACCTCCCGGGCCAGCAGGAACGACCGCGCCCGCAGGCAGTGCCGCAGCACGGGCACGACGTCGAAGCCGCCGTGCGAGGGCGCGACGCCCCGGTGCCGGTTGCGGACCAGCTCGCGCAGCGCCACCTCCCGGTACGTCGGGTCGAGGTACGCGGCGACCGACATGTACCGGGTCGCGTCTCGCATGGCGGTGCCGGAGGGGGCCTGCGAGGTGGCCGGCGGGGGTTGGGAAGGACTGGTGTGCATGCCCGGCTCCTCTCGACGGAGAGATCAGCCTCATACACGTTAGGCGATCCGTAATCGTACGACTACGGAATAACGTTTCTGGTATGCCTCGTGGTAGGCAGGGTCTGGAGGAAGGGGTCGATATGGGCCTACGCGTGGTGGGGGCGGGGTTCCCGCGTACGGGGACGACGTCGTTGCGGAAGGCGCTGGAGCGGCTGCTCGGGGCGCCCTGCTACCACATGGAGGAGCTGTTCGCCCGGCCGGGCGACGCCGCCGTGTGGCGTGACGCCTGTGCGGGGACGCTGCCGGACTGGGGCGGGTTCCTGGCGGGGTACGCGGCGGGGGTGGACTGGCCGGTGTCGTGGTTCTGGCGGGAGCTGTCCGCCGCGTACCCGGACGCGCTGGTACTGCTGTCGCGGCGGGAGAGCCCCGAGCGCTGGTACGAGAGCATGGACCGCACGGTGCTGCAGGGGGCCCGCCACCTGATGGGCGGAAGCCCGGCGGGTGAGCGGCCGCCGTTGCTCGCCGGGAGCGCCGAGCAGGCCGACGCCATGCAGGAGGTGATCCGGGCGCTGTTCGGTGGCGCGTTCGGCGATCCGAACGACCGTGACCGGATCGTCGCGGCCTACGAGCGGCAGCTCGCCGAGGTCCGCGCCACGGTGCCGGCGCACCGGCTGCTGGAGTGGCAGCCGTCGGAGGGGTGGGAGCCGGTGTGCGCCGCGCTCGGCGTTCCCGTCCCCGACGAGCCGTTCCCGCACGAGAACACCACGGCGCAGGCGCAGGCCCGCATCAGGCGCTGACCGGCACCAGGTCGGACAACGCCCGCCGGCCCAGTGCCGCGAGGGTCAGCGTCACCGCGACCGAGCCGGCCGCCAGCACCGTCATCGCCACGGCCGGCGAGGTCAGCTGGGCCACCGCGCCGGCGAGGGCCGCGCAGAGGCCCTGCACGGCGGACATGCCGACGAAGTGCAGGCCGAGGGCCTGGCCGGCGAGGCCGGCGGGGGTGTGGGACATCAGGCGTTCCTGGATGACCAGGCCCGCGCCGAAGCCGGCGGAGGCGACGGCGACCACGACGGCCGCCGCCGCCCCTTCCGGCCGCAGGACGAAGATCAGGTACGGTGCCGCGAGCAGCAGGCGCAGCGGGATTGCGAGACGGGGACGCCATGCGGGCGGCACCAGGCGCCCCACGGCCACGTCGCCCAGGAACATGCCGAGCGCCGCGCACGCGTGCAACGTCCCGGCGAACGCGGGGGCGTACGACACGTAGAGCGACTCGCAGCCGATGACCAGGCCGTTCGGGATCCACAACAGCAGGTACGCCAGGCGCCGGGGCCGCGCGGACCACAGGAAGGCGTTGGCCCGCCAGGTCGCCGAGACGGACGGGCGCCCGGCGGCGCGCGGCGGGCGGGCCGTGAGCCCCAGGCGGGCGCCCAGGGCCGACACCACGTGCAGTGCCGCGGCCAGGATCAGGCACGTCCTCGGTGTGAGGGACGTCAGCAGCGCGCCGCCCACCGCGAACCCGGCCACCTGCGTCAGCCCCGACACCATGTTGAACACCGAACGGCCCAGCACGTAGCCGTCCTTCGGCAGGATCTCGGTCAGCAGCCCCGACCGCACGCCCCCGCCCAGCGACGCGATCAGCCCCTGCGTGAGGAGGACGGCGAAGATCGCCGCGACCGGCAGGCCGGGCCAGGTGAGCAGCGCCGCGCCGGTCGCGTACGCGAGCGAGAGGCCGCACAGGATCACCCGCGGCGGCAGGCGGTCGGCGGCCGAGAGCAGGAACGCGGCCCCCACCAGCTGCGCGAGCTGCGGCCCGAACATGCTCACCGCCGCCAGGAACGGCGAGCCGGTGGCACGGAAGACCAGCGTACCGAGGGCGAGGGCGCCGATCGTCTGGGCGCAGGAGTGGGCGGTGAAGGAGAGCAGGAACGGGGTGTACTCCGGGGTGCGGAGCAGGGCTCGGTAGCTGCGCATGGGTACGAAGTCTCGGAGAGGCCCCCGGACCGTGTTTACTGTTTCGCCGGCGCGCGAAAGGTCGTACACGGATGGGCTTGTGGCAGATCGACACCGACACGCTGGCCCGCAGCCGGTTCGTGCTGTCGCCGTTCGCCGAGACGTTCGCGAGCCTGAAGCTGCTGCACGCGGGCGCCGGCCGGCATCCGGGCGAGGCGGCGTGGCTGCGGGCGCACCTGCCCGGCTACCGCGCCCGCCTCGCCGACGACCCGGTGGCGGCGCTGATCGTGCGGGCGGCGCTCGGCGCGTCCTGGATCGCCGACTTCTTCTGTCCCACCTCGTGCGAGGGGGAGAGCTTCGAGGAGACCGTCGCCCGGGTGCGGGCGGCAGGCGCGCGGGAGGCGCGCGACAACCTGCGCGTCTCGCTGCGCGGCCCGCTCCCCGCCGCCCTGGAGCGGGACGACCTGCCCGGGCGGGCGGCCGCCCTCCTGACGTACGTCTGGGACGAGACCGTACGACCGTACTGGCGGCGCCGCCGGCGCATCCTCGAAGCGGACATGGTGGCGCGGACGGCGCGGGTGAGCCAGGGCGGCTGGGCGGCCGTGCTGGACTCGCTGCGGCCCGGCACGCGGTGGCTCGGGGAGAGCCGCTTCCAGGTCAACATGAACGCGTACCCGCCCCGTGAGGTGGCCGCCGGGGCGGAGCTGCTGTTCATGCCGGTGACGCCGCGGGCCGGGTGGGTGTCGTGGGAGGGGCGGGAGCGGTACGCCCTCGTCTACCCGTGCCTGGGGGTGCTCGCCGAGGACCACGACCGGCGGCCCGCACCGGCCGGGCTCGCGGCGCTCGTCGGCGGCGCGCGGGCCGGGGTGCTGGTGCTCCTGGGCACCCCCATGAGCACGACCCAGCTCGTCGCCGTGACCGGGCAGGCGCTCGGGTCCGTGGGGCGGCACCTGCGGGTGCTGCTGGACGCGGGGCTGGTGGAGCGGCGGCGGGCCGGGCGGTCGGTCCTCTATGTGCGGACGGCGGCGGGGGACGTGCTGGTGGAGGCATCAGGGGCCGGAACAAAAGGGGCCGGAACAAAAGGGGCAGGCACCTCAGGGGCTCACGCCACTCCTTCGTGAAGCAGCTTCGCGGCCACCATCGCCCCGTCCGAGCGGACCTCGCCCGCCACGGCCGCCGCCCGCGCCCGGGTCCCGGCCGCCAGCGCCGTCCCGAGCGCCGCCGACAGGGACGCGACGGTCGGCACTGGCCCGTCGTGCGCCACCCCGATCCCCAGCGCGGCCACCCGCCCCGCGTAGTACGGCTGGTCCACCATCTGCGGCA